>NZ_JAGIQD010000070.1:0-1353 GCF_017815045.1 Burkholderia sp. CpTa8-5
CGATGCGGAAGACCGGGACGATCCACGCATCGCCGCGCTCAAGCAAACCGCGAAGACCCAGCCGAAGGCCGCCTACGACCTCGGCCTGCGCTATTTCCGCGGCGACGGCGTGCGCCAGGACAGCTACCAGGCGCTCAAGTGGATGCGCGAGGCCGCCGAACGCGGCGACCTGAACGCGCAAAAGGCGCTCGGCAGTTTCTACCTGTTCGGTCTCGAGGAAATGGGCTCGGATGCGCGCGAAGCGGAGAAGTGGCTGTCGATCGCGGCCGGCCGCGGCGACAAGGAATCGAAGAAGCTGCTCGACCTTGCACGCAAGGCCAAGAAGGAAGACGAAGAAGACTGGAAATGGCGCACGCAATGGCGTGACGTCTATTACGGCTACTGGTACTCGGGCTATCCGTACTACGGCGTCTGGCAGCAGACGTACTGGTACTACTGACCGGGTATCGAGCAACGGGGCGGCAGCGGGGAGACCACCATCGCGCGCCACGCCGGGGGGCTTATCGAAGTTCGCACGAACACATAAGCCGAACAACGACGCTAATCGATCGATAACGACATGAAGACCAACCTTTCCCAACGTCTCACTCAAGGCGCGCTGGTTGCAGCGCTTGGCGCGGCCGTCGCGGGTTGCGGCGGCGTGGTGACGCCCGGCGGGCAGAACGCCGGCGTGACGGGCGCGGCGGCCGGCGGCGCGAGCGCCGGCGCCGATTCGCAACTGCAGCGTTGCCCGTCGCCGCTCGGCACGATCGCGGTCGACGACGGCCGCAACGCCGACTGGTGGGGCCAGTTCGGCAGCGCGACCAAGGTGACGAGCATCGATCCGCTGCTGCGGCTGGCGGTGCAGCAGTCGAACTGCTTCGTGATCACGTCGATCGGCAACCAGAAGAGCGACGCGCGCCTGTCGCGCATCACGCAGCTGCAACGCAACTCGGGCGAATACCGCGCGGGCTCGAAGCAGCAGAAGGGCCAGCGCGTCGCGGCCGACTACTACATGGAACCGCAGATCGTGATCAACGATTCGCCGATCGGCGGGATCGGCAGCATGATCGGCGGGCTGATCGGCAACAGCGCGGTGGCGGCGGTGGCGGGCCACCTGCAGACGAAGGCGTCGGTGGTGACGCTGACGCTGTTCGACGTGCGCTCGGCGGTGCAGATCGCGGCGTCGGAAGGCAGCTCGACGGCGACCAACTACGGCGCGGCGCTGGGCGGCTTCGGCGGCGGGGTGGGCGGCGCGCTGGCGGGCTTCTCGTCGACGCCGGAAGGCAAGGCGACGGTCGTCGCGTTCATCGACGCGTACAACAAGATGGTCGTCGCGCTGCGCAGCTACAAGGCGCAGGACGTCAAGGGCGG
>NZ_JAGIQD010000071.1:0-1334 GCF_017815045.1 Burkholderia sp. CpTa8-5
TAATGCCGTTCAGTTAAGGTTCTTTCTGAGGAACCGGACAGCATAACGAGCAGGACGGGACTTGACGGCCCGATCGCATTTGCGATCGGGCCGTTTTACATTGATGAGCAGCTTGAGGTGCTCGCGAAGTCGCTTGAGGACGGCGGGCAGCTTGGCGAAGGCAGGTGTGCGCGCAGCCCACATCATCTCGTGCTGGATCAGATGGAACGAGCGAACGAAGCTCAGTTCGGTCGGTTCGCACTTGGCTTCAAAGGCCGCGCAGGCCATTTCTCGACGAATCAGGTTGTAGGCGATCAAGGCGCCCCAAATCTCCTGATAGATACCCTCGACGGTTCGGCTGCGTAGTGTCAGTTCGCTACCCAGCATGGACTGCTTCAGTTCGCGGTAGCTGGTTTCAATCTGCCAGCGCCGCTCGTAGCAAGCAACCAGGTCGGCCAACTTGAAGCGGCGCCGATCGGTCAAGGACGTCAGCAGTACGCGCTCGCGCCCCCGTGCATCCTGAGTGCGGATCGCTCGCGCCGTCCACCACTCCGGCAGATCGGGGCATTTCTGCCGAGCCTGAGGCGACACGCGCATGCGCACCAGTGCATCCTCCGGTTTGCCGGACAGCACCTCCCAACGCGTATTGGACTTTGCCGGAATGAGGAAGTGGCGATTGCGTTCGCCCGAGCTCAAGCCGCACAGGATCTCGGCTGCCAGGAAGCCTTTGTCGAAGACCGTGAGCGAATGGTCGGGAATCTGCGCCAGCAGATTCTTGGCGTAGATCATCTCGTTGGTGTCGTAGCGGCCAAACGCGATGTTCGCCACCAGATGCGTCGGGATCGAGGTCAGCGTGACGGCACGCACCTGCGGGTAGCTGGCCACCTTACCGCTGGCGTAGCTTTGGGCCCCGAAATGTTCCCGATTCGCGGCACTGTCCGGCGTGCGTAGCGTGGTGCCATCCATGGCCCATAGACTGAGGCCTTTGAATCCATGGCGAGCAGCGTCCTGTTTGCACCACGCCTGCGCGGTTTGCTCGAACAACCAAGCTATCGGGGCTTGGCCCAGGCGCTGCCGGGCTTGGGTAACGGCGCTCTTGCTGACGAAGGTAGCCTCGTTGGGCAGCACCAGTTCCAGGCTGTCCACCACTTCGCTGACCGACCAATGGCGATAGATCGCCAGCGCAATCACCAGCCAAACCACCTGTTCGGCGGGCAAACGACGGCGACGAATGCTCGCCGTGCCGGTCGCTTCGACGGCTTGCTCGATCCAGGCATGCGGCAGATGCTCCGCCAACCGGCTCAGGTCGGTTGGGCCGGCATCCAGCATGAAGGTCAGGTGGTCGGTCAGCATCG
>NZ_JAGIQD010000072.1:0-1305 GCF_017815045.1 Burkholderia sp. CpTa8-5
GGTTCATCGCGGGAAACCGTGGAGCGTTTGAGGGGGATTGCGTAATCTGACGCCTGACTTTAAAGACGTCAGGAGGAGCAATTGCTCGATCGCAAGGCACTTCAGGCACTGGGCTGCTGGACGGGCTATCGGTTGGAGCGGGTGGAATGGCCGGAAGGAGAAGGCCGTACGCTATCGCTGCATTTGAAGCCGGTCAGCAAGGTGATGTACTGCGAGCAATGCGGTGCACGGTGCCATCAAATCCACGAGACGACGGTTCGCCGCGTGCGCGATCTGCCGCTGTTCGAGTACCGGGTGGTGCTGCACGTCCCCCGCCGCCGGGTCTGGTGCGAACGCTGCGGCGGTCCGCGACTGGAGAAGCTGGCGTGGCTGGGCCGTTACCAGCGAGTGACGGAGCGATTTGCCAAGGCCTGCGAGAAACTGCTGCAAGCGGCCAGCGTACAGGCAGTGGCGGCCTTCTACGATCTGGGCTGGCACACGGTCAAATCGATCGACAAGATGCGCTTACAAGCGCGTGTGGCTGAGCCGGACTGGTCGACGATCCGCTATTTGGCGATGGACGAGTTTGCACTCCATAAAGGCCATCGGTATGCCACGGTGGTGGTCGATCCGATCGGCCGGCAGGTGCTCTGGATTGGATCGGGACGCTCACGCGAGACGGCGCGCGCCTTCTTCGAGCAACTTCCTGAGGGTGTCGCCGAGCGCATCGAAGCAGTCGCGATCGATATGACCACGGCCTACGAGCTGGAAATCAAGGCGCAGTGTCCGCAGGCCGAGGTGGTCTACGACCTGTTCCACGTCGTGGCCAAGTACGGGCGGGAGGTGATCGATCGGGTACGAGTGGATCAGGCCAATCAGTTGCGCCATGACCGCCCGGCCCGCAAGGTGTTGAAATCCAGTCGCTGGCTGCTGCTGCGCAACCGCCACAACCTGAAGCCCGAGCAGTCCGTCCATCTGAAGGAACTGCTGGCTGCCAATCAGCCGTTGTTGTGCGTCTACGTGCTACGCGACGAACTCAAACGGCTCTGGTTCTACCGAAAGCCAGCCTGGGCGGAAAAGGCCTGGGAACACTGGATCGAGCAAGCCCGACAAAGCGGGATTGCCGCGCTGCAACTGTTCGCGCAGCGCCTACAGGGTTACTGGCACGGAATCCTCGCCCGCTGCCGCCATCCGCTCAATACCAGCGTCGTCGAAGGCATCAACAACACCATCAAGGTCATCAAGCGTCGGGCCTACGGGTACCGCGACGAGGAATACTTCTTCCTCAAGATCCGCGCCGCGTTCCCCGGTAATCCGCGATGAACC
>NZ_JAGIQD010000073.1:0-1295 GCF_017815045.1 Burkholderia sp. CpTa8-5
CTAGCAGGCTGTTGAAAAGCGCCCCGTTTTGATGGCCGGGGCACTGATTAAATGGATTTCGTATGCGATTAGCCGTCGAGGTGCCGATAGATCGTCGTGGCTGCCCCGCTGGCGAGCGGGATTGCTGGTGCGTTGCTGCGCGACGGCCGCGCTGCTCGGGCGGCTCATTGCATCGCTCCTTGCGGTACCACCGTCAGCATTCGAGCCATTCGGGTCAGGTTACTCGCCAGCATCGTCAACTTGAAGTGCTGGTCGACCCGTTTGATGCCGCGATACACGGTCTGTCGAATCCTGCCGACAGTCTTGCCCCAGCCGAAGTGCTCTTCGATGCGTTTGCGCTTCACCTGACTGATGCCGTAGCCGGCGTGCCGCGAGGTACGGCCGTCGATCGCGCTGCCGCCTTGATGCGTGTCATTGCGCGCGACGTGCGGCGTCACCTTGCGCGCACGGCAGTCCCGCACGAAGTCGCGCATGTCATAGCCCTTGTCGGCGCCGAGCGTCTTGGTATGACGACCGGGCACGCAATCGAGCAGGCGCAATGCATTGGCGCGTTCGGCGAAGCCGTCGGCATGGCTCACCACGGCGCCGACCACCAAGCCCGAACGGTTCTCCATCAGGATGTGACCGTGGTAGCACAGGATGGACGGCGTGCCTTTGCTCTTCTTGAACAGCCGGGCGTCCGGATCCGTGCTCGACTCATGCGTGTCGTTGCTGCGCCGTTTGCCTTTCCAGTCCGTGTCGGCATTACGTCCGCCGCCGGCCGGCGGATCGTCCGAGCCGTCCTTGGGACGGAAGCTCTTGTGACTGGCCCACGCCTGGATCAGCGTGCCATCGACCGAGAAGTGCTCTCTGGACAGCAACCCTTGCTTGTCCGCCAAGCTCATGACTTCGGTAAAGAACGCCTCGATCACTTCGTGCTCAAGCAGCCGGTCACGGTTCTTCGAGAATACCGAGTGGTCCCAGACGGCGTCTTCGATGGCCACGCCGACGAACCAGCGAAACAGCAGGTTGTAGCGCATCTGCTCCATCAGCATGCGCTCGCTGCGCACCGAGTAAAACACCTGCAGCAGCAACGCACGCAGCAGCTTCTCCGGCGCAATCGAGGCGCGACCGCTGTCCGCATAGATCGTGCCGAACAGCCCGTTGAGCCGCTTCAACGCCTGATTGACCAGCAGTCGAAGTGGCCGCAACGGGTGATCGGCCGGCACGAAGTCTTCCAGCTTCACCGTCGTGAACAGCGGTTCTTGCATCTCGTCCATTCCACGCATCGGCTTATCCGCTCAAGGTCATGAACA
>NZ_JAGIQD010000074.1:0-1214 GCF_017815045.1 Burkholderia sp. CpTa8-5
CCGATCGTGATCCCCTGCTCCAGCGCAAGCTGGTACAACCGCATCGCATCGACCTGCGCCGGCAACTCGACCCACAGCACGTACCCGCCCGCCGGGCTCGACATGCGCGTGCCTTCCGGAAAGAACCGCGACACCATCGCGCGCATCAGGTTCGCCTGCTGCGCATACGCCTTGCGAATTCGCCGCAGGTGATGTTCGTAGCCGTCGCGCTCGAGAAACTCCGCGATCGCCAGTTGCGGCAACGACGGCGTCGCGAGCGTATTCAGGAACTTCAGCTTCTCGACCTGATCGCGATAACGGCCCGGCAGCGCCCAGCCGATCCGGTACGCGGCCGTCAGGCTCTTCGAGAACGACGAGCAATGCAGCACGATCCCGGTCCGGTCGTAGGATTTCAATGAACTCGGATGCGTATCGCCGAAATACAGTTCGTTGTATACGCCGTTCTCGATGATCGGCAGACCGGCATTCGTTGCGAACTCAACCAGTTCGCGCTTGCGCTCGTCCGGCATCTGGAAACCCAGCGGATTCTGGAAGTTCGGCATCACCATGCACGCGGCGATCGGCTGCGACTTCGCGATCGCGGCCAGCGCCGCGATGTCGATCCCGTATTCCGGATGCGTGGCCACCTCGATCGCCTTCATCCCCATCCGCTCGATCGCGTGCAGCATCGCGTAGAACGTCGGCGATTCCACCGCGATCGTGTCGCCCGGTTTCGCGACCGCCTGCAGGCACAGGTTGATCGCCTCCGTCGCGCCGACCGTCACAATGATCTCGTTCGGGTCCACCGACATCCCGTTCTCCAGGTAGCGGCGCGCGATCTGCCGGATCAGCCGCGGATGGCCGGGCGGCAGCCCGTCGGTCACGCCCCACAGCGACTTGTCGCGGCCGGCCGCATACGCGTAGCGGTTCAGTTTCTCGAACGGGAACAGGCTCGGGTCCGGATACGGCGAGCCGAGCGGCACCGCGTCGTCCGTGCCGATCGAGCGCAGCGTCGACAGCACGAGCCGGCTCACGTCGACCGACGACGAGATCGCGATCGGCTTCGACGGCCGCAGTTCGCGCACCGGCGCGTGCCCGTCGTCGCGCCGCAGGTTCACGAAATAGCCCGACTGCGGCCGGCTTTCGAGCAGCCCGCGGCTTTCCAGCAGCAGATACGCATGCAGCACCGTCGTGATGCTGATCCGGTGCTGCTGGCTCGCCTGCCGCACCGACGG
>NZ_JAGIQD010000075.1:0-1031 GCF_017815045.1 Burkholderia sp. CpTa8-5
CTTGTCTACCGCTACCGCGTGAAGTCGCTCAACGGACTGCTCAACAAGCAGAGCCGTGCGGTGAACTACATCTGGAACTTCTGCAACGACACGCAGAAGCACGCGCTCAAGTGGGGCAAGAAGTGGCCTACAGGATTCGACCTGAACGTGCTGACGACGGGGAGCAGCAAGGAACTCGGTATTCACTCCGGCACGGTCAACGCGACGTGCGAGCAATACGCGAGGTCGCGCAGCCAGCACCGTCGGCCCTACCTGCGCTATCGCGGCAGGAAATCGCTGGGCTGGGTGCCGCTGAAGGGCCGTGACCTGAAGCGCGAGGGCGATGCGTTTCGTTTCGCCGGCAACACCTTTCGCGTGTTCAACAGCCGGCCGCTTCCCGAAGGCAAGATCAAGGATGGGACCAACTTCGCGCAGGATGCGCGCGGCAATTGGTTCTTGAACATCGTGATCGAGATGCCGGATGTTCAGGCTCGTCCGATCCGTTCCGGTGTCGGCATCGATCTCGGCCTGAAAGACTTCGCCACACTTTCGACCGGAGAAAAACTGCCGAATGACCGGTTCGGCCGACGCGCGGCGGAAAAGCTGGCGAAAGCGCAACGGGCGCGAAAGCACAAGCGGCATATCGCGAAACTGCACGCCAAGGTCGCGAATGCCCGAGCCGACTTCCAGCACAAGCTCGCGCTCGATCTGGTGCAGCGTTTCGATTACATCGCGGTCGGCAACGTGTCGGCCGCAAAACTCGCCAGAACCAGGATGGCAAAGAGCGTCTACGACGCATCCTGGTCGTCTTTCCGAAACAAGCTCCGCTACAAAGCGATTGCGCACGGGGCCACGTTCGAGGAAGTCGACGAAAGCGGTTCGACCCAGTCCTGTTCGGCGTGCGGATCGAAAGACAGCACGACGCGGCCGAAAGGTATCGCGGGACTGCGAGTAAGAGAATGGGCCTGCAGTGACTGTGGTGTCGTGCATGATCGTGATATCAACGCTGCGCTGAACATTCTCCGATGCGGACGTGCATCGCCAGGTGTGGG
>NZ_JAGIQD010000076.1:0-956 GCF_017815045.1 Burkholderia sp. CpTa8-5
CGCGTGATCGTGAAGGCCGACGGTGTCTACCTGTGGGACTCGGACGGCAACAAGGTGATCGACGGGATGGCTGGCCTGTGGTGCGTGAACGTCGGCTACGGCCGCAAGGAACTCGCCGACGCCGCGTATCGCCAGATCCAGGAACTGCCGTTCTACAACACGTTCTTCAAAACCACGCATCCGCCGGTGATCGAACTGTCGGCGATGCTGGCCGAAGTGACGCCCGCCGGCTTCAACCACTTCTTCTATTGCAACAGCGGCTCGGAAGGCAACGACACCGTGCTGCGTCTCGTGCACCAGTACTGGCGCGTGCAGGGCAAGCCGCAGAAGAAGTACGTGATCTCGCGCAAGAACGGCTATCACGGCTCGACGATCGCGGGCGGCACGCTCGGCGGGATGGGCTACATGCACGAGCAGATGCCGTCGAAAGTCGAGCACATCGTACATATCGATCAGCCGTATTTCTTCGGCGAGGCGCAGCCGGGCGAGACGCCCGAAGCATTCGGCCTCGCACGCGCGCAGCAGCTCGAAGAGAAGATCCTCGAACTCGGCGCGGAGAACGTCGCGGCATTCATCGGCGAGCCGTTCCAGGGCGCGGGCGGCGTGATCTTCCCGCCGTCGACGTACTGGCCGGAAATCCAGCGGATCTGCCGCAAGTACGACATTCTGCTCGTCGCCGACGAAGTGATCGGCGGGTTCGGGCGCACCGGCGAATGGTTCGCGCACCAGCACTTCGGCTTCGAGCCGGACCTGATCACGATGGCGAAGGGCCTGACGTCGGGCTATGTGCCGATGGGGGCGGTGGGCATTCATGAGCGCGTCGCGCGCCCGATCATCGATAACGGCGAATTCAATCACGGCCTCACGTATTCGGGCCATCCGGTGGCGGCGGCCGTCGCGGTCGCGAACCTGAAGCTGCTGCGCGACGAGGGGATCGTCGAGCGCGTGAAGACCGA
>NZ_JAGIQD010000077.1:0-953 GCF_017815045.1 Burkholderia sp. CpTa8-5
GTCGCGCCCGGGCGCACCTTGTCGACGCCTTGCACGATCACGTGATCTCCTGCCTGCAGACCGCCTTCGACGACCCAGTTCTGGCCGTACGTGCCGGTCGTCGTCAACGGACGCATCTCGACCTTGTTGGCCGCGGTCACGACCAGTGCGATCGCCTGCCCCTTCTGGTCGTGCGTGACGCCGATCTGCGGCACCAGGAACGCGTTCTCGTTCACGCCTTCCTCGATCCGTGCGCGCACGAACATCCCCGGCAGCAGCACGCGGCCGGGGTTCGGGAACACCGCGCGGATCGTCACCGAACCGGTGGTCTGGTCGACCGTCACGTCCGAGAACTGCAGCTTGCCGGCTTCCGAATAGGTCTTGCCGTCTTCGAGGATCAGCGACACCTTCGCCGCGCCCGGGCCGCTCGTCTTCAGGCGGCCGCTCTGCACGTCCTGACGCAGCTTCAGCCCTTCGAGGCTCGACTGCGTGAGGTCGACGTACACCGGATCGAGCTGCTGCACCGTCGACATCAGCGTCGCCTGGCTCGCCTGCACGTATGCGCCCGGCGTCACCTGCGAGATGCCGACGCGGCCGCTGATCGGCGACACGACATCCGTATAGCCGAGGTTGATCTGCGCGGTGTCGACCGCCGCCTTGCCGGCCGCGACGTCCGCTGCGGCCTGGCCTTGCGTGGCGACCGCGTTGTCGTAGTCCTGCTTGCTGACCGCGTTCGCGGCGACCAGCACCTTGTAGCGCGCGACCAGCGCGTTCTGCGTGACGAGGTTCGCCTGCGCCTTCGCGAGCGTCGCCTTCGCGCTGTTCAGGGCTGCGACGTACGGCGCCGGATCGATCTTGTAGAGACGCTGACCGGCCTTGACGTCGGTGCCTTCGGTGAATTCGCGGCGCAGCACGATGCCGTCGACCCGCGCGCGGACCTGCGCGACGAGGAATGCACTGGTGCGGCCCGGCAG
>NZ_JAGIQD010000078.1:0-938 GCF_017815045.1 Burkholderia sp. CpTa8-5
CAGCTGATCTCGACGTTCAAGCTCGACGCGAACGCCGATCCGCAAGCGTACGGGATCGGCATCAAGGAACTGTGGGAAATCGATCCGGCCAAGCACAAGCCGGGCCTCGTGATCCACACGGCCGGCTGGCCGCTGAAGTCCGACACGTACGGCGGCTCGTTCCTGTATCACATGGACAACAACCAGGTCGTGGTCGGCTTCGTGGTGGGCCTGGGCTACACGAACCCGTACCTGTCGCCGTTCGAGGAATTCCAGCGCTACAAGACGCATCCGTCGATCCGCGCGTTCCTCGAAGGCGGCAAGCGCGTGTCGTACGGCGCGCGCGCGATCACCGCGGGCGGCCTGCTGTCGCTGCCGAAGACGGTGTTCCCGGGCGGCGCGCTGATCGGCGACGACGCGGGCTTCCTGAACGCATCGCGGATCAAGGGCAGCCATGCGGCGATCAAGACCGGCATGCTCGCGGCCGACGCCGCGTTCGACGCGGTGCAGGCCGGCCGTCAGTCGGACGAGCTCAACGCGTACCCCGATGCGTTCAAGCAATCGTGGCTGTACACGGAGCTGTACCGCGCGCGCAACTTCAAGCAATGGATGGCGAAGGGCCTGTACCTGGGCACGCTGATGGTCGGGCTCGAGCAGAAGGTGATGGGCGGCAACGTGCCGTGGACGCTGCATCACCAGCACGCGGACCACGAGATGCTGAAGCCGGCGTCGCAGTGCGAGCCGATCGCGTATCCGAAGCCGGACGGCAAGCTGACGTTCGACCGGCTGTCATCGGTGTTCATCTCGAACACGAACCACGAGGAAAACCAGCCGGCGCACCTGACGCTGAAGGATGCGAGCGTGCCGGTGAACGTGAACCTGCGCACGTATGCGGGGCCGGAGGCGCGCTTCTGCCCGGCGGCCGTGTACGAGTTCGTGAAGAACGACGACGGCGGCGA
>NZ_JAGIQD010000079.1:0-868 GCF_017815045.1 Burkholderia sp. CpTa8-5
CGCTCGACCGCGAGCGCGACGCCCATCCCGCCGCCGATGCACAGCGACGCCAGCCCGCGCTTCGCGTCGCGCTTGACCATCTCGTGCAGCAGCGTCACCAGGATCCGGCAGCCCGACGCGCCGATCGGGTGGCCGATCGCGATCGCCCCGCCGTTCACGTTCACCTTCGACGTGTCCCAGCCCATCTGCTTGTGCACCGCCAGCGCCTGCGCCGCGAACGCTTCGTTGATCTCCATCAGGTCCAGGTCGCCCGGCGTCCAGCCCGCGCGCTCCAGCGCCCGGCGCGACGCCGGCACCGGCCCCATGCCCATCACGCTCGGATCCACGCCCGCGTTCGCATACGCCTTGATCCGCGCCAGCGGCGTCAGGCCCAGCGCCGCCGCCTTCTGCGCCGACATCACCAGCACCGCCGCCGCGCCGTCGTTCAGCCCCGACGCGTTCGCCGCCGTCACCGAGCCGTCCTTCGCGAACGCCGGCTTCAGCCCGGCCAGCGACTCCGCCGTCACGCCGTGACGCACGAACTCGTCGGTCGCGAACTGCAGCGGCTCGCCCTTGCGTTGCGGGATCGACACCGGCACGATCTCGTCGTCGAAGCGCCCGGCCTTCTGCGCAGCTTCCGCCTTGTTCTGCGACAGCGCCGCGAACGCGTCCTGCTCTTCGCGCGTGATCCCGTATTCCTTCGCGACGTTCTCCGCCGTGATGCCCATGTGGTACTGGTTGTACACGTCCCACAGCCCGTCGACGATCATCGTGTCGACCAGCTTCGCGTCGCCCATCCGGAACCCGTCGCGCGAGCCCGGCAGCACGTGCGGCGCCGCGCTCATGTTCTCCTGGCCGCCCGCGATCACGATCTCCGCGTCGCCCGCGA
>NZ_JAGIQD010000007.1:0-323217 GCF_017815045.1 Burkholderia sp. CpTa8-5
TCAGGTGTGTAAGCGCAGTAATGCGTTCAGCTAACTGATACTAATTGCCCGTAAGGCTTGATCCTATAACAAGTCTGCCTTGTCGATGATCGTTAGTGCTTCAGCACTTACGAGCATCCCACGCAGAGCGTCGAGCAGCGAAGCTGATCGATGCGGCGCGCCGGTTGAAGTACCGGCGACCTGCGTAGCAAGACGAGACAAGTTGAATTCTCGTGTGTGATACACACAACCTAAATTACTGCTTCTTCCCAGATTGGTTCTGTTGGCCACGCCAGCAGGACAACCCCCTTTGCCTGATGACCATAGCGAGTCGGTCCCACCCCTTCCCATCCCGAACAGGACCGTGAAACGACTCTACGCCGATGATAGTGCGGATTCCCGTGTGAAAGTAGGTAATCGTCAGGCTCCCCTCAAGCCAAGAACCCCCGCCCGAACAGGCGGGGGTTTTTGCATTTCGGCGTCCCAAAAAGCATGTGGTGAGGTGTTACCGAGGCTACGTACGCCGGGCTCCTCTGCCGCAAACCATTGCAGCGTCCAACTGCCTCAATCGCTTCCATCTCCAGCGATTCCGCCGATTATTGATCATATCTTCGATCAAAACCGCAATTTGCTCCCCGCAAACGTATATCGACGAGCGCGATTGCGCGACCCGCTTCCTGCAGCCAGCTACCCGTCCCGTCTTCGGTCAAATAATCCAAAATCCGTGCGAAATGAACGCTTTATTCGACGTCCCCACGTAAAATTTGCGAATCCCCATCTCTGCATTCAAAAACGATGAACGCCGCCACCCAGATAGCCCGGGCCGTTTGCCCGCATGATTGTCCGGACACGTGCGCAATGCGGGTGACCGTCGAGAACGGCAAGGCCATCAAGGTCACCGGCGATCCCGATCATCCGCCGACGCAGGGTGTGTTGTGTACGAAAGTCAGCCGATACGCGGATCGCGTTCATCATCCCGATCGCCTCACCGTCCCGCTCAAGCGCGTCGGCGCGAAGGGGGAAGGGCGCTTCGTGCCGATTAGCTGGAGCGAGGCATTCGACGAGATCGGGCGTCGCCTCGGTGAAATCGCCGAGCGCGCGCCGGAAGCAATCATGCCGTACAGCTATGCGGGGACGATGGGGTTCGTGCAAGGCGAGGGCATTGCCCAGCGCTTCTTCCACAAGCTCGGCGCGTCGCGGCTGGAGCGCACGATCTGCTCGGCGGCCGGCGCGGCGGGGCTGCGATACACATACGGCGGTAGTGTCGGCATGCACGTCGAGCACTTCGAGGAAAGCGAGCTGATCCTGATATGGGGCGCGAATCCGATTGCATCGAGCCTGCACTTCTGGACCCGCGCGCAGGAAGCGAAGCGTCGTGGCGCGCATCTTGTCGCGATCGACCCGTACCGTTCGCTCACCGCGGAGAAATGTCATCAGCACATTGCACTGAAGCCCGGTACCGATGGCGCGTTTGCGCTCGGCATGATGTACGTGCTGATTACCGAAAACCTGCTCGATCACGATTACATCGCCGACCACACACTCGGCTTTGACGCACTCAAGGCGCGCGCCTTGTCCTACCCGCCGGAACGCGTTGCGCAGATCTGCGGCATCGACGCATCGGAGCTGGTCGACCTTGCGCGTCGCTACGGCGCCACCCGCAAGGCATCGATTCGCCTCAACTACGGCATGCAGCGCGTTCGCGGCGGCGGCAATGCCGTGCGCGCAATCGCAAGCCTGCCGGCATTGACGGGGGCGTGGCGCGATCGGGCGGGTGGCCTGCTGCTCTCGTCGTCGGAATCGGCGCCCGTCAATCAGGCGACGCTGGTGCGTCCGGACCTGATGCCGGGTTGGCCGCACAAGCTGCCGCGCATCATCAACATGAACGCGCTCGGCGATGCGCTGCTACACCCGGGCGACGCGACGTTCGGGCCGAAAGTCGAAGCGGTGATCGTGTACAACTCGAATCCGGTGGCGGTTGCGCCGGACTCGTCGAAGGTTGCCGCGGGCTTCGCACGTGACGATTTGTTCACGGTCGTTCTCGAACACTTCAAGACGGATACGGTCGATTTCGCCGACATTGTCTTGCCGGCGACGACGCAGCTCGAACATCTGGATGTCCATAAGTCGTACGGCCATACCTACGTGATGGCCAACCTGCCGGCGATTCCGCCGGTGGGAGACGCGCGACCGAACACGGAGATCTTTCGCGGAATCGCGCGCAGCATGGGACTCGACGAGCCCGCGCTCTATCACAGCGACGAAGAGGTCGCGCGTGCGGCGCTTCGCTGGGACGATCCGGCGCTCGACAGCGACTGGGACACGTTGAAGCGCGCAGGCTGGCTGAAGCTCAAGCTGCCGGAAGCGCCATTCGCGAACGGCGGTTTCCGCACACCCTCCGGCAAGTGCGAGTTCTACAGCCCGCGGCTCGAGCAGATGGGCTTGGACCCCGTCCCTGACTATCTGCCGCCGTTCGAATCGGCCGAAGCCGCGCCCGAGCTTGCCGCACGCTATCCACTGGCGATGATTTCGCCGCCGGCCCGCCACTTCCTGAACAGCACGTTCGTGAACGTCGACAGCCTGCGTTCGACGGAAGGCGAGCCGCACCTCGACATGCATCCGTCCGACGCCCGCGCGCGCGGCATCGCAGAGGGAGACGTCGTCCGTATCTTCAACGACCGCGGATCGATGCAGGCGCTCGCGCGAGTAACCGATCGCGCGCGTGCCGGGCTCGTCGTCGGGCTGTCGATCTGGTGGAAGAAGCTGTCGCCGGACGGCAGGAACGCGAACGAGGTGACGAGCCAGGCGCTGACAGACCTGGGCAATTCGGCGACGTTTTACGATTGTCTTGTGGAAGTTGAGCGGATTTGATCGAATATCGCCGTATGATCAGACGAAATTGATATGCAAGTTCGAAGTGGACATCTAACCCTGTTGTCTCGGGGCGGGGGAGCCGTTACGATGCGTTTTAGCACGACCATTCGAAAATCTGTGAGGAGACGCGCGGTATGGATCAAATTTGGCTGAAATCGTACCCACCCGGCGTTCCAGCCGAAATTGACGCCTCTCCTTATCCGTCCGTGCCGGACCTGCTCGACGAGAGCTTCCGGCAGTACCGAGACCGTACCGCGTTCGTCTGCATGGGCAAGGGCATCACGTACGGCGAACTCGACAAGCTGTCGCGCGAGTTCGGCGCGTGGCTGCAATCCCGCGGCCTGGCTCGCGGGGCGCGCGTCGCGATCATGATGCCGAACGTGCTGCAATACCCGGTCACGATTGCCGCGGTCCTGCGTGCCGGCTACACGGTCGTCAACGTCAACCCGCTCTATACGCCGCGTGAGCTCGAGCATCAGCTGAAGGACAGCGGTGCGGAGGCGATCGTCATCCTGGAGAATTTCGCGTCGACGCTGCAGGCCGTCATCGCCAATACGGCCGTCAAGCACGTGGTCGTCGCGTCGATGGGCGACCTGCTGGGCATCAAGGGCTGGCTCGTCAATTACGTCGTGCGCAACGTGAAGAAGATGGTGCCTGCGTGGCAACTGCCGTCGTTCACGCGCTTCAAGGCCGCGCTGTCGGAGGGCGGGCGACAGGGCTTCAAATCGCAGAAAATCGGCCCCGACGACGTCGCGTTCCTGCAGTACACGGGCGGGACGACCGGCGTGGCGAAGGGCGCGACGCTGCTGCACCGGAACATCGTGTCGAACGTGCTGCAGGCCGGCGCGTGGCATCAGCCGGCTCACGACAAGTACCCGGACGTGAAACAGTTCGTGACGGTTGTCGCGCTGCCGCTGTATCACGTGTTCGCGTTGACCGTGTGCGGTTTCCTGACGATGCGCACGGGCGGGATGGGTATCCTGATCCCGAACCCGCGCGATATCGGCGGCATGATCAAGGAGTTGAAGGGCTACCAGATCTCGACGATTCCGGCCGTCAACACGCTGTACAACGCGCTGCTGAACCATCCGGAATTCGGTCAGCTCGACCTGTCGAAGCTCGTGATCGCCAACGGCGGCGGCATGGCGATCCAGGAAGGCGTCGCGAAGCGCTGGTATGAAAAGACCGGTACGGCGATCATCGAAGGATACGGGCTGTCCGAAACGTCGCCGGTGGCGACCTGCAACCCTGTGACGGCGACCGAATACAGCGGCACGATCGGCTTGCCGCTGCCGTCGACCGAAGTCGCGATCCGAGACGATGCCGGCAACGACGTCGCGCTCGGCGAGCCGGGCGAGATCTGCATCCGTGGCCCGCAGGTGATGGCCGGCTACTGGAACCGGCCCGACGAGACCGCGAAGGTCATGTTCGCGGACGGCTTCTTCAAGACGGGCGACGTCGGCGTGATGGATGCGCGCGGCTACGTGAAGATCGTCGATCGCAAGAAGGACATGATTCTCGTGTCCGGCTTCAACGTCTATCCGAACGAAGTCGAGGACGTGGTGGCGTCGCATCCGGGCGTGTTCGAGGTGGCGGCAGTTGGCGTGCCGGACGAGCATTCCGGCGAAGCCGTGAAGCTGTTCGTCGTCAAAAAGGATCCGGCGCTGACCGACAAGGACATCCTTGCCTACTGCAAGGAGCGGCTCACCGGGTACAAGCGGCCGAAGCTGGTCGAGTTCCGCACGGAGCTGCCGAAGACGAACGTCGGCAAGATCCTGCGGCGCGAACTGCGCGACGGACGTGCGTAACGCACGCAACGATGCGGTTGAACGAAACGCCCGGCCTGTGCCGGGCTTTTTGTTTGCGGCTGCGGGTGATTGACCAGGAGGCGCCTGTTTCGTGCGAGCGGCGGCGCAAGCCTCGCGTTTCGACCTGACGGCCGGGACGGCGTACCGCGACGCGCGTCTACCGCCACCCGCGGACCGATCGATTCACCGCCCGGCCACCAATCGACATCCCCGCCGCGCCAGCAAAGAAAAAGGCGCCCGAAGGCGCCTTCAATATGCTGCGGCTTGTCAGACAAGCTGATTAGAACTTGTGACGGATACCGACGCGTGCTGCGACCTGGTTGCTGGTGCTCGAACCTGCGAGACCGTTGATCGCCGCCGTTGCCTTCAGGACGTTGCCGTTCGAATCGAGCACGTTGCCCGATGCGTGCTGGTACACGCCGATCGCGTACACGTCCGTGCGCTTCGACAGGAAGTAGTCGACGCCCAGCGAGCCCTGGTGGTACTTGGCTGCCGAGTTGCCGTCGATCTTGCTGCCTTGCGTGTAGTCGTACGCGGCGCCGAGAATCAACGCCGGAGTCAACTGGTACTTGAAGTTGATTTCGCCGTTGTTGAACGTCGCGGTCTGGTTCACGAACGGGCCTGCCGAGAAGCCCTTGAACTTCGTGTTCGAGTACGTCGCGCCGATCGTCGCTGCGCCGAACGTGTACGCGCCGCCTGCACCGATGACCTGGTACGTGTTCGCGTTGTTCGCGTACGCGCCGTAGACCGGCGACGAGACCGACGACGATGCCGAGCCGTTGTTGAACATGCCGCCGAACTGGTTCGGCGTACGTGCGTTCAAGTAACCGACGCCGAGGACCAGCGGGCCGTTGTTGTAGCCTGCGCCGAGCGACCAGACCTGGTTCTTCGAGAACTGGCCTGCCTGGCCGCCGAAGCTGTACAAGCCGCCGAACGTGAGGCCGCCGTAGTTCTGGCTCGTGAACTTGACCGCGTTGTTCACGCGATACGCGTTGTTGAAGTTGTCGAGGTCGCCCGGGTGAGCGGCGATGTAGCCGCCCCACTGGTCGCCTGCCTCGAGCGGGCCGACGAAGTCGACGACGGAGTCGTACTGACGACCCAGCGTGACCGTACCGTACGGGCTCGACAGGCCGACGTAAGCCTGACGACCGAACATCAGGCCGCCCTGACCGAGCCGGCCGCTGTTCACGTCGAAACCGTTTTCGAGGGTGAAGATCGCCTTCAGGCCGCCACCGAGGTCCTCGGTGCCGCGCAGGCCGAAGCGGCTGCCTTGCATCACGCCGCTCGCCAGGCCGTACAGGTGCTTGCCGCCTGCGTTGTTGTTGAAGAGGAAGCCTTCATCGATGATGCCGTAAAGCGTCACGCTGCTTTGCGCATGAGCAGCGCCAGCGAACGCGCCCAGCGCGACGAGCGCGAGAAGCGACTTTTTCATTAGCGGATCTCCAAGAATCACTGAATTTTTTTGGCGGGGCGGATAGTTATGTTCTGTCGACGGGCCCCATCAACTTCGCAAGAAGTCGCACGTAATGTAGCAAAGCCGGTTTTTGCCACAAAGCGAAATGCTGCAGCTCAACGCCGCCATGTTTCCTTTATGCAACAATGGTTAAAATCACGGGTTAACCGCAATTTCCGCTGAATAATCAAGTCGGTTACGCAGCGGACTCGTGCCCTTGCCGCGCGCAGCGGCATCTGCAGCCAGGAGAACAGGATGGTGTTGGATGAACTGATCAGCGAATTCGATCGCGGCCTGCGATCGCTGACCGGCATTAGCCGGATGAGCCGGCCGGTGCCCGTGCCGGTCGATACGACGGACGTCGAGCTGACGCCCGCCGAGCGCACGCACGCGGCCGGCCTGATGCGCGTGAATCACGTCGGCGAGGTCTGCGCGCAGGCGCTCTACCAGGCGCAGAAGCTCACCGCGCGCACCGCGTCGGCGAAGGCGATGTTCGAGGAGGCCGCGCGCGAGGAGGAGGATCACCTCGCGTGGACCGCGCACCGCCTGAAGGAACTCGATTCGCGCCCGAGCCTGCTGAACCCGCTGTGGTATGCCGGCGCGCTCGCGATCGGTGTGGCGGCCGGCACGCTCGGCGACAAGGTCAGCCTCGGCTTCATGGCGGAGACGGAGCGGCAGGTCGAGAGCCATCTCGAAGGTCACATGTCCGAGCTGCCGGCGACCGACACCGCATCGCGCGCGATCGTCGAACAGATGCGGATCGACGAGGTGAAGCACGGCAAGGCCGCGACCGACGCCGGCGGGATCGAGCTGCCGCTACCCGCGCGGATGCTGATGCGCGCCGCGTCGAAAGTCATGACGCGCACTGCTTACTATCTCTGAGATTTGGCCGGGGTGGCGCAGGACGCCGCCCCGGTTCACCGCCCCCGATACCGTCCGCTCACTCCTCGTTTTCCCGCCCCCGAAAGCCCCGTCCGCACGCCAGTCTGGCCCGTCTTTCTCACGTATCACCTTCACAAGTTGCACTAGCTCATTCATTTATAACGGTTTTTGGAATGAGGGGTCGCATGAGCATGTGCGCGTAAGTCCTTGTTCTAACTAACAAAATTCGTCAAAAAAGCGGGCCGCTCCCTTGACCGTGCCACACCCTTCCTCTAAAGTGGGAGACAGTGTGAGAAAGTGTATTTTTGTGTGATTTAGCCGGCTGTTCCGGCTAAATTCTCAGCATTGAGCGGGTGCTTCGGTGCCCTGAACGGGAGAGCGGAAAGTGTTCCAAGGGGCGTCGGCGCTGACGCTCGATGCGAAAGGGCGGATGTCGGTGCCGGCTCGCTATCGCGAAGCGCTGCAAGGACAGGCAGAAGGACGGGTGACTGTGACCAAGCACCCGGACGGCTGCCTGTTGCTGTTTCCGCGCCCCGAATGGGAAGTGTTCCGCGCCAAGATCGCCGCGCTGCCGATGGACGCGCACTGGTGGCGGCGAATTTTTCTCGGCAATGCGATGGATGTCGATCTCGACAGCGCGGGCCGGATTCTCGTATCGCCCGAGCTGCGCATGGCAGCCGGACTGGAAAAGGAAGTCATGTTGTTGGGAATGGGTAGTCACTTCGAGCTGTGGGATTCGCAGACCTACAACGCGAAGGAGCAGGCGGCGATGGCGCAGGGCATGCCCGACGCGCTGAAGAATTTCACGTTCTGATTGCGGTGACGGAGACGCCCGCGATGGGAAATGAATTGCGGCATCGGACGGTGCTGTTGGATGAGGCGGTCGAGTCGCTCGTGACGCGGCCGGACGGCGTGTATGTCGACGGCACGTTCGGGCGCGGCGGCCATAGCCGCGCGGTGCTCGCGCGGCTGGCGTCGGGCGGGCGGCTGATCGCGTTCGACAAGGATCCGAGGGCGATCGAGACGGCACAGGGCATCGAGGATGCGCGCTTCTCGATCGTGCATGACAGCTTTGCATCGATGCGCGACGCGCTTGCGGCGCGCGGCGTCGAGAAGGTGTCGGGGGTGTTGCTGGACCTGGGCGTGTCCTCGCCGCAGGTGGACGATCCGGCGCGCGGCTTCAGTTTCCGCGCGGATGGTCCGCTGGACATGCGAATGGATCCGACGCGCGGCGAGTCGGCGGCCGAATGGCTCGCGCGGGCATCGGTGCAGGAATTGACGGAGGTGATACGGGATTATGGGGAAGAACGGTTTGCTTTTCAGATTGCAAAGGCGCTTGTTGCTCGCCGGGCAGAGTCCGACCGTCTTGGGCCTCTCGACACCACGGGCGAGCTTGCCCAAATCGTGGGTCACGTCGTCAAAACCCGTGAGAAGGGCAAGGATCCGGCAACCCGCACCTTTCAGGCTATACGGATTCACGTCAATCAAGAGCTTGCGGACCTGCAAGTCGTACTAGACGCGGCACTGTCGTTGTTGGAGCAAGGGGGGCGGCTGGTGGTCATCAGCTTTCATTCACTCGAGGACCGGATCGTCAAGCGATTCATGCAGGCGCACGCGAGTGCGCCTGCGATTGATCGTCGCCTGCCGATCCGCGCCGTCGACCTGCCGAGCCCGCCGCTCAAGATCATCAGCCGCCAGTTCCCGAGCGAAGCGGAAGTCGCCGCGAATCCGCGCGCCCGCTCGGCCGTGATGCGCATTGCGGAGCGCGTCACGCCATGAGCCGTCTCAATATCTTCCTGCTGATCATCGTGATGGGTTGCGCGCTGTCGGTCGTCAACTCGACGAACCAGCAACGCCAGATCTTCATCCAGCTGCAGCGCGCGCAGTCGCAGGAGCGTCAGCTCCAGCAGGACTACGCGCAGCTTCAATATCAGCAGAGCGCGCTGTCGAAGACGTCGCGCATCGAGCAGCTCGCGAACGATTCGCTGAAAATGCAGCCGATTTCGACCGGTCGCACGCAATACCTGACGCTGCCGGCGGGTGCGGCGAAGGCGATCGACGCGCCGATGGCGGCATCGGCCGACACGGCCGGCAAGGGCAACGGGGGCGCGCGATGAAGCCGTCCCCGAAGCGCCAGAACGTGAAGTTCTCGTCGAGCCCCGTGCTGGGCGTGCATTTGCCGATGTGGCGCTCGAAGCTCGTCGTGTTCCTGCTGTTCATGGCGTTCGTCGCGCTGACCGCCCGGGCGTTCTGGATCCAGGGGCCCGGCAACGCGTTCTATCAGAAGCAGGGCGAAAGCCGCTACCAGCGCACGCTCGAGCTGCCGGCCACGCGCGGCAAGATTCTCGACCGTAACGGGCTCGTGCTCGCGACGAGCTTGCCGGTGCGCGCGATCTGGGCGATTCCGGACGCGGTGCCCGACGATCTCGATACCGACAAGGTCAACCAGCTCGGCAAGCTCCTCGGCATGACGTCGAAGGAACTGCGCGTGAAGCTGTCGCAAGACAAGGGCTTCGTCTACGTGAAGCGCCAGGTGCCGA
Source organism: Burkholderia sp. CpTa8-5 (assembly GCF_017815045.1). Classification (NCBI taxonomy): domain Bacteria; kingdom Pseudomonadati; phylum Pseudomonadota; class Betaproteobacteria; order Burkholderiales; family Burkholderiaceae; genus Burkholderia; species Burkholderia sp. CpTa8-5. The sequence goes on from NZ_JAGIQD010000007.1 coordinate 9,537, forward strand.
TCGACGTCGCGGACAAGGTCGCCGCGCTCGACATTCCCGGCATCTATCAGCGCAACGAATACAAGCGCTTCTATCCGGAAGGCGAGATCACCGCTCACCTGATCGGTTTCACGAACGTCGAGGACGAAGGGCAGGAAGGCGTCGAACTGGGCGACCAGAAGATGTTGTCCGGCACGTCCGGCATGCGTCGCGTGATCAAGGACCGGATGGGACACATCATCGAGGATGTCGCCGAGCAGATCCCGCCGCACAACGGCACCGACGTCGACCTGTCGATCGACAGCAAGATCCAGTACATCGCGTACGCGAACCTGAAGGCCGCCGTCGAGAAGTTCAAGGCGAAGGCCGGCGCGGCGATGGTCGTCGACGTGCGGACCGGCGAAGTGCTCGCGCTCGTCAACTACCCGACGTACAACCCGAACGACCGTTCGCGCATGACGGGCGAGCAGTTGCGCAATCGGATCATGACCGACGTGTTCGAGCCGGGCTCGATCATGAAGCCGTTCACCGTGTCGCTCGCGCTCGATCTGCATCGCGTGACGCCGAACACGCTCGTCGAGACGGGCAACGGGCACTTCGTGCTCGACGGCGCGCCGATCACCGACGACGCGGGTTTCGGCACGCTGACGGTCGGCGGCGTGATCCAGAAGTCGAGCAACATCGGCGCGACGAAGATCGCGATGACGATGCGGCCCGAGGAAATGTGGAATATGTATACGAGCATCGGCCTCGGCCAGGCGCCGAAGGTCGGGTTCCCGGGCGCGGTGGCCGGCCGACTGCGTCCGTGGAAGAGCTGGCGCCGCATCGAGCAGGCGACGATGTCGTACGGCTATGGCCTGTCGGTGTCGCTGTTCCAGCTCGCCCGCGCGTACACGGCGATCGCGCACGACGGCGAGCTGATGCCCGTGACCATTTTCAAGACCGACCCCAATCAGCCGATCGCGGGCACGCAGGTGTTCAATCCGACCACCGCGCGCGAAGTGCGCGCGATGCTCGAGACGGTGGTCGCGCCGGGCGGCACGTCGCCGGATGCGGCCGTGCCGGGCTACCGCGTCGGCGGCAAGAGCGGTACCGCATACAAACATGAAGGTCACGGCTACACGCGCAAATACCGCGCGTCGTTCGTCGGGATGGCGCCGATGCCGAATCCGCGCGTCGTGATCGCGGTGTCGGTCGACGAGCCGACTGCCGGCAGCCACTTCGGCGGCCAGGTGTCGGGCCCCGTATTCTCGGCGATCGCCGGCGACACGATGCGTGCGCTGAACGTCCCGCCGAACATGCCGATCAAGCAGCTCGTCGTGTCCGACGATTCGCCGGAATCTGCTACCGCAAAGGGCCCGCAAAAGCTGGCCGCGGGCAGCGGTGCGAAGCATATGATCGTATCCAGCACGACACGTAATTCACCAGGAGTGGTTCGATGAGCGCCGCCCGCAGTTCCCATCCGGCGCATCAGCAGATCGCAGCCGCGCTCGCGTGGTTGCGTCAGCATGTGACCCCCGCGGCGCAACTGCATGCGGACACGCGCAGCCTGAAGGCTGGCGACGTGTTCGTCGCGTATGCGGTCGACGGGGCAGATAACCGCGCGTTCATGGCCGACGCCGTCGCACGCGGTGCGGCCGCCGTGCTGTATCAGCCGGAAGGGCTGAGCGCGGCACCGGCCGCGCCGGCCGTACCCGTCGCGCTCGCGGTGCCGGCGCTCGACCAGCTCGCCGGCGAGATCGCCAGCGGCTGGTACGGCGATCCGAGCGACAGCCTGCTCGCGATCGGCGTCACCGGCACGAACGGCAAGACGTCGTGCACGCAATGGATCGCCACCGCGCTGACGGCGTTGCACCAGCCGTGCGCGGTGATCGGCACGCTCGGCAGCGGGATGCCCGGCCAGCTCGTGCCGACCGGCTTCACGACGCCCGACGCGCCGCAACTTCAGCGCAGCCTTGCGCAGTTGCGCGGCGCGGGCGCGCAGGCCGTCGCGATGGAGGTGTCGTCGCACGCGCTGCACCAGGGGCGCGTGAACGGGACGGCGTTCGACATCGCGGTGTTGACGAACCTCACGCAGGATCACCTCGACTATCACGGCACGTTGGATGCGTACGAGGCGGCGAAGGCGAAGCTGTTCGCGTGGCGCGGTTTGCGCGCGGCGGTGATCAACCGCGACGACGCAGCGGGCCGTCGCCTGCTCGAGAAGCTGGCCGGCCGTGTGCGCACGATCGCGTATGGGATCGGGGACGTGCCGGCGCCCGACGCCGATCGCGAACTGATCGCGCTCGACGTGCGCGCGACCGCGACCGGCACCGCTTTCCGCTTGCGTTCGTCGTGGGGCGACGCGGACGTCGAGGTCGGCACGCTCGGCACGTTCAACGTCAGCAACCTGCTCGCGGTACTCGGCTCGCTGCTCGCGGCCGACGTGCCGTTCGACGCGGCCCTCGGCGAAATCGAGCGGCTCGAGTCGGTCAACGGCCGGATGCAGCGGCTCGGCGGCCGGCTGCAGAACGACGAGCCGCTCGTCGTGATCGACTACGCGCATACGCCGGACGCGCTCGAAAAGACGCTCGACGCGCTGCGCCCGATCGCCGCGGCGCGCGGCGGCCGGCTCGTCTGCATGTTCGGCTGCGGCGGCGATCGCGATGCGACGAAGCGTCCGCTGATGGGCGCGATCGCGGAGCGGCTCGCCGATGAAACCGTCGTCACGAGCGACAACCCGCGCAGCGAGGATCCGCAGCGCATCATCGACCAGGTCGTCGCGGGCATGACCGCGCCCGATCGCGCACGCCGGATCGAGGATCGCGCGAGCGCGATCCTGCAGGCCGTGCGCGGCGCCGCTCGCGAGGACGTCGTCGTGCTGGCCGGCAAGGGCCACGAGGCCACGCAGGAAATCATGGGCAAGAAGCGCACGTTCTCCGATCAGGATCATGCAAGGCTCGCGCTCGCCGCGCGCGCGACGCACGGCAAGGGAGGCGCCGAATGACGATGCTCAGTCTCGGCGAAGCCGGCCGCCTGATTCCCGGCGCCACCGTCCACGGCGACGCGGGCGTCACGTTCGACCGCGTGTCGACCGATAGCCGTACGGTCGGCCCGGGCGACCTGTTCGTCGCGCTGAAGGGCGAGCGCTTCGACGCGCACGATTTCCTCGGCGACGTCGCCGCGCGCGGGGCGACCGCCGCGCTCGTCGCGCACGCGCCCGCAGGCGTCGCGATGCCGATGATCGAAGGCGGCGAAACGCGTGCCGCGCTCGGTGCGCTCGCGCACGGCTGGCGGATGCGATTCCCGCTGCCGCTGGTCGCGGTGACGGGCAGCAACGGCAAGACGACCGTCAAGGAAATGATCGCGTCGATCTTCGCGGCGGCGGTCGGCGCCGACGCGCGGCTCGCGACGGCCGGCAACCTGAACAACGACGTCGGCCTGCCGCTGACGCTGCTGCGCTTGTCGGCCGTGCATCGTCTCGCGGTGATCGAGATCGGCATGAACCACCCGGGCGAAACCGACGTCCTCGCGCGTCTGACCGCGCCGACGGTCGCGCTCGTCAACAACGCGCAGCGCGAGCACCAGGAATTCATGGCGACGGTCGAAGCCGTCGCGCTCGAACACGCGGCCGTGATCCACGCGCTGCCGCCGGACGGCGTCGCGGTGTTCCCCGCCGACGACGCGTACGCGGGCATCTGGCGCGTTGCGGCGACCGGCAACCGGATCCTCGATTTCGCGCTGCACGACGTCGAACGGCAGAACGACGCGCAGGTGGTCGGCCGCGTGCACGGCGGCGAGCTCGCGATCGACACGCCGGCGGGCGCCGTCACGGTCCGGCTGCGTGCGCTCGGCGAGCACAACGCGCGCAACGCGCTGGCCGCGACGGCCGCGGCGCTCGGCGCCGGCGTCGCGCTGTCGGCGATCCGGCAGGGGCTCGAAGCGTTCGAACCGGTCAAGGGCCGGCTGCAGGTGAAGCAGGCGAGCGTCGGCAGCCTCGCGGGCGCGACGGTCGTCGACGATACGTACAACGCGAACCCCGATTCGATGCGTGCCGCGATCGACGTGCTCGCCGCGCATCCGGCGCCGCGCGTGCTGGTGATCGGCGACATGGGCGAAGTCGGCGACGAAGGGCCGGCATTCCACCGCGAGGTCGGCGCGTACGCGCGCGAACGCGGGATCGACGCGCTGTTCGCGCTCGGCGACGCATCGCGCGACGCGTGCACCGCCTACGGCGACACGGCACGCCATTTCGGCGACGTCGGCGCGCTCGTGTCGGCGCTGCTCGCGGCCGGTTACGGCGCGCAGGCGACGGTGCTCGTGAAGGGCTCGCGGTACATGAAGATGGAGCGCGTGGTCGACGCGCTGACGAACCAACCCGCGACGGGCACCGTGCCCGCCGCACACTGAGTAGAAGGAAGGAAGCATGCTGCTGGCGCTGGCGCAATGGCTGCAAGGAGACGCAAGCTTTTTGCGCTTGTTCACGTACCTCACGTTCCGGGCGGTGATGGCCACCATCACCGCGCTGGGGATCGGGCTCGTGTGCGGACCGTGGGTGATTCGCAAGCTGACGCAAATGAAGGTCGGGCAGGCCGTGCGCAAGGACGGCCCGCAGACCCACCTCGTCAAGTCCGGCACGCCGACGATGGGCGGCGTGCTGATCCTGATCGGCATCGCGGTCGCGACGCTGCTGTGGGGTGACCTGACGAACCGGTTCATCTGGATCGTGATGCTCGTCACGTTCGGCTTCGGCGTAATTGGCTGGGTCGACGATTACCGCAAGGTCGTCCACAAGGATCCGCGCGGGATGTCGTCGCGCGAGAAGTATTTCTGGCAGTCGGTGATCGGGCTGTTCGCGGCCGTCTATCTCGCGTTCAGCGTGTCCGAGGCGAACAACGTACGCGTGTTCGACCTGTTCATGGCATGGGTGAGGAGCGGCCTGTCGATGGGGCTGCCGGCGCGTGCCGACCTGATGCTGCCGTTCCTGAAGTCGATCAGCTACCCGCTCGGCGTGTGGGGCTTCATCGTGCTGACCTACTTCGTGATCGTCGGCGCGAGCAACGCGGTGAACCTGACCGACGGCCTCGACGGCCTCGTGATCATGCCGGTCGTGCTGGTCGGCGCGTCGCTCGGCGTGTTCGCGTACGTGATGGGTAGCGCGGTCTATTCAAAATATTTGCTGTTCCCGCACATCCCGGGCGCGGGCGAACTGCTGATCTTCTGTTCCGCGATGGGCGGGGCCGGGCTCGCGTTCCTCTGGTACAACACGCACCCCGCGCAGGTATTCATGGGCGACGTCGGCGCGCTGGCGCTGGGCGGCGCGCTCGGCACGGTCGCGGTGATCGTGCGCCAGGAAATCGTGCTGTTCATCATGGGCGGCATCTTCGTCGCGGAAACGCTGTCGGTGATGCTGCAGGTGTCGTGGTTCAAGTACACGAAGAAGCGTTACGGCGAAGGGCGGCGCCTGCTGAAGATGGCGCCGCTGCATCACCATTTCGAATTGTCCGGCTGGAAGGAAACGCAGGTGGTCGTGCGTTTCTGGATCATCACCCTGATGTTGTGCCTGTTCGGTCTGACCACCCTCAAGCTGCGGTAAAGGAAAGGTAACAAGGATGTCTGGCGAGATGTTTGGAGATCGGCAACGGCCGATGGTGCTCGTACTGGGGCTCGGGGAATCGGGTCTCGCGATCGCGCGATGGTGCGCGAGGCACGGGTGCCGGCTGCGTATTGCCGATACCCGCGAGGCGCCGCCGAACCTTGCCGCGCTGCAGGCCGAAGGCATCGATGCGGAGTTCGTTGGCGGGGCGTTCACGCCCGCGCTGCTCGACGGCGGCGTCGAGATCGTCGGGCTGAGCCCCGGGCTGTCGCCGCTCGAACCCGCACTCGCGGCGCTGGTCGCGGCCGCGAACGAGCGCGGTGTCGCGGTCTGGGGCGAGCTGGAATTCTTCGCGCAGGCGCTGCGCGCGCTCGGCACGAGCGGCTACCAGCCGAAGGTGCTCGCGATCACCGGTACCAACGGCAAGACCACGACCACGAGCCTCACGGGCTTGCTGTGCCACCGCTCGGGCAAGCAGGTCGCGGTCGCGGGCAACATCAGCCCGGCGATGCTCGATCGGCTCGCGAGCGCGATCGACGAAACCGCGCTGCCCGACGTCTGGGTGCTCGAACTGTCGAGCTTCCAGCTCGAGACCGCGCGCACGTTCGCGCCCGATGCGGCCGCGATCCTCAACATCACGCAGGACCACCTCGACTGGCACGGCGGCTTCGACGCGTACGCGCAGGCAAAGGGCCGGATCTTCGGCGCGACGACGACGCGCGTACTGAACCGCGACGACGCGGCCGTGATGAAGTTCGCGCCGGCAGCCGGCGCGGCCGACGCACCGCGCACGGTCACGTTCGGCCTGAACGAACCGACGCAGGACGGCGACTACGGGCTGTCGCGCGACAACGGCATCGCGTGGCTCGTGGAAGCCGTCGATCGCGACGCGCCGGATGAAGCGACGACGACCCGCCGGCGCAAGCGCGACGCGCATACGCCCGACATCGCACAGAAGCGCCTGATGCCGGCCGACGCGCTGCGCATCCGCGGGCTGCACAACGCGGCGAACGCGCTGGCCGCGTTCGCGCTCGCGCGGGCGATCGACCTGCCCGCCGCGCCGCTGCTGCACGCACTGCGCGAATACCGCGGCGAAGCGCATCGCGTCGAGGTGATCGCGACGATCGACGACGTCGACTACGTCGACGACAGCAAGGGCACGAACGTCGGCGCGACGGTGGCCGCGCTCGACGGACTCGCGCAGAAGATCGTGCTGATCGCGGGCGGCGACGGCAAGGGGCAGGATTTCGCGCCGCTGGTCGTGCCGGTCGCGCGCTGGTGCCGCGCGGTGATGCTGATCGGCCGCGACGCGCCGGCGATCCGCGACACGCTCGCCGAAACGGGCGTACCGCTTTCCGACCATGCGACGCTCGAAGGCGCGGTGCACGCGGCGGCCGAGCTGGCCGAGCCGGGCGATGCGGTGCTGCTGTCGCCCGCGTGCGCGAGCCTCGACATGTTCAGGAACTACGCCCATCGCGCGGAAGTGTTCCGCGCGGCGGTGGATGAAGTCGCCATCGACAAAGGAGCGACGTCATGAGCTGGTCCGATCGCCTCGTCTCCCGTTTCAACGACCGGCGCGACACCGGCGGCAATGCCGCGGGCGGCCGCGTCGCATCGGCCACGCGCGCCGCGACGGGCGGCCTCGCGAGCGTCGTCAACGGCGTGCGTCCGAGCCGTTCGCGGATGCTCGATTTCGACTATTCGCTGCTGTGGGTCGCGATCGCGCTGCTCGGGCTCGGCGTCGTGATGGTGTATTCGGCGTCGATCGCGATGCCCGATTCGCCGAAATACGCGTCGTATCACGATTACGCGTTCCTGATGCGCCACTGCGTGTCGCTTACCGTCGCGTTCATCGCGGCGGTGGTTGCGTTCCGCGTGCCGGTGTCGACCTGGGATAAATACGCGCCGCATCTGTTCCTGATCGCGCTGGTCGGCCTCGTGATCGTGCTGATCCCGCACGTCGGCAAGGGCGTGAACGGTGCGCGCCGCTGGATTCCGCTCGGCATCACGAACATGCAGCCGTCGGAAATCATGAAGCTCGCGGTGACGATCTACGCGGCGAACTACACGGTGCGCAAGCAGGAATACATGCAGAGCTTCGCGAAGGGCTTCCTGCCGATGGCGTTCGCGGTCGGCCTCGTCGGCGCGCTGCTGCTGCTCGAGCCGGACATGGGCGCGTTCATGGTGGTCGCCGCGATCGCGATGGGCGTGCTGTTTCTCGGCGGCGTGAACGGCAAGCTGTTCGGCGGCCTCGTCGCGACGGCGGTCGGCACGTTCACGATGCTTGTGTGGCTGTCGCCGTGGCGTCGCGAGCGGATCTTCGCGTATCTCGATCCGTGGGACGAGCGCTACGCGCAAGGCAAGGCCTATCAGCTCACGCACTCGCTGATCGCGTTCGGCCGCGGCGAGTGGTTCGGCGTCGGCCTCGGCGGCAGCGTCGAGAAGCTGAATTACCTGCCGGAAGCGCATACCGACTTCATCCTCGCGGTGATCGGCGAGGAACTCGGCTTCGTCGGCGTGCTGGTCGTGATCCTGCTGTTCTACTGGATCGTGCGCCGTGCGTTCGAAATCGGCCGCCAGGCGCTCGCGCTCGATCGCACGTTCGCGGGCCTGATGGCGAAGGGCATCGGCATCTGGTTCGGCGCGCAGACGTTCATCAACATGGGCGTGAACCTCGGGCTGCTGCCGACCAAGGGGCTGACGCTGCCGCTCGTGAGCTACGGCGGTTCGGGCATTTTGCTGAACTGCGTCGCGCTCGCGGTGCTGCTGCGCGTGGACTACGAGAACCGGGTGCTGATGCGCGGAGGGAAGGTATGACCGCGTCGCAACGCACGCTGATGGTGATGGCAGGCGGCACCGGGGGGCACGTGTTCCCGGGGCTCGCGGTCGCGCACCGGATGGAGGCGGCGGGCTGGCGCGTCGTATGGCTCGGCAATCCGGCCGGGATGGAAGCGACGCTCGTGCCGAAGCACGGCATTCCGATGGAGTACGTGCGGTTCGGCGGGCTGCGCGGCAAGGGCCTGAAGACCAAGCTGACGCTGCCGGTCAACCTGCTGCGCGCATGCTGGCAGAGCCTCGGCGCGCTGCGCCGCGTGCGGCCGGACGTCGTGCTCGGGATGGGCGGCTACATCACGTTCCCGGCGGGCGTGATGACCGCGCTGTCGGGGCGTCCGCTCGTGCTGCACGAACAGAACTCGATCGCCGGCCTGACGAACAAGGTGCTCGCGAAACTCGCGAAGCGCGTGCTCGTCGCGTTCCCCGGCGCGCTGCCGCACGCGGAATGGACGGGTAACCCGATTCGCGCGGAACTTGCGCACACGGAACCGCCCCAAGCACGCTATGCGTCGCGCAGCGGCCCGTTGAACGTGCTGGTCGTCGGCGGCAGCCTCGGGGCCGCCGCGCTGAACGAAGTCGTGCCGCGCGCGCTGGCGCTGCTGGCGCCGGGCGAGCGCCCGCGCGTCGTGCACCAGGCGGGCGTGAAGCACATCGAAGCATTGAAGGCGAATTACGAAGCGGCCGGTTTCGCGGCCGGCGAAGACGTGCGGCTCGTGCCGTTCATCGACGACATGGCGGCCGCGTATGCGGCGGCGGATCTGGTGATCTGCCGGTCGGGCGCGATGACGGTGTCGGAGATCGCGGCGGTGGGCGTGGCGGCGCTGTTCGTGCCGTTCCCGTACGCGGTCGACGATCACCAGACGACCAACGCCGCGTTCCTCGCCGATGCGGGCGCGGCCGTGCTGGTGCAACAACGCGACCTGTCGGCGGAACTGCTCGCCGACTGGCTGCGCAGCCAGTCGCGGGCATCGCTCGCGGAGATGGCGGAACGTTCGCGCTCGCTCGCGAAGCCCGAGGCCACCGACGAAGTCGCGCGCGTGTGCGCGAAGGCGGCCGGCGCGAACCTGGAACAACTGCAATGAAACACATCGTCAAACACATTCATTTCGTCGGGATCGGCGGCGCGGGCATGAGCGGCATCGCCGAAGTGCTCGTCAACCTCGGCTACGAGGTCAGCGGCTCCGACCTGTCGCGCAATGCGGTGACCGATCGCCTCGAGGCGCTGGGCGCGCGGGTCGCGATCGGCCACGACGCGGCGAACATCGAGGGCGCGAACGCGGTCGTCGTGTCGACGGCCGTGCGCTCGGACAACCCGGAAGTGCTGGCCGCGCGCCACCAGGGCGTGCCGATCGTGCAGCGCGCGGTGATGCTGGCCGAGCTGATGCGCCTGAAGCAGGGCATCGCGATCGCCGGCACGCATGGCAAGACCACGACGACGAGCCTCGTCGCGAGCGTGCTCGCGGCGGGCGGGCTGGACCCGACCTTCGTGATCGGCGGCCGGCTGATCAGCGCCGGCGCGAACGCACGGCTCGGCACGGGCGACTTCATCGTCGCCGAGGCCGACGAGTCGGATGCGTCGTTCCTGAACCTGTATCCGGTGATCGAAGTCATCACGAACATCGATGCCGACCACATGGACACCTACGGCCACGATTTCGCGCGGCTGAAGCAGGCGTTCATCGAATTCACGCAGCGCCTGCCGTTCTACGGCAGCGCGGTCGTGTGCGTCGACGATCCGAACGTGCGGCAGATCATCCCGTTCATCTCGAAGCCGGTCGTGCGCTACGGCCTGTCGCCGGACGCGCAGGTGCGCGCGGAAGACATCGACGCGCGCGACGGCCGGATGCACTTCACGGTGATCCGCGAAGGGCGTGCGCCGCTCGCGGTCGTGCTGAACATGCCGGGCCTGCACAACGTGCAGAACGCGCTCGCGGCGATCGCGATCGCGACCGATCTCGGCGTGTCGGACGACGCGATCCAGCTGGCGCTGGCGGAATTCAACGGCGTCGGCCGGCGCTTCCAGCGTTACGGCGACGTGCCGAGCGCGGACGGCGGCCAGTACACGCTGATCGACGATTACGGTCATCACCCGGTCGAGATGGCAGCGACGATCGCGGCCGCGCGCGGCGCGTTCCCGGGCCGCCGCCTCGTGCTGGCGTTCCAGCCGCACCGCTACACGCGCACGCGCGACTGCTTCGACGATTTCGTCAACGTGCTGTCGACGGTCGATGCGCTGGTGCTGACGGAAGTCTACGCGGCCGGCGAGGCCGCGATCCCGACGGCCAGCGGCGACGCGCTGTCGCGTGCGCTGCGCACGGCGGGGAAGGTCGACCCGGTGTTCGTCGCGACGGTCGACGACGTGCCGGACGCATTGGCGAAGGTCGCGCAGAACGGCGACGTGGTGATCACGATGGGCGCGGGTTCGATCGGCGGCGTGCCGGCGAAGGTCGTGCAGAACACGCAACAGAAGGGATGACATGAGCGGGATCGATCCGAAACGTTTCGGCAAGGTGGCGGTGTTGTTCGGCGGCGAATCCGCCGAGCGCGAGGTGTCGCTCACCTCGGGCCGCCTCGTGCTGCAGGGCCTGCGCGACGCAGGCGTCGACGCGCATCCGTTCGACCCGGCCGAGCGGCCGCTGTCGGCGCTGAAGGACGAAGGCTTCGTGCGCGCGTTCAACGCGCTGCACGGCGGCTACGGCGAGAACGGCCAGATCCAGGGCGCGCTCGATTTCTACGGGATCCGCTACACGGGCAGCGGCGTGCTCGGGTCGGCGCTCGGCCTCGACAAGTTCCGCACGAAGCTCGTGTGGCAGCAGACGGGCGTGCCGACACCGCCGTTCGAGACGGTGATGCGCGGTGACGACTACGCGGCGCGCGCGACGGAGATCGTCGCGAAGCTCGGCCTGCCGCTGTTCGTGAAGCCGGCGAGTGAAGGTTCGAGCGTTGCGGTGTTGAAGGTGAAGACGGCCGACGCGTTGCCCGCCGCACTGTCGGAAGCCGCGACGCACGACAAGATCGTGATCGTCGAGAAGAGCATCGAAGGCGGCGGCGAATACACCGCGTGCATCGCCGGCGATCTCGACCTGCCGCTGATCAAGATCGTGCCGGCCGGCGAGTTCTACGACTATCACGCGAAGTACGTCGCCGACGATACGCAGTACCTGATCCCGTGCGGCCTGCCGGCGGAACAGGAAGCGGAACTGAAGCGCATCGCGCGTCGCGCGTTCGACGTGCTCGGCTGCACCGACTGGGGGCGCGCGGATTTCATGGTCGACGCGGCCGGCAATGCGTATTTCCTGGAAGTGAACACGGCCCCCGGGATGACCGACCACTCGCTGCCGCCGAAGGCCGCGCGCGCGGTCGGCATCGGCTATTCGGAGCTGGTCGTGAAGGTGCTGTCGCTCACGCTCAACGACTGACGCAGGAACGGAACGACGTATGTGGAACAACGTTCGCCAACTCAACCTTGCCGCCAGCGCGCTGTACGCGCTGCTGCTGCTCGTGTTGGCGGCGGCCGGCTGCTACTGGCTGATCCAGCGCCCGACGTTCGCGCTGCGGGAGATCCGGATCGACGGCGACACCGAGCACATCAATTCGCCCACGGTGCGCGCGGGCGTGGTCGGCCGGCTGAAGGGCAATTTCTTCACGGTCGATCTCGATACGGCGCGCGCGGCGTTCGAGCAGATGCCGTGGGTGCGTCACGCGAGCGTGCGCCGGGTGTGGCCGAATGCGCTGGCTGTCACGCTCGAGGAGTACAAACCGCTCGGGACCTGGGGCAGCGATCAACTGGTGAGCGTCGACGGCGAGCTGTTCACCGCGAACCAGGGCGAGCTGGAGCAGGAACTGCCGGCGTTCGACGGCCCGGAAGGCAGTGCGAAGGAAGTCGTCACGCGGTATCGCGACTTCGGGAAATGGTTCGCGCCGCTGAAGGCGGCGCCGGAAGAAGTGACGCTGTCGGCGCGGTACGCGTGGACGGTGAAGCTGTCGAACGGCATGCAGGTCGAGCTGGGCAAGGAACGCAACAGCGACACGCTGCATGACCGGAGCCAGCGTCTGGTCGCCGCGTGGCCGGCCGTCACGGAGCGTTGGGGCAACGACATCGAGTACGCGGACCTGCGCTATCCGAACGGATTCGCGATTCGCGCGGCAGGCATGCGGTTCCTGACCGATACCGACAAGCGCAAGAAGTAACGAGAGATCACACGCAAGAGCACTTTATGAGCAAAGACTACAAGGATCTGCTGGTTTCCCTCGACATCGGCACGTCGAAGGTGGTGGCCATCGTCGCCGAGCTGAAGGGCGAGGGTCACTACGAGGTGATCGGTCTCGGCCAGAGCGAGTCGAAGGGTCTGAAGAAAGGTGTGGTGGTCAACATCGAGGCCACCGTGCAGTCGATCCAGCGCGCGCTCGAGGAAGCCGAGCTGATGGCCGACTGCAAGATCACCAACGTGTTCACCGGGATCGCGGGCAGTCACATCCGCAGCTTCAACTCGAGCGGGATGGTCGCGATCAAGGACAAGGAAGTCACGCAGACGGACGTCGCGCGCGTGATCGAGACCGCGAAGGCGATCAACATCCCGACCGACCAGCAGGTGCTGCACATCCTCACGCAGGAATTCATCATCGACGGCCAGGAAGACGTGCGCGAGCCGATCGGGATGAGCGGCATCCGGCTGGAAGTGAAGGTGCACATCGTGACGGGCGCGGTGAGCGCCGCGCAGAACATCGTCAAGTGCGTGCGCCGCTGCGGGCTGGAAGTGAACGACCTGATCCTGCAGCCGCTCGCGTCGTCGCTGGCGGTGCTGACCGAAGACGAGAAGGATCTCGGCGTGGTGCTGGTCGACATCGGCGGCGGCACGACCGACATCGCGATCTTCGCCGAAGGCGCGATCCGCCACACGGCGGTGATTCCGATCGCTGGCGACCAGATCACGAGCGACATCGCGATGGCGCTGCGCACGCCGACGCCGGATGCGGAAGACATCAAGGTCGGCTACGGGATCGCGAAGCAGGCGCTTGCCGATCCGGACGAAATGGTGGAAGTGCCGGGCCTCGGCGAACGCGGCCCGCGCACGCTGTCGCGCCAGGCGCTCGCGGCCGTGATCGAGCCGCGCGTCGAGGAACTGTTCTCGCTCGTGCAGCAGGTCGTGCGCGAATCGGGTTACGAAGAACTCCTGAGCTCCGGCGTGGTCATTACCGGCGGCGCGTCGATGATGCCGGGCATGGTCGAGCTCGGCGAAGACATTTTCCTGAAGCCGGTGCGCATCGGTGCGCCTGAATATGCAGGCGGCCTGTCCGACGTCGTGCGCAATCCGCGCTACTCGACGGCGATGGGGCTGCTCGTCGAAGGCAGTGCGCAGCGCATGCGCGGCCGCAAGGTCGCCGTGCAGTCCGGCAACGCGGGGCAGGTGTTCTCGCGGATGAAGGAATGGTTCCTGAGCAACTTCTGAAATACCGAATCGAAATTCGCGCTGGTGCCGGCGGCTGGCGCGCGACAGGGGGTTGCCCGATCTCCTGCCGAATAACGGCCGAGTAGCAGTCATTCTCTTGACGGAGGCAACAATGGAATTCGAAATGCTGGAAACCGAGACCAACGGCACCATCATCAAGGTGGTCGGCGTTGGCGGCGCTGGCGGCAATGCCGTCCAGCACATGATCAACCGCGGCGTGCAGGGCGTCGACTTCATCGTGATGAACACGGACGCGCAGGCGCTGTCGCGTTCGCGCGCATCGTCGGTGATCCAGCTCGGCAACACGGGTCTGGGCGCCGGTGCGAAGCCGGAAATGGGTCGTGCGGCAGCGGAAGAAGCGCGCGAGCGCATCGCCGACGCACTGCGCGGCGCGCACATGGTGTTCATCACGGCCGGCATGGGTGGTGGCACGGGCACGGGCGCGGCACCGGTGGTCGCGCAGATCGCGAAGGAGATGGGCATTCTGACGGTCGGTGTCGTCAGCAAGCCGTTCGAGTTCGAGGGCGGCAAGCGCATGCGCGTCGCCGAAGCAGGCTCGCAGCAACTGGAGGATCACGTCGACTCGCTGATCGTCGTCCTGAACGACAAGCTGTTCGACGTGATGGGCGATGACGCCGAGATGGACAAGTGCTTCCAGTGCGCGGACGACGTGTTGAACAACGCGGTGGCGGGTATCGCGGAAATCATCAACGTCGACGGCCTCGTGAACGTCGACTTCGAAGACGTGAAGACGGTGATGGGCGAGCAGGGCAAGGCGATGATGGGCACGGCGACGGTTGCCGGCGTCGATCGCGCACGCCTCGCGGCGGAACAGGCCGTGGCGAGCCCGCTGCTCGAAGGCGTCGATCTGTCGGGCGCGCGCGGCGTGCTGGTCAACATCACGTCGAGCCGTTCGCTGCGCCTGTCGGAAACGCGCGAAGTGATGAACACGATCAAGAGCTACGCGGCGGAAGATGCGACGGTGATCTTCGGTGCGGTGTACGACGACGCGATGGGCGATGCACTGCGCGTGACGGTCGTGGCGACGGGGCTGGGCCGTGCGGCGAAGAAGCAGCAGTCGGCACCGATGACGCTGCTGCGCACGGGTACGGACAACCAGCCGGTCAGCGCGGTGTCGCACGGCTATGCGCCGGCGCAACACGTCAGCACGGCCGACTACGGCGCGCTCGATACGCCGGCGGTGTGGCGCAACTCGCGCGAAACCGCGGCATCGCACGTGCAGGCGCTGCAGGAGAAGGGGGTGGACACGTACGACATCCCGGCTTTCCTGCGCAAGCAGGCTGACTGACGACGCACACAGGCGAAGCCGCGGCGAAGTTGCCGCGGTAACGCCGGCGTGACGGATGCCACGGACCACGACAGGCCGCGTCGGATGCGACGCCGGGCCGGGAAACGTGCCCTCTTCGCGTGAGCGGAGCGGGATGGGCCGTGCTGTCCGCGACACGCTGAAAAACCGTATCGCTATGAGGGACCAGCCATGATTCAAGTGGGCGACGCGCTGCCCGACGCGCAATTGTTCGAGTTCATCGACGATGCGCGCGAAGGGTGCACGCTGGGGCCGAACGCCTACAGCGTGCGCGACCAGGTTGCGGGAAAGCGGGTGGTGATCTTCGGATTGCCGGGCGCGTTCACGCCGACCTGCTCGGCGCAGCATGTGCCGGGCTACGTCGAACACGCCGAGCAACTGCGCGCGGCGGGGATCGACGAGATCTGGTGCGTGTCCGTCAACGACGCATTCGTGATGGGCGCATGGGGACGTGATCTGCACACCGCGGGCAAGGTGCGCATGATGGCGGACGGCAGCGCGGCTTTCACTCATGCGCTGGGGCTGACGCAGGATTTGTCCGCGCGTGGCATGGGAATTCGTTCCCTGCGCTACGCGATGGTGATTGACGGCGGTGTGGTCAAGACGCTGGCCGTCGAGGCGCCGGGCAAGTTCGAAGTGAGCGATGCGGCGAGTGTTCTCGCGACGTTGACGTCCTGATCGTGCGGTGCGCCGTTGCCTTCCGGCAACGCTGCTCACCGGCCGCAGGGCAGTTGTAACACGGGCCGATGACCGGAAACGCCTCCGTTCCGGGCATTGGCCCGTCCCGTATCGGCGCGGGTAAACAGACGAAACAGATTGATACGCAGTTTCAAACAGCGTTGAATTGGGAATTACGCTATAATCTCGCCTATCGAATATAACTCCTGATTGATATCTTCAATCAAGACGAAGAAGACCATGTTGAAGCAGCGCACCATCAAATCCATCGTGAAGACCGTGGGTATCGGTCTCCACTCGGGCCGCAAGGTCGAACTGACGCTCCGTCCGGCTGCGCCGGGCACGGGTATCGTGTTCACGCGCGTCGACCTGCCCACGCCCGTCGATATCCCGGCCTCCGCGATGTCGATCGGCGACACGCGGCTCGCGTCGGTGCTGCAGAAGGATGGCGCGCGCGTGTCGACGGTCGAGCACCTGATGTCGGCGTGCGCCGGCCTCGGCATCGACAACCTCTATGTCGACGTGACGGCCGAGGAAATCCCGATCATGGACGGCAGCGCCGCGTCCTTCGTGTTCCTGATTCAATCCGCCGGCATCGAAGAGCAGAACGCGCCGAAGCGCTTCATCCAGGTGAAGAAGCCGGTCGAAATCCGCGATGGCGACAAGTTCGCGCGTCTCGATCCGTATTTCGGCTTCAAGCTGAAGTTCACGATCGACTTCCGTCACCCGGCCGTCGACAAGACCGGCCAGGAATTGGAGGTCGATTTCGCGAATACGTCGTACGTGCGCGAGATCGCGCGCGCGCGCACGTTCGGTTTTGCCCATGAAGTCGAAATGATGCGCGAGCTGGGTCTCGCCCGCGGCGGCAGCATGGACAACGCGATCGTGCTCGACGAGTACCGGATCCTGAACAACGACGGGCTGCGCTACGACGACGAGTTCGTGAAGCACAAGATGCTCGATGCGATCGGCGACCTCTACGTGGTCGGCCATCCGCTGCTGGCATCGTACACCGCGTACAAGTCGGGCCACGGGCTGAACAATGCGCTGCTGCGCGAACTGCTCGCACACGAAGACGCGTACGAGATCGTGACGTTCGACGATCCGCAGGCTGCGCCGAAGGGGTTCGCGTTCGACGCGCAGACGGCCTTCGCGTGACCGGCATTCGTTACCGCAAGCGATAAAAAAGCGACCCTCGGGTCGCTTTTTTGTTGGCTGGCCGCCGCTGGCGGCCGGGGCAGTCAGCGCGGTTTCGCGCCGTGCCGCGCCGCCATCCGTGCGAGCGCAGCCTGCAGCGGCGACGGTTCGAGGTGGTCGGCGAGGTCGCGCAGCGCGGCGGCGCCGGTTGACGTCATCCGCGCCTGCTTCACGTGCGGCGGCTCCGGCGCGTCCTTCGGCCGCACGCGCACGCGCAGCGTCGTCACGGGCCAGCCGCGCTTCTGGAGATCGCCGAGCAGTCGCACTTCGACTTGTCGCAGCCGGGCGGCCAGCGCATTGTGCGCGGCAAAGAGGGTCAGGGTGCCGTCCTTGATGAAGCCCGGTTCGACGTGATTCGCCAGATAGTCGGGCAGGCACGCGCCGAGGTCGCGCTGCAGCGACGCGATCTGCTCGACGCCGGCGCGCAGCGCCGCGAATGCGTCGGTACGACCGAGCACTTCGGACACGGGTTGCGGGCGATAGGCGGCGAGCGGGCCGAAACGCTTGGAAAATCGGTTCATCGAGGCTTTCTTCGAGCGCGCACGCGCGCGGACGTTGCAGCCGATTGTACCCGCGCCGGCCCGCGCACGGGCGGCTTTCGCCCACGCCCACCCGGCCCCGGCGCGCAATGGCCGTCCGGCCGGGACGCAGGCGCATGCGGCCCCGCGTGCTAAAATTCGTCGTTTGAGTCCACTAATTCGCTAAGCCGCCGAGGCTCGGGCGCCGGGGCGCGTACCACGCGCCGGGCGCCGGTGCTGCGACGCAGGATCCGATCCGATGACAACCGGTTTTCTCCAGAAAATTTTTGGCAGCCGCAACCAGCGGCTCGTCAAGCAATACCAAAAGACCGTCGCGACGATCAATGCGCTCGAAACGCAGATCGAGCAGCTGACGGACGACCAGTTGCGCGGCAAGACGGACGAATTCCGCCAGCGGGTCGCGGCCGGCGAGTCGCTCGACAAGCTGTTGCCCGAGGCCTTCGCGGTCTGTCGCGAGGCGAGCCGCCGCGTGCTGAAGATGCGGCACTTCGACGTGCAGATGATCGGCGGCATGGTGCTCCACTACGGCAAGATCGCGGAAATGCGCACCGGCGAGGGCAAGACGCTCGTCGCGACGCTGCCCGTGTACCTGAACGCGCTGGCCGGCCGCGGCGTGCACGTCGTGACCGTCAACGATTACCTCGCGCAGCGCGACGCCGAATGGATGGCGCGCCTCTACAACTTCCTCGGTCTGTCGGTCGGCATCAACCTGTCCGGCATGGAGCACGACCAGAAGCAGCAGGCGTACGCGGCGGACATCACGTACGGCACGAACAACGAATTCGGCTTCGACTACCTGCGCGACAACATGGTCTACGAGACCGACGCGCGCGTGCAGCGGGCACTGAATTTTGCAGTCGTCGACGAAGTGGACTCGATCCTGATCGACGAAGCGCGGACGCCGCTGATCATTTCGGGCCAGGCCGAGGATCACACCGAGCTGTACGTGCGGATGAACGCACTGCCGCCGCTGCTCGAGCGCCAGATCGGCGAAGAGAAGGCCGACGGCACAGGCGTCGAGAAGCCGGGCGACTACACGCTCGACGAGAAGGCGCGCCAGGTATTCCTGACGGAATCGGGCCACGAGAAGGCCGAGCGCCTGCTCGCCGAATGGGGCCTGATCGGCGAGGGCGAGAGCCTGTACGCGCCGCAGAACATCACGCTGATGCACCACGTGTACGCCGCGCTGCGCGCCCACACGCTGTTCCACAAGGATCAGCACTACGTCGTGCAGAACGGCGAAGTGGTCATCGTCGACGAATTCACGGGCCGCCTGATGGCCGGCCGCCGCTGGTCCGACGGCCTGCACCAGGCGGTCGAGGCGAAGGAGCACGTGAAGATCCAGAGCGAGAACCAGACGCTCGCGTCGATCACGTTCCAGAACTACTTCCGGATGTACGCGAAGCTGGCCGGCATGACCGGCACCGCGGACACCGAAGCGTACGAATTCAACGAGATCTACGGCCTCGAGACGGTCGTGATCCCGACCAACCGCCCGCCGAAGCGGATCGACAAGCAGGACCAGATCTACAAGACGGCCAAGGAGCGCTACGACGCGGTGATCCGCGACATCCGCGACTGCTACGAGCGCGGCCAGCCGGTGCTGGTGGGCACGACCTCGATCGAGAACTCCGAGCTGCTGTCGCACCTGCTGAAGCAGGCCGGGCTGCCGCACGAAGTGCTGAACGCGAAGCAGCACGAGCGTGAAGCGGCGATCGTCGCGGAAGCCGGCCGTCCGAAGCGCATCACGATCGCGACCAACATGGCCGGTCGCGGTACCGACATCGTGCTCGGCGGCAACGCCGAGAAGCAGGCCGCGTTCATCGACGCCGACGACGCGATCCCGGCCGACGAAAAGGCACGCCGCATCAAGCAGCTGCACGACGAGTGGGAAACGCTGCACGAGCAGGTGAAGGCCGCGGGCGGCCTGCACATCATCGGTACCGAGCGCCACGAATCGCGCCGGATCGACAACCAGCTGCGCGGCCGTGCGGGCCGCCAGGGCGATCCGGGCTCGTCGCGCTTCTATCTGTCGCTCGACGATCCGCTGCTGCGCATCTTCGCGGGCGACCGCGTGCGCTCGATCATGGATCGCCTGAAGATGCCGGAAGGCGAGGCGATCGAGGCGGGTATCGTCACGCGGTCGATCGAATCGGCGCAGCGCAAGGTCGAAGCGCGCAACTTCGACATCCGCAAGCAGCTTCTCGAATACGACGACGTGTCGAACGACCAGCGCAAGGTGATCTACCAGCAGCGCAACGAACTGCTCGAGGCGCACGACATCACCGAGACGATCACCGCGATGCGTCACGGCGTGATCACCGAAGTCGTCCGCCAGTTCGTGCCGGAAGGCAGCATCGAAGAGCAGTGGGACGTACCCGAGCTCGAGGAAGCGCTGCGCAACGACTGGCAGCTCGACCTCGCGATCCAGGAAATGGTGAACGAGTCGTCGTCGATCACGGCCGAGGAGATTCTCGACGCGGTGACGACGGCCGCCGACGAGCAGTACGACGCGAAGGTCGCGCTGGTCGGCCGCGAATCGTTCAGCGCGTTCGAGCGTTCGGTGATGCTGCAGACGGTCGACCGCCTGTGGCGCGAGCACCTCGCGGCGCTCGACCACCTGCGTCAGGGCATCCATCTGCGCGGCTATGCGCAGAAGAATCCGAAGCAGGAGTACAAGCGCGAGGCGTTCGAGCTGTTCGCCGCGATGCTCGACGCGATCAAGCAGGAAGTCACGCGCGTCGTGATGAACGTGCAGATCCAGTCGCCGGAGCAGCTCGAGGAGGCGGCCGAGCAGATCGAGGAGCGCGGCGGTCATCTCGAGAACGTCGAATACCAGCACGCCGACTACGCGGACGCCGGTGCGCCGGTCGCGAACGTCACGGCCGCCGCGGCGGCCACGGCGACGGCCGACATGGTCGGCAGCGCGATGACGCACAGCGGCCCCGGCGGCGAAATGCCGAAGGTCGGCCGCAACGACCCGTGCCCGTGCGGCAGCGGCAAGAAGTACAAGCAATGTCACGGGAAGCTGTCATGATCGGCGGCGGCGCGCGTCACGCGTGCCGCGTCGTTCGCAGCTTCGAGTCAGTGATGTGAGTTGTGGCGGCCCGCGCGTGCGGCCGCCGGTTCTTCCAATCGATGCCGGCGCATGCCGGCATTTTCCATCCGGCAGGTGTGCCCCATGGCTGTCAATTTTCCGTCGATCGATCCCGCCCAACTGCATCCCGTCGCCGGCGTCACGCTCGGCTGGGCGGAAGCGAACATCCGCAAGCCGAATCGCAAGGACGTGCTGGTCATTTCCGTCGACGAAGGCGCGACGGTCGCGGGCGTGTTCACCGAAAATCGTTTCTGCGCGGCGCCGGTCACCGTCTGCCGCGAGCACCTGGCGAAGGTCCGTGCGGGCGGCGCGGGCATCCGCGCGCTGGTCGTGAATACGGGCAATGCGAACGCGGGCACCGGCGAGCCGGGCCTCGTGAACGCACGCGAGACCTGCACGGAGCTCGCGCGTCTCGCGGGCATCGCACCGGCGCAGGTGCTGCCGTTCTCGACCGGCGTGATCCTCGAGCCGCTGCCGATCGACCGCCTGAAGGCCGGCCTGCCGGCCGCGCTCGCGAACCGCCAGGCCGCGAACTGGTTCGACGCCGCGCAGGCGATCATGACGACCGACACGCTGCCGAAGGCGACGTCGCGCCAGGTGACGATCGACGGTCACACGGTCACGCTGACGGGCATCAGCAAGGGCGCGGGCATGATCAAGCCGAACATGGCGACGATGCTCGGCTTCCTCGCGTTCGACGCGAACGTCGCGCAGCCGGTGCTCGACATGCTGGTGAAGGAAGTCGCCGACCGCTCGTTCAACTGCATCACGATCGACGGCGACACGTCGACGAACGACTCGTTCATCCTGATCGCATCGGGCAAGAGCTCGCTGCCGGCCATCACGTCGACCGATTCGCCGGCCTATGCGGCGCTGCGCGACGCGGTGACGGAAGTCGCGCAGGTGTTGTCGCAACTGATCGTGCGCGACGGCGAAGGCGCGACGAAATTCATGACGGTGCAGGTCGAAGGCGGCAAGAGCGTCGCCGAATGCCGCCAGATCGCGTACGCGATCGGCCATTCGCCGCTCGTGAAGACGGCCTTCTACGCATCCGACCCCAACCTGGGCCGGATTCTCGCGGCGATCGGCTATGCGGGCGTCGCGGATCTCGACGTCGGCAAGATCGACCTCTATCTGGACGACGTGCTCGTCGCGAAGGCGGGCGGCCGCAACCCGGCCTACCAGGAAGAGGACGGCCAGCGCGTGATGAAGCAGAGCGAGATCACGATCCGCGTGCTGCTCGGCCGTGGCGACGCGCAGGCCACCGTCTGGACGTGCGACCTGTCGCACGATTACGTGAGCATCAACGCGGATTACCGCTCCTGATCGGGAGCGCTCGAACGACATGGACAAGCTTGAACAGTTTCTGACGCGCGCGGAAGCGCTGCTCGGCCGTCTCGAAGGGATGCTGCCGCCCGCACCGGCGGCCATCGACTGGAACGCGGCGCACGCGTTCCGCTGGCGCAAGCGCCAGGGGCGCGGCTACCTGCAGCCGGTACCGGCCGTGTCGTCGATCACGCTCGGCGACCTGCACAACATCGATCGCCAGAAAGCGCTGATCGACCAGAACACGCGGCAGTTCGTGCAGCGCAAGCCGGCCAACAACGTGCTGTTGACCGGCGCGCGCGGCACCGGCAAGTCGTCGCTGATCAAGGCGTGCTTGAATGCGTACGCGAACGACGGGCTGCGGCTGATCGAAGTCGACAAGGACGACCTGCACGATCTCGGCGACATCGTCGACCTGATCTCGCAGCGTCCGGAGCGGTTTATCGTGTTTTGCGACGACCTGTCGTTCGAGGACGGCGAATCGGGCTACAAGGCGCTGAAGGTCGCGCTGGACGGGTCGATCGCCGCGCAGTCGGACAACGTGCTGATCTACGCGACGTCGAACCGCCGCCATCTGCTGCCCGAGTACATGAGCGACAACGAATCGTACAAGCATCTGCCGGACGGCGAGATTCACCCCGGCGAAGTCGTCGAGGAGAAGATCTCGCTGTCGGAGCGCTTCGGCCTGTGGGTCAGCTTCTATCCGTTCAAGCAGGACGACTACCTCGACATCGTCGCGCACTGGCTGCGTCACTTCGGCTGCCCGGATGCGGAGATCGAGACCGCGCGCGGCGACGCGCTCGTATGGGCGCTCGAGCGCGGCTCGCGTTCGGGCCGCGTCGCGTGGCAGTTCGCACGGGACTGGTCGGGCCGCAAGGAGCAGGCATGAGCGCGGATCTGGCACAGGGCGCCGTGCGGGCGCCGGACGGCCGCAAGGTGACGGAAGTCGCGGTCGGCGTGATGGTGCAGCCGGACGGGCGTTATCTGCTCGCGCAGCGCCTGCCGGGCAAGCCGTATGAAGGTTACTGGGAGTTTCCGGGCGGCAAGCTGGAGGCCGGCGAAAGCGTCGAGGACGCGCTGGCGCGCGAGCTGCACGAGGAACTCGGCATCGAAGTCACGGCCAGCCATCGCTGGCACACGCTCGAGCACGATTATCCGCACGCGTATGTGCGGCTCTATTTCTGCAAGGTGACGGGCTGGACGGGCGAGCCGCACAGCAAGGA
This sequence comes from Burkholderia sp. CpTa8-5, assembly GCF_017815045.1. NCBI lineage: Bacteria > Pseudomonadati > Pseudomonadota > Betaproteobacteria > Burkholderiales > Burkholderiaceae > Burkholderia > Burkholderia sp. CpTa8-5. The sequence goes on from NZ_JAGIQD010000007.1 coordinate 32,763, forward strand.
AGGGCAGGCGTTCGTGTGGCAGCAACTGCCGGTCGAGGTTGCGCCGCTGTTGCCGGCGGCGCTGCCGGTGCTCGAACTGCTCGAGAAGGAAGCGGCGTCGCAATGACGCCGCGGCGGCCTGCCGGAAAGGCGGGCCGTATCGGCGGACGGGGGCGTCGCTCAGCTGTCGCGGCGGTTGTCCGTGCCGTCTTCTTCCGACGACGGACCCTCGTCGGAGGCGCCGCCGATCCGATACTTTTCCGCGGCCCATGCGCCGAGGTCGAGCTGCTTGCAGCGGGCCGAACAGAAGGGACGGAACTTGTTTTCAGGCGTCCAGCGCACTTCGGCGCCGCACGAAGGACATTTCACAACGGTAGTCATACGAAAGCATCGATCCGGCACGTGGCCGTTACAGATTACACAGTGTCAGATGGAACGGCACGTCGATGTCCACCGCGCGCGGCCGTACATCGCCGTCCTGCATGGTGAACCGCACCCACAGCATGTATTTGTTGGCGCTCGCTTCGGGAATGACGCGCAGCTCCGGCGGCACCCGTACCTGCATCAGCTGGTAGGTGCGGCCGGACAGCATCTGCTGGTAGCTGCCCTGCATCGCCATGACCTTCGACGCCTGACCCGATTCGCGCGCGAGCCGCAGCACGATCGCCGCGGCGTCGCGCAACGGTAGCATCGGCAGGACCCACTTCGCGATGTCCTGGCGCCGCTGCTCCGCAGGCCATTGCTGCCACGCGTAGTACGACGGCAGGTCGAACTTGCAGGTACCGCCCGGAATCACCGCGCGGCTGCGGATGCTGGCGAGCCACTCGTTGTCGACGAGGTGCTGGCCGGTCTTGCCCTGCATCTGCGCGAGATTCGCGAGCGTTTGCTCGATTTCACCGAGCACGGCTTCGAGCGCGTTCTGCTCGATGCCCGGATTGCCGCGAAAGGGGGCGAGCGTCTGGCGCTGACGTTCGAGCTCCTTCATCAGATCCGATTTCAGGTCCGCGCGGCCCGTTACCTCGGCGATTTCGAACAGCGTCGTCAGCGCGACGTGGTGTTCACGCGGGTCCTCCTGAGCCAAAAAGAACGTGAAGCGCTCGAACAGATCTTCGAGACGCAACAGCGTGCGAATTCGCTCGTTGAACGGATACTCGTAAAGAATCAAGCGCGCTCGCCTCTTGGGTAGGGATTGAAACAATGAAGGACATTCTAATGCCCCCTCTCTACCCTAGCAACGCGCCAATTTCGTACACCATCACGATTGCGCGCGATGCTCAGTGCGCGGCGGCCGCGAATTCGACATAGCGTTGGTGCAGTGCATCGACCTGCGCGGCGAGCGCGTCGGGCGTGAGCGCGTCGTTGACGATCACGTCGTCGGCCGCTGCGAGGCGGGCTTCGCGCGACGCCTGTCGCGCGATGATCGCTTCGACCTGTTCGCGCGTGAAACCGTTGCGCCGCATCACGCGCGCGATCTGCGTTTCGACCGGGCAGTCGACGACGAGCACGCGATCGCTGCGCGCCTTCCAGGTGCCCGACTCGACGAGCAGCGGCACGACGAACATTACGTACGGGCCCCGCGCTTTGCGCGCGTCGCGATCGGTCTCCGCGCGGATCAGCGGATGCGTGATCGCTTCGAGGCGCCGGCGCGCGGCGTCGTCGCTGAAGATCAGCGTGCGCATCTTCGCGCGATCGAGCGAGCCGTCGGCGGCCACGAAGTCGCGACCGAAAGCCTGCTCGATCGCGGGCATCGCGAGGCCGCCCGGCGCGGTGATGCGGTGGGCAATCAGGTCGGTATCGACGAGCGATGCGCCACGGGCGCCGAACAGGTCGGCAACGGTCGTCTTGCCGCTGCCGATGCCGCCCGTGAGTCCTACGGAAAACATGTCAGCCTCCGAGCGCCGCATAGAAAGGGGTGCCGAAAAACAGCGTGGCGACGCCGCCGGCCGCGAGGAACGGGCCGAACGGAATCGGCTCCTCGAAGCGCATGCGGCCGCGCCAGGTTGCGACGAGCCCGACGATCGCGCCGGTCACCGCCGCGAACAGCACGACCTGCGGCAGCGCGGCCCAGCCCATCCATGCGCCGAGCGCGGCAAGCAGCTTCAGGTCGCCGAAACCGATGCCCTCGATGCCGCGCAGCCATTTGAACAGCCAGTAGATCGACCACAGGAACAGGTAGCCGGCCATCGCGCCGATCACGGCCGAGCGCAGCGACGTGAAGGTGCCGCCGAGGTTCAGCACGAGCCCTGCCCACAGCAGCGGCAGCGTCATCGAGTCGGGCAGGTAGCCGGTCCGGATATCGATCGCGCTCATCGAGAGCAGCGCCGCGCACAACGCGAACGCGGCAAGCGCGGCGACGGTCGGGCCGAACGCCGCGAGCGAGCCGGCGGCGAGCCCTGCGCAAGCGATCTCGACGAGCACGTAGCGGATGCCGATCGCATGGCCGCAGCGCCGGCAGCGCCCGCGCAGCATCAGGTAGCTGACGAGCGGGATGTTTTCCCACGCGCGCAATACGTGGCCGCAATGCGGGCAGGCACTGCGCGGGCGCCACAGATCGTAGCGCGGCGGATAACCGTCGTCGGGCGGGGCGCTCGCGGTGCCCGTCGCCTCGGCGATCTCGGCCTGCCACGCGCGCTGCATCATCACGGGCAACCGGTGCACGACCACGTTCAGGAAGCTGCCGATGCAAAGGCCGACGACGACCGCGAACGCATACTGCAGCGCGGGCGGCAGCATCGCCAGCGCGAGCAGCGTGCTCTCGGGCGAATCGGAAACGGCGGACAGGGGCGCGGGCGTCATGAGGCTCAAGGTTCGGACTTAAAAGGCGACAGAATCGGTTGCGATGCTACACCACGTTGCCGAGTTGAAGGATCGGCAGATACATCGCGATCACGAGACCGCCGACGAGTGCGCCCAGCACGATCACGATCAACGGTTCGCCGAGCGCCGCGAGCGCATCGAGGCGCGCGTCCAGCTGGCGTTCGCACAGCGCGGCGATGTCGGCGAGCATCGTGTCGAGCGCACCGGTTTCCTCGGCGACGGCGATCGGCTGCACGACGTCGTCCGGAAAGCAGCCGGCCGAATGCATCGCATCGGCCAGACGTACGCCGCGCAACACGCGTGCGGCGATGTGCGCGGTGGCGTGCGCGAACACCGGGTGGCCGGCCGTGCGCTCCAGCGTGGCGAACGCATCGGCGAGCGGCACGCCGGCGCCGAGCAGGGTCGCCAGCGAGCGGCACCAGCGTGCGGCAGCGTATCGCTCGAGCGCGCTGCCTGCGAGCGGAGCGCGCAGCAGGCGCCGCGCGAGCGCGTGACGCAGCGCGGCCGAGCGCCGCAGCGCGTGCCGCGCGGCAAGGCCCGTGGCGGCCGCGCCGGCCAGGAGTACGCCGCCCCACACCGACAGCGCGGAGGACAGCGCGAGCAGCGCGCGGGTCGGCGCGGGCAGCGCGGCGCCGAAACCGTCGAAGATCTGCCGGAAGGTCGGCACGACCCACATCATCAATGCAGCGGAGATCGCGAGCCCGAACAGGATGACGGCGGCCGGATACGCGAGTGCGGCGCGCAGCTTGCGCCATTGCGCATCGGTGCGCTCGCGGTGTTCCGCGACCCGTGTCAGCACGACGCCGAGCGAACCGGACGCTTCGCCGACCTCGATCAACTGACGATACAGCGTGCCGAATTGCGATGGATAGCGTGCGAGCGCATCGGCGAAGCGCCGGCCGCCGACGATCTCGCGGGCGAGACCCGCGGCAATGCGCGGCACGCCGTCGCGCGTGCGGGTGCGCGCGAGCATCTCGAGCGACGGCGCGAGCGGCAGGCCGGCCTGCAGCAGGCTCGCGAGCTGGCGCGTGAAGCGCGTGATGTCGCGCGCGGCCGCCGTAGGCGGACGGGCCGGCCCGCGGACGTCGAGCGACAGTACCGCGATGCCGTCGCGCGCGAGCGTGGCGCGCGCGGCCGAGGCGTCGAACGCGATGACGATCCCGCGGCGTGGAGAGCCGTCGCGATGGCGGCCGCGCCATGCGAAGCGGGTTTCGCGCGGCGGCGTGCGCACGTTCACGCGGCGGGGGTGGCGGCGACGGCTTCCGCGAGGCTCGTCGTGCCGTCCATGACGCGCGCGAATGCCGCGTCGCGTAGCGTGCGCACGCCCTCGGCCGCCACGCAGTGCGCGAGTTCGCCGACGCTCGCCCGCGCGACGATGCGCTCGGCCAGCGCGGGTGAGACCGGCATCGTCTGATGCAGGCCGATGCGGCCGCGATAGCCGATCCCGTGACAGGCGGAACAGCCGCGCGCGACGAACGGCCGCCAGCCGGCCGCCAGCGCCGCCGGGTCGCAGCCGGATTCCCGCAGCGCGCGCGCCGATGCGTCCGAAGGCGCGCGGCAATGAACGCACAGGCGCCGGACGAGGCGTTGCGCGGTGACGAGGAGCAGCGCGGCGGCGAGGTTGTACGGCGCGACGCCGATGTCGAGCAGCCGCGCGACGGCTGCCGGCGCGTCGTTCGTGTGCAGCGTCGACAACACGAGATGGCCGGTCTGCGCGGCCTTGATCGCGACGTCGGCCGTCTCCGCATCGCGAATCTCGCCGACCATGATGACGTCCGGGTCCTGTCGCAACAGCGCGCGCAGCGCCGTCGCGAACGTGAGCCCCGCCTTGTCGGCGACGCCGACCTGATTGATTCCGTCGAGCTGGATCTCGGCGGGATCCTCGACCGTGCAGACGTTGTGCGCGTCGCGATCGAGCATTTGCAGTGCGCAGTAGAGCGACAGCGTCTTGCCGCTGCCGGTCGGGCCCGTGACGAGCACGAGGCCATGCGGCGCGCGGATCGCGGCCTCCATCGCGGCCGCCTGCCGCGCATCGAAGCCGAGGTTGGCCAGCGTGAGATCGGGCGGCAGCGTTTCGAGCCGCCGCAGCACGAGCTTTTCGCCGAACAGCGTGGGCAGCGAACTGACACGATAGTCGCCGCGCGTGCCGCCGTCGATCGCGATGCGCAGCCGGCCGTCCTGCGGAAGCCGCCGCTCGGCGATGTCCATGCGCGAGAGCACCTTGATCCGCGTGACGAGCGCATCGCGCAGGTGCAGCGGCGGTCGCGCGTGTTCATGCAGCACGCCGTCGATGCGCAGACGGATGCGCCAGCCGGCTTCGAACGGCTCGACGTGGATGTCCGACGCGTCGCGCACGCGCGCCGCGTGCAGCGTGTCCGTCAGCAGCCGTACGGCGGGGGCATCGTCGAGCTGGGCCGCATCGAGTGCATGGGGCGCGTCGGCGGGCGGCGCGTCGGCGTGCGCGGGCGCCGACCGCGCGTGCAGCGACGCCGCGGAGGAAGGAAAGTGCATGTGAGCCGGCACGCTGGCCGCCAGTTGACCGTGATGCGCAGATCATCGCGCGTCGCGGCCGGCGCCGGCAGTCGGCCGTTCGGCTAGCGCTAGCCCGTTATTAGCGTGAACCGGCCCTAGCGCGAGGCGGCGCGCCCGGTACGCGTGCCGCGCGGCTTGAAGAGCTTGACGGTGCGTACTGCCTGATCGTCGCTGCGCATCACCTCGAGCATCACGTCGCCGATTTTCAGGCACACGTCGTCTTCCGGAATTTCCTCGAGGATCTCGAGTACCAGTCCGTTCAGCGTCTTCGGCCCGTCGGTCGGCAGTTTCAGGTGCAGCCAGCGGTTCAGCTCGCGCAGCGGCATGCTGGCCGACACGATGCATTCGCCGTTCTCGTCCCAGCCGCCCGCGCGTTCGCTGCGCGGCATCGACGTCGTGAATTCGCCGATCAGTTCCTCGATGATGTCCTCGGGCGTGACGAGCCCTTGGAGTTCGCCGTACTCGTTGACGACGAGCGCGGTGCGCTGCCGGGTTTCCTGGAAGAACTGGAGCTGCTGGACCACCGGCGTGCCGGACGGCACGTAGTACGGTTCGGCGAGCAGCGCGCGGAGCGTCTCGCGGTCGAAATCCTGGTTGTGCAGCCCGGTGAGCGTCTTGCGCACGTGCAGCACGCCGAGCACCTTGTCGATGTCGCCTTCGTAGACGACCAGCCGGTTGTGATAGCAGGTTTCGAGCTGATGCAGGATGTCGTCGAGCGGCGCGTAGAAGTTGAGCGACTCGATCTGGCGGCGCGGCACCATCACGTCGTCGACCGTGATGTTCTCGAGGTCGAACAGGTTGAGCAGGATGCTGCGGTGCTTGGTCGGCATGAAACTGCTCGATTCGAGCACGATGGCGCGCAGCTCGTCGGCCGACATCCGCTGGTCGCGGCCTGTCTTCGTGTTGATGCGCAGTACCCACAGCACGCCGTTCGCGAGCGCGTTGACGAACCACACGACCGGCTTGAACACGCGCATCAGCGGGGCGATCACGAGGCTCGCGGGCAGCGCGATGCGTTCGGGGAACGTCGCGCCGACGATCTTCGGTGCGATTTCCGCGAACACGATGATCAGGAACGCGACGACGCCGGTGGCGATCGACAGCGCGAGGTTGTTGCGGCCGAACGTATGGAGCGCGAGCGACGTCGTGAGGACCGGGATGATCGTGTTGAACAGGTTGTTGCCGATCAGGATCACGCTGAGCAGCAAGTCAGTGCGCGTGAGAAGCCCCTGCGTGGTTTTCGCGCCGAGTGCGCCCTGGCCGGCGAGATGCTTCAGCCGATGGCGGTTGAGCGCCATCATCGCGGTCTCGGAAATGGAAAAGAAGCTGGAACAGAGAAGAAGCAGGAAGACGGCGCCGATTTGCGCCCATAAGGGAATTTGGTCCACGCGTTGGAAAGGGCAGTGAAGGACAGGGATGGGGGAAATATAGCAGAGGCCGGCGACCGCGATGTGTCGCGCGCGACACGAGGGCCCGCGGCGGCCGGACGAAAAAAAACCGTGCACGCGGTGCACGGTTTTTTTAAATCTGGTCGGGGTGAGAGGATTCGAACCTCCGGCCTCTACGTCCCGAACGTAGCGCTCTACCAGGCTAAGCTACACCCCGATTTTTGCTCTTCTGACTTCGCCGTCTTCGTTAAGAATCGCTGCGTCGTCACAAGCAAGAACGTAACTATAACGATGTTTTTTCTAAAAGGGAATACTTTGATGAAGAAAATTTTCGAGACAACGCATCGCTTCGCGTTCGCGGCGTGTTTACGATTGCCGCGACGTCGAGTATGAGCACAACCCGAGCAGGCTTTCCTTGTAGATCGAATCGGGGAACGCGGCAATCGCCGCGGCGGCCGCCTGCGCTTCCTGGCGTGCGCATTCAAGCGTGTGATCGAGCGCGCCCGAGCGCGTGATCGCTTCGAAAATCGTGTCGAAGCGATCGGTGCCGCCGTGTTCGATCGCCTCGCGTGCGAGCGCCGACTGTTCGGGCGTGCCGCGCTCGATCAGATAGATGAGCGGCAGCGTCGGCTTGCCTTCGCGCAGGTCGTCGCCGGCATTCTTGCCCATTGCCTCGGCGGTGCCCGCATAGTCGAGCCAGTCGTCCATGATCTGGAACGCGGTGCCGATCCGGCGGCCGTATTCGGCGGCGGCGGCCTCGGTCGGCGCATCGGCGCCCGCGAGCACCGCGCCCAGGCGCGCCGACGCCTCGAACAGCTTCGCCGTCTTGTAGCGGATCACCTGCATGTAGCGCGTTTCGTCGACGTCCGCGTCGTGCATGTTGAGGAGCTGCAGCACCTCGCCTTCCGAAATGATCGTCGTCGCTTCGGACAGGATCTCCATCACGCGCATCTTGCCGACGCCGACCATCATCTCGAACGAGCGCGAGTAGAGGTAGTCGCCTACCAGCACGCTCGCCGCGTTGCCGAACAGCGCATTGGCCGTCTGGCGGCCGCGGCGCAGCTCGGATTCGTCGACGACGTCGTCATGCAGCAGCGTGGCCGTGTGGATGAACTCGACGACGGCGGCCAGCACGTGCCGCTGGTGCGACGTTTCGCCGAGCGCGCCGGCGACGAGCAGCAGCAACGCCGGACGCAGCCGCTTGCCGCCCGCGCCGATGATGTATTCGGCGATCTGGTTGATCAGCAGCACGTCGGACGCGAGGCTTTGCCGGATAACGCGATTCACCTGCTCCATGTCGCTGGTGATCGGGGCGAGCAGGTGGGCGGCGCTGAGGGTGGGGGAGGCGGTGGACGACGACATGATGATGGAATTGGGTGATGCCGCGGATTATAAGTCGAATCCGCGATATGCCGGTCTGTCAGACGTACCGGCGGCGCGATTTTGGCCGTCCGGCCGAAGCCCGCGCGCGGCAATCGTCGATCGGCTTTGACTTGGATGCTAAGCCCATGTATAATCACGTGTTTTCCGCGCGTGGTGTGCGGAAAAATTGGATCCAGAGTGAGGTTCTCAATGTACGCGGTCATAAAAACCGGCGGCAAGCAGTACAAGGTTGCCGTTGGCGAAAAACTCAAAGTAGAACAGATACCGGCTGACATTGACGCTGAAATCACGCTCGACCAGGTTCTCGCAGTGGGCGAAGGCGAATCGATTCAGTTCGGTACGCCGCTGGTCAGTGGGGCTTCCGTCAAGGCCACCGTTGTGTCGCACGGTCGTCATGCCAAGGTCACCATCTTCAAGATGCGTCGCCGGAAGCACTACCAAAAGCACGGCGGCCACCGCCAGAACTACACTGAGCTGCGCATCGACGCGATCAACGCGTAAGCGCCTCGGTAAAGGAGCAATCAGATGGCACACAAAAAGGCAGGCGGCTCTTCCCGGAACGGCCGCGACTCCGAGTCGAAACGTCTCGGCGTGAAAGTGTACGGCGGCCAGGCAATCAACGCTGGCGGCATCATCGTGCGTCAGCGCGGCACGCGCATGCACGCTGGCGAGAACGTCGGCATGGGCAAGGATCACACCCTGTTCGCGCTGGTCGACGGTCACGTCAAGTTCGCGACGAAGGGCGCGGACAAGAAGCATCTGGTCATCGTCGTCCCGGCGGCTGCCTAAGTCAGGCACCCACGGGCTTCGTAGCCGAAAGGCCCCGCAGTCTTCGCGGGGCCTTTTTTATTGGGTCGCCGCCCGCCAGTGCGGACCGGCGACCCTCGCGCGACCGGCGGTCGATCGGCCGAACGGCAGATTGTTCAAGCGTGCCGGCGCGCGGCACAATAGCGGAAATACTGGGCGGAGTGACGAATGAAGTTCATTGACGAAGCACGAATCGAAGTCATCGCCGGCGACGGAGGCGATGGCAGCGCGTCGATGCGCCGCGAGAAATTCGTCCCGTTCGGCGGGCCGGACGGCGGCGACGGCGGCCGGGGCGGCAGCGTTTACGCGATCGCCGACCGCAACATCAACACGCTGATCGACTACCGTTACGCGAAGAAGCACCTCGCGCGCAACGGCGAAAACGGTCGCGGCTCGGATTGCTACGGCAAGGGCGGCGACGACGTCACGCTGCGCATGCCGGTCGGCACGATCATCAGCGACATGGAAACGGGCGAGCTGATCGCCGACCTGACCGAGCACGACCAGCAGGTGATGCTCGCGCAGGGCGGCGCCGGCGGTCTCGGCAACCTGCATTTCAAGTCGAGCACGAACCGCGCGCCGCGCCAGAAGACGGACGGCAAGCCGGGCGAGCGGCGCATGCTGAAGCTCGAGCTGAAGGTGCTCGCCGACGTCGGCCTGCTCGGCATGCCGAACGCGGGGAAGTCGACCTTCATCTCGTCGGTGTCGAATGCGAAGCCGAAGATCGCCGACTACCCGTTCACGACGCTTGCGCCGAATCTCGGCGTGGTGCGGGTCGGCCCGAGCAAGAGCTTCGTGATCGCCGATATCCCGGGGCTGATCGAAGGGGCGGCCGAAGGCGCGGGCCTCGGCCATCAATTCCTGCGTCACCTGCAGCGTACCGGCGTGCTGCTGCATCTGGTCGATCTCGCGCCGTTCGACGAAAGCGTCGATCCGGTCGCGGAAGCGACGGCGATCGTCGGCGAACTGCGCAAGTACGACGAGGCGCTCTACGAGAAGCCGCGCTGGCTCGTGCTCAACAAGCTGGACATGGTGCCGGAAGACGAGCGCGAGGCGCGCGTCGCGGATTTCCTCGACCGTTTCGGCTGGGACGGCCCGGTGTTCGAGATCTCGGCGCTGACGGGCCAGGGCTGCGAAGCACTGTGCTACGCGATCTACGACTACCTCTCCGAACATTCGGACGCGCATCGCGCGGCGGAGGCGGAGGATCTCGCGGCGGACGTGCGTTTCCGCGATGCGCCGCCGGCGAAGGGCGGCGCGGCCCCGGGCGACGACGCCTGAACGGTCAGGCGGTCAGATCACGCGCCGGGCGTGCCGCCCGGCGTCGGTGTTCAATCGCGCCCGGCGGGCCGGCATCAGATACAGGAGACAGTGCAGGATGCGTTCGATCATCGCGGATTCGAAGCGATTGGTGGTGAAAGTGGGTTCCAGCCTCGTGACCAACGACGGCAAGGGGCTCGATCATGCTGCAATCGGCCGCTGGGCAGCCCAGATCGCCGCGTTGCGTGCGCAGGGCAAGGAAGTCGTGCTCGTCAGTTCGGGCGCGATTGCCGAAGGCATGCAGCGGCTCGGCTGGAGCAAGCGGCCGCGGGAAATCGACGAGCTGCAGGCCGCTGCCGCGGTCGGCCAGATGGGGCTCGCGCAAGTCTACGAGAGCCGCTTCACCGAGCACGGCATTCGCACAGCGCAGATCCTGCTCACGCACGCCGATCTGGCGGACCGCGAGCGCTACCTGAATGCGCGCTCGACGCTGCTCACGCTGCTGCGGCTCGGTGTCGTGCCGATCATCAACGAAAACGACACGGTCGTGACCGACGAAATCAAGTTCGGCGACAACGACACGCTCGGCGCGCTCGTCGCGAACCTGATCGAAGGCGATGCGCTGATCATCCTCACCGACCAGTCGGGGCTGTTCACGGCCGATCCGCGCAAGGACCCGAATGCGACGCTCGTCGGCGAGGCCAATGCGGGCGCACCGGAGCTCGAGGCGATGGCGGGCGGGGCCGGTTCGAGCCTCGGTCGCGGCGGGATGCTGACGAAGATCCTCGCGGCGAAGCGTGCGGCCCACAGCGGCGCGAATACCGTGATCGCGAGCGGCCGGGAGTCCGACGTGCTCGTGCGCCTGGCGGCCGGCGAGGCGATCGGCACGCAACTGATCGCCCGTACCGCGCGGATGGCGGCACGCAAGCAATGGATGGCCGACCATCTGCAGGTGCGCGGCCATGTCGTGATCGACGCGGGCGCGGTCGAGAAGCTGACGGCCGGCGGCAAGAGCCTGCTGCCGATCGGCGTGATCGACGTGCAGGGCGCGTTCGCGCGCGGCGAGGTGATCGCGTGCGTCGGCCCGGACGGGCGCGAGGTGGCGCGCGGGCTCACGAACTACAGCAGCGCGGAAACGAAGCTGATTCACCGCAAGCCGAGCGGCGAGATCGAGACCGTGCTCGGCTACATGCTGGAGCCCGAACTGATTCATCGCGACAACCTCGTGCTGGTGTGAGCGCCGGCCAAATGCCGCCGTTCAAATGAAAAAGCCCGCGCGATGCGGGCTTTTTTGTCCGGCGGGAGGGCGATGCGGACGACCCGCATCGCGTGCCGTCAGCGCAACTGCGTCATCGCGGTGCGGTGGAACCGGATGTTTTCGAGGATCTGCCGGGTCGAGCCCTGCGGCATCTTGTTCGCGCAGAAGTAGTCCTGGTAGAGCGCGGAGTGGTAGGCGTTCAGCTCGCCGTTCTCGATGCGCCGCCAGTCGTTCTCGACGGTGCGATCCCAGCCGTTGTGGTCCGAGTTCAGGCCGGCGTACTGGCGCCATTCGTAGGTGTCGCAGCGGATGCCTTCGTAGTTCACGTTGCGCGCACCGGCCGGGCTCGTGACGACGACTGCGTAGCGCACGACGCCGTCGCTGCCGACCTCGAGCGACTTCGCATCGACGAAGAACTTCAGCGGCGTGTTCTGCGACACGTTGAACGGCAGCAGATCGCCCGTTTGCGGCAGCGGCGGCAGCGTGTCGACGGCGTTTTCCTTCCAGGTTCCCTGACGGTCGAGCAGGTACACGAACTCGCTGTCATCCTTGTTGGACGGCGCTTTCGAGTTCGCGCAGCCGGCCAGGGCGGCCATCGCGGCGATCGATGCGAGCGCGAGAGCAATCGCTTTCAATATGCATTCCTCGTAAAAAAAGGGCGCGACACCAAGGTCGCGCCCGGTCATGCAGTCCGACTCGTCACTTGCCGACGATCACGTGGGGCGGCATCTCGTCGAGCGTGCTCGCGTCCACTTCGATCTCCGAACAAACCACCGATGCGTCGACAATCGTCAGCGTTTGAGCCTGTGCGCCAATGACGCGCGGATAGCGCGACACACGCGGCCCGCGCGGCTTCTCGGCTCGCTGCGCCGGGCGGCGCAGGAAGCGCGACAGTTCCGTCAGCGCCAACTGATAGACATCCCGCTTGAACTCGATCACCGCATCGAGCGGTACCCAATACTCGTTCCAGCGCCACGCATCGAACTCCGGGTGGTCGGTCGCGCGCAAGCAAATGTCGCAATCGCGTCCAACCATCCGCAGCAGGAACCAGATCTGCTTCTGGCCGCGGTAATGACCGCGTACTTCGCGTTTGATGAACTTGTCAGGCACCTCGTAACGCAACCAGTCGCGGGTGCGGCCGATTATCTTGACGTGTTCCGGATGCAGGCCCGTTTCCTCGTGCAGTTCCCGGTACATCGCCTGCATGGGGGTCTCGCCGTACTTGATCCCACCTTGAGGAAACTGCCAGGAATGCTCGCGGAGCCGCTTGCCCCAAAACACCTCGTTGCGCGCGTTCAAGAGGATGATGCCGACGTTCGGGCGAAAGCCTTCACGATCCAGCATACAACCACCTTCGAATCCTTTAAAATTGCTTTGATTATAAACAGATAACGGGCGCTGCGCACCGTGACGGAGCGAATCCGCGCGGGGCACACCGGCTGAATTGTCCCTGATTAGTCTGCTACGTCATCTGCGCCATCGTCGTTCGCGGCGCGCCGCTTTTTCACCTTGAAACTTTTTCGGGCGCCCCGCCTGGGGGCGCCGTTTTTGGAACCGTCCGCATGAAAGCTTCCCGTTTCTTTATCGGCACCCTGAAAGAGGCACCCGCCGACGCAGAGATCGTCAGCCACAAGCTGATGGTCCGCGCCGGCATGATCCGTCGCGTCGCCGGCGGCATCTACAACTACCTGCCGGTCGGCCTGCGTTCGATTCGCAAGGTCGAGGCGATCGTGCGCGAGGAAATGAACCGGGCGGGCGCCATCGAGCTGCTGATGCCGGCCGTGCAGCCGGCCGAGCTGTGGCAGGAGTCGGGCCGCTGGGAGCAGTACGGCCCCGAGCTGCTGCGCTTCAAGGACCGCAAGGACAACGATTTCGTGATCGGGCCGACGCACGAGGAAGTCGTCACCGACATCGCGCGCAACCAGATCAAGAGCTACCGGCAGATGCCGGTGAACTTCTACCAGATCCAGACGAAGTTCCGCGACGAGATCCGCCCGCGCTTCGGCGTGATGCGCGGCCGCGAATTCATCATGAAGGACGCGTATTCGTTCGACAAGGATGCGGCCGGCCTGAACGAGTCGTACCGCAAGATGTACGACGCGTACGTGCGCATCTTCACGCGCCTGGGCCTCGAGTTCCGCGCGGTCGCGGCCGACAGCGGCTCGATCGGCGGCAACTTCTCGCACGAGTTCCACGTGATCGCCGATACCGGCGAGGACGCGATCGCGTACTGCCCGACGTCCGAATTCGCGGCGAACGTCGAGGCGGCCGAAGCGCTGCCGCTGACGCCTGAGCGCGCGGCGCCGGCCGAAGCGATGGAAAAGGTCGCGACGCCCGGCAAGGCGAAGTGCGAGGCCGTCGCCGAACTGCTGGCGATCCCGCTCGAGCGCACGATCAAGTCGATCGTGCTCGCGACCGACAACGAAGGCGCCGAGCCGACCATCTGGCTCGTGATGCTGCGCGGCGATCACGACCTGAACGAGATCAAGGTGTCGAAGCTGCCGGGCCTGAAGAATCACCGCTTCGCGACCGAGCAGGAAATCGTCGAGTGGTTCGGCACGCCGCCGGGCTATCTCGGCCCGGTCGGCACGAAGAAGCCGGTGAAGGTGATCGCCGACCGTACGGTCGCGAACATGAGCGATTTCGTCGTCGGTGCGAACGAGGTCGACTATCACATCGCGGGCGTGAACTGGGGCCGCGACCTGCCGGAGCCGGACGTCGCCGACGTGCGCAACGTGAAGAAGGGCGATCCGTCGCCGGACGGCAAGGGCGCGATCGACATCTGCCGCGGCATCGAAGTCGGCCACGTGTTCCAGCTCGGCACCAAGTACTCGGAAGCGATGGGCGCGACGTTCCTCGACGAGTCGGGCAAGCCGCAGCCGATGCTGATGGGCTGCTACGGCGTGGGCATCACGCGTATTCTCGGCGCGGCGATCGAACAGAACTTCGACGACCGCGGGATCATCTGGCCCGAGTCGATCGCGCCGTTCGAGGTGGTGCTGTGCCCGATGGGCTATGACCGCAGCGACATGGTGCGCGAGACGGCCGACAAGCTGTACGCGGAACTCGTCGCGGCCGGCATCGACGTGATCCTCGACGATCGCGGCGAGCGCCCGGGCGTGATGTTTGCCGACTGGGAGCTGATCGGCGTGCCGCATCGTCTCGTGATCGGCGAGCGCGGCCTGAAGGAAGGCAAGATCGAGTACCAGGGCCGCCGCGACGCCGAAGCGACGCTGCTGCCGGCCGACACGGCCGCGGCGACGGTCGCCGAAAAGATCCGCGCTGCGCTCGCGCACTAAGCGCGGCGACCGGGGGACACGATGGAATACACGTTCCTGTCGGCCACCGTGCTCCTCGTGCTGATCACGGATCCGCTCGGCAACATCCCGCTGTTCATCACGGCGATGCGGGATGTGCCGCGCGAGCGGCGCGTGAAGCTGATCCTGCGCGAAGTGGGGATCGCGTTCGTGATCCTGCTGTTCTTCATGCTGGTCGGCGACCGCTTCCTGCGGATGATGAGCCTCACCGACCTGTCGCTGCGGCTCGGCGGCGGGATCGTGCTGTTCCTGATCGCGCTGCGGATGATCTTCCCGCATCCGGACGGCGCGCTCGGCAGCGATCCGCGCGCGGGCGGCGAGCCGTTCATCGTGCCGCTCGCGATTCCGGCGCTGGCCGGGCCGTCCGCGCTCGCGACGGTGATGCTGCTGACGTCGCAGGCGCCCGGCAAAATGCTCGAGTGGGTCGGCGCGCTGACGGTCACGATGATCGTCTGCGCGATCACGCTGGTGCTGGCCGAACGGATTCAGGCGTGGCTCGGCGAGCGGACCGTCGCCGCGTTCGAGCGGCTGATGGGCCTCGTGCTCGTCGCGATCTCGGTCGAGATGCTGCTCGCGGGCATTCGCGCGTTCGTGCACCAGTTGCAGCCGTAGCGCGGGCGGCGCGGCGGGCCGACGAAAAAAAGCGGCGCTCCGGGCAACCGGAGCGCCGCTTTCTATTTATATAGCGGACAGCGCGGCGATCAGACGTTCGCGGTCAGCGCGCGGATCGTCGGCAGGTTGCGCCAGTAGCCCTTCGCGTCCATCCCGCAGCCGAACACGTAGCGGTCCGGCACCGAGAAGCCGCAGAAGTCGGGGTGCAGCGGTTTCGCCTTCGCGAGCGTCTTCTCGCACAGCACGGCCGACATGAAGCGCTTCGCGCCCATGTCGAGGATGCGGTCGCGGATCGCGGCCATCGTCTCGCCTTCGTCGAGGATGTCGTCGAGTACGAGCACGATGCGGTCCTTCACCGATTCGCGCGGCGCGACGCGCCAGTGCATCTCCGGGCTGCCCTGCGTCGTGTTGCGGTAGCGGGTCAGGTGGATGTAGTCGAATTCGAGCGGGAAATCGAGATGCGGCAGCAGCATCCCGGTAAACACCGCAGCGCCGCCCATCACCGAGAGAACGAGCGGGAACGCGTCGCCGATCTCGGCGCGGATCGCGTCGGCCATCTTCGAGATCGACGCATTGACGGCGTCGGCCGAGACGATCTCTTCGGAGTGGTCGAAAATGTGGAGGGCTTCTTCGCGGTTCATGTGTTCTGGCGGGCAGTCGGTATACAAATAAGGATGAAGCAGAACGGCAGGCGCGCGCTACGGCAAAAACCCGCGCGCCGGCCGACGGACGTAATCAGCGCATGCCGGGCATCATGCCTTTCAGGCCGCGCATCATCTTCTGCATGTTGCCGCCCTTCAGCTTCTTCATCATCGTACGCATCTGGTCGTACTGGTTCAGCATCCGGTTGACTTCCTGCACCGGCACGCCCGCGCCGGCCGCAATGCGGCGCTTGCGCGTCGCCTTGATGATTTCGGGTTTCGCGCGCTCGGCGGGCGTCATCGAGCTGATGATGCCTTCCATCCGGCGGATCGACTTCTCGGCCTGGCCCATGTCGGCGCCGGCAGCCGCCTGCTGGAATTGCGCGGGGAGTTTGTCCATCAGCGACGACAAACCGCCCATGTTCTTCATCTGCGAGATCTGCGCGCGGAAATCGTTCAGGTCGAAATCGCCGCCTTTCTTGACCTTGTCGGCGAGCTTCTGCGCGGCCTGGACATCGACGCCGCGCTGCGCTTCCTCGACGAGCGCGAGGATGTCGCCCATGCCGAGGATCCGGTTCGCCATCCGGTCGGGGTGGAACACCTCGAGGCCGTCGAGCTTCTCGGCGACGCCGACGAACTTGATCGGCTTGCCCGTGACGTGACGCACCGACAGCGCGGCGCCGCCGCGCGAGTCGCCGTCGAGCTTGGTCAGCACGACGCCGGTGAGCGGCAGCGTGTCGTTGAACGCCTTCGCGGTGTTGACGGCATCCTGGCCGAGCATCGCGTCGACGACGAACAGCGTTTCGGCCGGCTTCAGCGCACCGTGCAGCGCGGCGATTTCCTGCATCATCGCCTCGTCGATGCCGAGGCGGCCGGCCGTGTCGACGAGCAGCACGTCATGGTAGTGGCGCTTCGCCCAGTCGACGGCCGCGAGCGCGATGTCGACGGGCTTCTGGTCCGGCGTGGACGGGAAGAAGTCGGCGCCGACCTGCTCGGTCACCGTTTTCAGCTGCATGATCGCGGCCGGCCGATACACGTCGCACGACACCGTGAGCACCTTCTTCTTGTACTTCTCGCGCAGCAGCTTCGCGAGCTTGCCGACGGTCGTGGTCTTGCCCGCGCCCTGCAGGCCGGCCATCAGGATCACGGCGGGCGGTGTGACCGCGAGGTTCAGCTCGGCGGCCTTGCCTTCGTAGTCGCCGCCGATCACGGCGGTCAGTTCCTTCTGGACCACGCCGACGAGCGCCTGGCCCGGCGACAGGCTGCTGATCACTTCTTCGCCGAGCGCCTTTTCCTTGACCTTGGCGATGAATTCGCGGACGACCGGCAGCGACACGTCGGCTTCCAGCAGCGCGAGACGCACCTCGCGGAGCATCTCCTGCGTGTTCGCCTCGGTGAGCCGGGCCTCGCCGCGCAGCGTCTTGACGACGCGCGCCATCCGTTGAGTGAGATTGTCGAGCATGGGGAGCGATGGACAGTGGGGCCCGAAGGCGCGGCGGAACCGAACAAAGGGAGCCGTCGCGGGAAGGGGGCCTAGTGTAAACTTCGAACATGGATATTGTACTGTATGCCCTCACCGCATTCCTGTACGGCGGCCTCGCCGTCGCAGGCTGGCGCACGCATCGCCAGGGCGCGACGCCGCTCGTCGCGAGCGTGCCGGCCGTGCCGGTCCCTGCATCGGCCGCGTCCGGGATGAGCGGGGCCGGTCGCGCGCTGCTGTTCGCCGCGCTGCTCGCGCACGGCGTGCTGCTCCACATGACGATCTTTCCGAACGACGCGATGGTGTTCGGCTTCGCGTTCGCGCTGTCCGCGATGTTCTGGCTCGGCGCCGGCATCTACTGGATCGAGAGCTTCTTCTTCCCGCTCGACAGCCTGCGCCTGCTGGTGCTGCCGCTCGCGTGCGGCGCGTCGCTGCTGCCGCTCGTGTTCGGCGGCGTGCGGGTGCTGCCTTATGCCGCAGCGCCGCTGTTCAAGCTGCATTTCCTGATCGCGAACATCGCGTACGGCCTTTTCGCGATCGCCGCGCTGCACGCGATCCTGATGCTGATGGTCGAGCGGCGCCTGCAGTCGCTGCGGCACGGCGGGCGCGACGGCTCGACCGGCTGGATCGCGAGCTGGCTCGAAACGCTGCCGCCGCTGCTCACGCTCGAGAAGCTGCTGTTCCGCCTGATCGGCGCCGGCTTCGTGCTGCTGACGCTGACGCTCGCGTCGGGCATCCTGTTCAGCGAACAGGTCGACGCGCGCGCGTTGCGGCTCGACCACAAGACGGTGTTCGCGATCCTGTCGTGGCTGATGTTCGGCGGCCTGCTGGTCGCCCGCAAGACGTCGGGCTGGCGCGGCCGCGGCGCCGCGCGCTGGGTGCTCGTGTCGTTCGCCGCGCTGCTGCTCGCGTATGTCGGCAGCCGATTCGTGTTCGAGGTGCTGCTGCACCGCTCCGTGGTTTGACCGCAGGTTTCCGATGCGACAGATTCTTCTCCTGATCCTTCTCTTCTTCGCCGGTTCTTGGCTCGCGCGCAAGCTGCGCCACGCGCAGGAACAGGCGCAGGCGCGCACCGGCCGCGGCGCCGGTTACGACGGCGCGCCTGGTGCCGGTGCCGGTGGTGGCGCCGCGCGCCCGAACGGCGACGCGCGGTCGCTGCCCGAGCCGATGGTGCGTTGCGCCGAATGCGGCGTGCACGCGCCGAAGGGCGACGCCGTCGCCGCGAGCGGCGAATACTTCTGCAGCGCCGAGCATGCGCAGCGCCACGCCACGCGCGTGAACGGCCGCGACGCGCGATGAGCGACGCGCCGGTGTTGTCGGTCGACGCGAACGGCTGGGTGCGCGAAGCGCGCCATGCGCCGTCGCCGAACTTCGAGGCGCGGCCCGCGGGTGCGGCGCCGACGCTCGTGGTCGTCCACAACATCAGCCTGCCGCCCGGCGAATTCGGCGGCGACGCGATCGAGGCGCTGTTCCTGAATCGCCTCGACTGCGATGCGCACCCCTATTACCAGCGCCACCTGCGCGGCGTGCGCGTGTCCGCCCATTTCCTGATCCGCCGCGGCGGCGAACTCGTGCAGTTCGTGTCGTGCGACGAGCGCGCGTGGCACGCGGGCTCGTCCGAGTTCTTCGGCCGCACCCGCTGCAACGATTTCTCGATCGGCATCGAGCTCGAAGGCGCGGACGACGTGCCGTTCGACGATGCGCAATACGCGGTGCTCGCCGCGCTCTCCCGCGCGCTCGCCGCGCACTATCCGGTCGACGCGTTCGCGGGTCACTCGGACGTCGCGCCGGGCCGCAAGACCGACCCGGGCCCGCACTTCGATTGGCAACGCTTCGCGAGCGATGCCGGTTTTTCCGCCGAATACTTTCCTTTCCGTCAGCACTGATCGCGGGGTTTTTTGAGCGGAGAAAGTTTTTTCTCCGACCAATGCCTTGCCGTGTCTGCGCGCGAGCGATGTCAAGACCTTCGCCGCAAATTATCCGTTTGGACGTCCTCCGAATGTCCACTATACTTGGTGCCAGTTGAGCAGTTCTGTACTAGATATAGTGTGTGTCGCAGGGGAAAACCCGAGCGGCACCGGCCGGCGGGCAACGTCGGCGGACAGGGTTCTCACGGCGGCGCGTCAGGCCGGGCGGTCCGGGCGTCGCGACCAGCGCAGCGAACATCGACGGGGCAGGGTACACATGACGAAGCACACGACCGGCTGGGTTGTCGCGCATCGACCGAACCGGCTTCCCCGGCGCATCGCTCGCCTCTTACCGCTCGCGCACCGCATTGCGCAGCGTTCGTTTTAATCCGCGGTTCTCTCCGCACCATCCAACACCAGGAGCTTTGCACATGCAAACCACCGACAACGCGACGTCCCAGTACGAGAGCGCCTCGAGCCGTCCGCTCGGCGGGACCGAACAGGGCGCGAAGGCGCTCGCGCCGCAGGCCACGTTCGCCGACTACAAGGTGATCCGCCGCAACGGCAGCGTGGTGTCGTTCGAACCTTCGAAGATCGCGATCGCGGTGACCAAGGCTTTCCTGGCCGTCAATGGCGGGCAGGGCGCGGCATCGGCGCGCGTGCGCGAGCAGGTCGAACAACTGACGCACAACGTCGTTCGCGCGCTCGTGCGCAGCCGCCCGAACGGCGGTACGTTCCATATCGAAGACATCCAGGACCAGGTCGAACTCGCGCTGATGCGCGGCGGCGAGCACAACGTCGCGCGTGCGTACGTGCTGTATCGCGAGAAGCGTCACCTCGAGCGCCAGCATGCGGGCGAGGAAGCGGCGGCAGCGGGCGGCGAGTCGACCACCGGCATCAACGTCGTCGACAACGGCGTCACGCGCCCGCTCGACCTGAACGCGCTGCGCGCGCTGATCGTGTCGGCGTGCGACGGCCTCGGCGCTGCGGTTAACCCTGACCCGATCGTCGCGGAGACGGTGAAGAACCTGTACGACGGCGTGCCGATGAGCCAGGTCTACGACTCGGCGATCCTCGCGGCGCGCACGATGATCGAAAAGGACCCGGCGTACAGCCAGGTCACGGCCCGCATCCTGCTGCACACGATCCGTCGCGAGATTCTCGGCGAGGAAGTCGTGCAGGCCGAGATGTCGACCCGCTACGCCGAATACTTCCCGCAGTTCCTGAAGCGCGGCGTCGACGCCGGCCTGCTCGACGACAAGCTGCTGCAGTTCGACCTGAAGCGCCTCGGCGAAGCGCTCGACGCGAACCGCGACCTGCAGTTCGGCTACCTCGGCCTGCAGACGCTGTACGACCGCTACTTCCTGCACGTCGAAGGCACCCGCATCGAAATGCCGCAGGCATTCTTCATGCGCGTCGCGATGGGCCTGTCGCTGAACGAGATCGACCGCGAAACGCGCGCGATCGAGTTCTACAACGTGCTGTCGAGCTTCGACTTCATGAGCTCGACGCCGACGCTGTTCAACTCGGGCACGCACCGCTCGCAGCTGTCGTCGTGCTACCTGACGACGGTCGCGGACGATCTCGACGGCATCTACGAAGCGCTGAAGGAAAACGCGCTGCTGTCGAAGTTCGCCGGCGGCCTCGGCAACGACTGGACGCGCGTGCGCGCCCTCGGCTCGCATATCAAGGGCACGAACGGCAAGTCGCAAGGCGTGGTGCCGTTCCTGAAGGTCGTGAACGACACGGCCGTCGCGGTGAACCAGGGCGGCAAGCGCAAGGGCGCGGTCTGCGCGTACCTCGAATCGTGGCACCTCGACATCGAGGAGTTCCTGGAGTTGCGCAAGAACACCGGTGACGACCGTCGCCGTACGCACGACATGAACACGGCGAACTGGATTCCCGACCTGTTCATGAAGCGCGTGATGGAAGGCGCCGACTGGACGCTGTTCTCGCCGTCGACCTGCCCGGACCTGCACGACAAGTTCGGCGCCGAATTCGAGAAGGCTTACACGGCTTACGAAGACAAGGTCGCGCGCGGCGAGATCAAGCTGTTCAAGAAGATCCCGGCGCAGCAGCTGTGGCGCAAGATGCTCGGCATGCTGTTCGAGACGGGCCACCCGTGGATCACGTTCAAGGATCCGTGCAACGTGCGCTCGCCGCAGCAGCACGTCGGCGTCGTCCATTCGTCGAACCTGTGCACGGAAATCACGCTGAATACGAGCGACACCGAAATCGCGGTGTGCAACCTGGGCTCGGTGAACCTCGTCGCCCACCTGGTGAAGCAGGCCGACGGCAGCTACGCGCTCGACCACGACAAGCTCAAGCGCACGATCAGCGTCGCGATGCGCATGCTCGACAACGTGATCGACATCAACTACTACGCGGTGCCGAAGGCGCGTAACTCGAACCTGAAGCACCGCCCGGTCGGCATGGGCATCATGGGCTTCCAGGACTGCCTGCACCTGCTGCGCACGCCGTACGCGTCGCAAGAGGCGGTCGAGTTCGCCGACCGTTCGATGGAAGCCGTCTGCTACTACGCGTACTACGCGTCGACCGAGCTGGCCGAAGAGCGCGGCCGCTACTCGAGCTACCGCGGCTCGCTGTGGGATCGCGGCATCCTCCCGCAGGACACGCTGAAGCTGCTGACGGAGGCGCGCGGCGGCTACGTCGAGGTCGACACGTCGGAATCGCTCGACTGGACGACGCTGCGTTCGCGGATCGCCGCGCACGGCATGCGCAACTCGAACTGCGTCGCGATCGCGCCGACGGCGACGATCTCGAACATCATCGGCGTGTCGGCCTGTATCGAGCCGACCTTCCAGAACCTGTACGTGAAGTCGAACCTGTCGGGCGAATTCACGGTGGTGAACGAGTACCTCGTCCGCGATCTGAAGGAACGCGGCCTGTGGGACGAAGTGATGGTCGCCGACCTGAAGTATTTCGACGGCATGCTGTCGCGCATCGACCGCATCCCGGCCGACCTGCGCGCGATCTACGCGACCGCGTTCGAGGTCGACCCGACGTGGCTGGTCGAAGCGGCATCGCGTCGCCAGAAGTGGATCGACCAGGCGCAGTCGCTGAACATCTACATGGGCGGCGCGTCGGGCAAGAAGCTCGACGAGACCTACAAGCTCGCATGGCTGCGCGGCCTGAAGACGACCTACTACCTCCGCACGATGGCGGCGACGCACGTCGAGAAGTCGACGGTCGCACACGGCGCGCTGAACGCAGTGCCGACGGGCGGTGCGGGTGGCGGCTCGAGCAGCGGCGGCGCGCAAGGCGCGGCGGGCGGCTTCGGTGCGGCGGGCGGCGGTGCGTCGTCGGGCGCGGTCAACGCGGCGCCGGCACTCGCGCCGGTCGAAGCGGATGGTCCGGTGTGCACGATGCGTCCGGGCGACCCCGGCTTCGACGAGTGCGAAGCGTGCCAGTAACGCAGTGCGCCTGACCTGAGAAGCAGGCCTGCGCGGCGCACACGACGACCGATCGAGGTTGAAGTGTGCGCCGCGCTCAACTAAAAAAATGATAAGGAATCTGTAACGCGACACCTGCGTTGCAGGCAATGACAAGCGATCGAAACATCTCCGACGGCGTCGCGTTTCGATCGGCGTTCGATGCGTCGAGCGCACCTCGCGATACACGCGCGACTCACATCGCGCGCTGCATGAACGACGATGCGTTGCTCAAAGTGTTGTATCGAGGTCGCAACGCGAATCGAAAAAAGGATTTTTCGTGAGCGAACCCTTTTATCGCTCAGGAAAAGATGGTACAAACCGTTCTAAATTGATGGTGAGAATTTATGCTCAACTGGGATGACGAGAAGACTGCCGTAACCCCCGCGAGCGGAGCGCAGCAAAACGCGATGCGCACCTCCGCCGGGATGGCTGTCGGAATGCAGGCTGCAACGCCTGCCGCCCATCAGGTCCGCGACATTTTCGAAGGCGATCTTGCGGTGCCGCCGCAAGCATCGGCTGTTCCCGCCGGCGGGTCGGAAGCGCGGGTCAATGTCGCCGACAAGCGCATCATCAACGGCCAGACTGACGTCAATCAGCTGGTGCCGTTCAAGTACAAGTGGGCGTGGGAAAAGTATCTGGCCGGTTGCGCGAACCACTGGATGCCGCAGGAAATCAACATGTCCCGCGACATCGCACTGTGGAAGGACCCGAACGGTCTGACCGAGGACGAGCGCCGCATCGTGAAGCGCAACCTCGGCTTCTTCGTGACGGCCGATTCGCTCGCGGCGAACAACATCGTGCTCGGCACGTACCGCCACATCACGGCGCCGGAGTGCCGGCAGTTCCTGCTGCGCCAGGCGTTCGAGGAAGCGATCCACACGCACGCGTACCAATACATCGTCGAATCGCTCGGCCTCGACGAAGGCGAGATCTTCAACGCGTATCACGAGGTCACGTCGATCCGCGCGAAGGACGAATTCCTGATCCCGTTCATTCATACGCTGACGGACCCGGCCTTCAAGACCGGCACGCTCGAAGCGGATCAGAAGCTGCTGAAGTCGCTGATCGTGTTCGCCTGCATCATGGAAGGCCTGTTCTTCTATGTCGGGTTTACGCAGATCCTCGCACTCGGCCGCCAGAACAAGATGACGGGTGCTGCAGAGCAATACCAGTACATCCTGCGTGACGAGTCGATGCACTGCAACTTCGGCATCGACCTGATCAACCAGATCAAGCTCGAGAACCCGCATCTGTGGACCGCGGAATTCCGCGCCGAGATCCGCGAGCTGTTCAAGCAGGCTGTCGAACTCGAATACCGCTACGCCGAGGACACGATGCCGCGCGGCGTGCTGGGTTTGAACGCGTCGATGTTCAAGAGCTATCTGCGCTTCATCAGCAACCGCCGTTGCCAGCAGATCGGCCTCGACCCGCTGTATCCGAACGAGGAAAACCCGTTCCCGTGGATGAGCGAGATGATCGACCTGAAGAAGGAACGCAACTTCTTCGAGACGCGTGTGATCGAGTATCAGACGGGGGGCGCGCTGTCCTGGGAATAACCCGCAGCAGCGAACCCGTTACATGATGGAGCAGCCGGTGGCCTCTCGGCCCTGGCCCAAGGTTTAGGAGCAAGAACGCCTGATGCAAAGCATGCCCGGTGCCTTAACGGCCCAACGATACGACAGGCACTTTGCGAACCCTTCAGTGGGATGGGCAAACTTCCCTCCGGAAAAAGCGGACGGCCGTGTGGCGGTCCGCTTGATCAAGCGATTAGGGGTAGCGGCGCGAGGTGCGCCGGCTACCGACTTGATTTGGCGTGCGAGGCCATGGGGTCACGCGCGCCATACCGTATTCATTAGCGTAAGCGCGCGGTATCTGCGTACGCCGATGAATAGCCCGCTTCGAAGCGCACGTCCTGAACAGCGTCCGCGGGAAGCGGGTTTTGACGAAGGGTGTAGTTTGAACTGACTCTCATCTGAACCTGAAGGAGAACAACATGGCTACTGCCAAGAAGAAACCGGCTGCTAAGAAGGTTGCTGCCAAGAAGACCGTTGCGAAGAAGGCTGCTGCGCCGGCGAAGAAGGCCGCAGTGAAGAAGGTTGCTGCGAAGAAGGTCGCGGTGAAGAAGGTTGCCGCGAAGAAGGCAGCACCGGCGAAGAAGGCCGCTGCAAAGAAGGTCGCTGCAAAGAAGGTCGCAACGAAGAAGGTTGCAGCCAAGAAGGTCGCAGCGAAGAAGGCGGCACCGGCCAAGAAGGCCGCTGCGAAGAAGGTTGCAGCCAAGAAAGTCGCAGTGAAGAAGGTTGCTGCGAAGAAGGCGGCACCGGCGAAGAAGGCTGCCGCCAAGAAGGCCGCACCGGCGAAGAAGGCTGCTGCGAAGAAGGCTGCGCCGGCGAAGAAGGCTGCTGCCAAGAAGGCCGCGCCTGCGAAGAAGGCTGCCGCGAAGAAGGCTGCGCCCGCCAAGAAGGCTGCCCCTGCGAAGACGGCTGCCGCACCGGCGAAGAAGGCTGCTGCGCCGAAGAAGGCCGTCGTGAAGAAGGCTGCGCCGGCAACGACCGCGTCGACCGCATCGGTTGCGCCGGCATCGGGCGTGAAGACCGCGCTCAACCCGGCAGCGGCATGGCCGTTCCCGACCGGCAGCCGTCCGTAATCGCGGCTGAGCAGCATCACCCGGACACTCACGTGGTGTCCGTGGGTTGAGTAGCGCTACTCAATCAGTCCCGCCATCTGGCTCAGGTGGCGGGATTTTTTTCGTCCGTATGGGTCGTCGATCGGCCGGCCGACGCGAACGTGGACGAAAGCGCATGGACGAAAAAAAACGCATGCGCGGCTTCGCACATGCGTTCGACCGCGGCTTGCGCCGCGTGCTGAGGATACCGGTTAGTGCGTGACGCGCGTGACGCCGCCGCTCGACAGCAGGCGTACGCGCTCGCCGGCGCGGAACGCTTCGCCGCTGGCTGCCTGCGTGATCGAGCGCAGATCGCCGTTGTCGAGGCGCACGGTAATTTCGACACCGTTCGCCGTGCTGAGGTTTTCGCCGACCGCGTTACCCGCGACCGCGCCGACGAGGCCGCCGGCGATCGCCGTCAGGATCGAGCCTTTGCCGCCGCCGATCGCGCTGCCCGCGACCGCGCCGAGCGCGCCGCCGCCGAGCGTGCCGATCGCGCTGCCGCCGCCGTCGGACTGGATGCGCACCGCACGGACGCTTTCGACCGTGCCCATGCGGACCGTCTGTTCGCGCTGCGCCTGGCCGACGCTATAGACATCCGCCGAACCGGGTGCCGTGAAGCAGCCGGCGAGAGTCAGCGTGGCCGCCAGCATGGCCGCGAGCGTGAGGGTTTTTTTCGTCAACATCTTTGCTCTCCCACAATATTCATTTGAGACTGTAACCGAACGCAGTCTCGAAGCGTGCGTCGATTTCGGCGCGCGTCAGGTCGTAAGTCTGGGGCCCTTGATGGGCGATCTTGACGGAGCCCATCAGGCTCGCGAGGCGGCCGGTGGTTGCCCAGTCGAGGCCGTGCTCGATGCCGTACAGCAGGCCGCCCCGGAAGGCGTCGCCGCAGCCGGTCGGATCGGCGATGCGCTCGGCCGGCACGACCGGAATCTGCTCCGCACCCTGCTTGTGGCGGATGGTCGCGCCGTGCTCGCCACGCGTGATGACGAGCGCGTCGACCCGGCTGGCGATTTCATCTTCGGACCATCCCGTCTTGTCGCTCACCAGCTTGGCCTCGTAGTCGTTGACCGCGACATAGGTCGCAAGTTCAATGCTGCGGCGCAGCGTCGCACCGTCGAACAGCGGCAGGCCCTGGCCCGGATCGAACACGAACGGCACACCGGCCTTGGCGAGCTCTTCCACGTGCTGGACCATCCCGTCGAAGCCGTCCGGGCCGACGATCGCGAGCTTGATGTCCGGCGCGTCGCCCGCGTGGTTCAGGTGCGACTGCATCATCGCGCCCGGGTGGAACGCGGTGATCTGGTTGTTGTCGAGATCGGTCGTGATCATTGCTTGCGCGGTGTACGTATCGGGTAGCACGCGAACGTGATCGCGGCGCAGGCCGAGCTGGTCGAACCGATCGAGATACGGCTGCGCGTCGAACGCGCCCATCGTGGCCATGATGCGCGCATCGCCGCCGAGCAGGTGCAGCGCGTAGGCGATGTTGCCCGCGCAGCCGCCGAATTCGCGGCGCATCGTCGGCACGAGGAAGCTCAGGTTGATGAGGTGCACCTGGTCGGGCAGGATGTGCTCGCGGAACCGCCCTTCGAAGGTCATGATGGAGTCGTAGGCGATCGAGCCGCAAATCAGCGTAGCCAAGGTGTGCGTTCCTGTAGAAATGAGGGGCCCTGCGCGACAACGCCGCGCGAAGGGCGCGGCGCGGCAGGGGAAAGCGGAAGAAAGCTTACTTCAGTGCGGCGAGCGCTGCATCGTAGTTCGGCTCGTCCTTGATTTCGCCGACGAGTTCCGCGTGGATCACCTTGTCCTGTGCGTCGAGCACGACCACCGCGCGCGCGGTCAGGCCGTTCAGCGGGCCGCTCGTCACGTCGACGCCGTAGGCGTTCGCGAACGCGCGGCCGGTGCGGAACGTCGATGCCGTCACGACGTTCGCGAGGCCTTCGGTCGTGCAGAAGCGCGTGGCGGCGAACGGCAGGTCGGCGGACACGACGATCACGACCGTGTTGTCGAGCGACGACGCGGCTTCGTTGAACTTGCGGGTCGACGTCGCGCAGGTCGGCGTGTCGAGGCTCGGCACGATGTTCAGCACCTTGCGCTTGCCGGCGAAGCTGGCGAGCGTCAGATCGGCGAGATCCTTGCCGACCAGCTTGAAATCGGCGGCTTGCGCGCCGACGGCCGGGAACGTGCCGGCGAGATCGATCGGGTTGCCACCCAGCGTAACTTTGCTCATGTTCGTGCTCCGAAATAGCGCGCCGCTCGGGCGCGCGGGTTGAGACGGGCGCGCAAGCGCGCCGCGGCGCGTCACGGATAGAAGATCTGGACGCGGAAATTCGAGGCGGGCGTGCCGTTCGTTTCGAGGCGGACGACCATCGTCTGCGTCGTGCCGGGCGGCAGCCCGGCGTCGATCGGCGTGCCCGGGCGCACGTAGTCGCGCGGCGCGAGCACGCGGCGCACGGTGACGTGATTGGTGTCGTCGAGCAGCGTGAGCTCGAGCGACGGGTATGCGAGCGCGACGCGGTAGCGGTTCGTCAGCGGCACCTTCAGTTCGAGCTCGCGCGGGCCGTCGAGCTGGCGCAGGTCGGTCGGGTCGAGCCGCAGCCCGTCGATCGCGCGCGGCGGCGTGACCGTGCAGCCGAGCGGCGCGCACGCCTGCCGGAACCAGCCCTGCGTGACGGGCCAGTAGATCATCAGCGTCTCGCGCTGCCACCACGCCAGTTGCGTGACGAGCAGCCCGACCAGCGCGGCCGCGACGAGGCCGCCGAAAAAGCCGCCGAGCATCCCGTGTCGCTGCGGCGCGCGCGTCTCGCGCGTGACGGCGAAGTGCGGGCGATCGTCGTCGGTCAGGGCGGCGGGGAAGGGGGCGACCGGCTGGGCGTCGGGCTGGGCCGGCGGTTGGGTGACCGTCCGGGCGACCGGTTCATCGGCTGCCGCCGCCGTCGACGCGTTGTCGTGCCGGGTGAAGGTGCCGGGTTCCGATGCGGTCTCGGCTTCGGTGAAGGCCGGTGCGGGCGTGAACGCGAAACGGGGTTCGCGTGGCGCGCGTTCGTCGTCCGGCGCCACGAAGTGCGCGGGGACGACGGGTTCGATCGGCGCGGGTTCGACCGGTCCGGCGGCGGTTTCCGTGTCGGACGGAACGTGAGCGACGAAGCGGGGCTCGCGCGGATCGCGCTCGACGGGCGCGGTGGGTACGGGCGACGGCGCGGCTTCTTCGGTTTCGTGCGGTTCGTGCCGCGTCTGCGGCGAATGCGGTTCGGCCGGTTGCTCGACGGCAGCCGAAGCATCGAGCTCGGCTGGCGACGACGCGAACGGCTCGGGCGTACCCGACAGGTGGACGACGCCCGCTTCCGTGGACGGCAGCGCGAGCGGTATCAACGGCTCGGTTCGCACGGTCTCGACGCTGTGCTGCAGCGACGGATCGACGCCGGCGTCGAGCCACGGCGCCCACATGTCCCAGCCTTCCGGCTTGTAATCGGCGCCGGTCGGCAATTCGGGCGGCGCGTCGGCGGTGAACAGCCGGGCCGGGGTGGCCTGCGGATGTGCGTCGCCGCCGTGCGGCGCGGCAGCCGGTTCGGTCAATACCGGCTCGGGCTGCGGCGCGTACTCGGGGACGAGCGATTCGGCGGCGTTGAAGACTTCGTGGCAATGGCCGCAGCGCACGAGCCCCTGATGCAGCGAGAGCTGTTCCTGCTGCAGCCGGAAGACGGTTTCGCAATGAGGGCAGCGCGTCGCAAGAAGCATGTCGAGCCGGGCGGCCTGCTGGCCAGAGTGAAGGACAGCGCTATTCTAATGGCTTTCGCGGCGCGTTCCGGCAAGGCATACCCAGCCTTCGTGTTCGCGCCAGACCGAAATGTCGACGTAGCGCGCATAAACGGCCGCGACTTCGTCCGCCTGGCGCGCGAGCACGCCCGACAGCGCGATGCGCCCGCCCGGCTTGACCTTCGATGCGAGCATCGACGCCATCAGCTTCAGCGGATTCGACAGGATGTTCGCGACGACGATGTCGAATTCGCCGTCCGGGCACGCATCGGGCAGCCCGTACGTAACTTCCGCCCGGTTGCGTTCGCTGTTCTGGCGCGCCGATTCGACTGCCTGCGGATCGATGTCGATGCCGATCACGGGGTTCGCCCCGCATTTCTTCGCGAGGATCGCGAGAATGCCCGAGCCGCAGCCGTAGTCGAGCACCGACTGACCGGGCTTCACCGACTGCTCGAGCCACTCCATGCACAGACGGGTCGTCGGATGGCTGCCGGTGCCGAATGCGAGGCCGGGGTCGAGCTCGAGGACGAGCGCATCGGGATCGGGCGCGTCGTGCCACGACGGCACGACCCAGATCCGCTCGCCGATCGGAATCGGCTCGAACTGCGACTGCGTGAGCCGCACCCAGTCCTGCTCCTCGACTTCGCGCACGACGAACTGGGGCGTCTCGGCGAGGCCGATCTCGTTCGCGGCCGCCGCGAGCAGCACGGCCGGCTCGTGATCGGTCGACAGCAGCGCGACCACGCGCGAGTGCTGCCACGCGGTGCGATCGGGCACGAGGCCCGGCTCGCCGAAGAGCGGCTGTTCGTCGGGCGTGTCGGCGTCGGCGTCCTCGACGGACACCGACAGCGCGCCGAGATCGAGCAGTGCGTCGGACAGGGCCTCCGCATGCTCGCGGGCCAGTTCGACGACGAGTTCGCGATAACTCATGCTTACGCTTCTTCCGGTGCGACCTGCTGCTTCTGTGCGAGCCGGTTTTCGAGGTAATGGATGCTGGTGCCGCCTTCGACGAACTTCGCGTCGATCATCAGCTCGCGGTGCAGCGGGATGTTGGTCTGGATGCCTTCGACGACCATTTCCGACAGCGCGATGCGCATCCGGCGGATCGCCTGCTCGCGTGTCGCGCCGTAGGTGATCAGCTTGCCGATCATCGAATCATAGTTCGGCGGCACGAAATAGCCATTGTAGGCGTGCGAATCGACGCGCACGCCGGGGCCGCCCGGCGTATGCCACGACGTGATCCGGCCCGGCGAAGGCGTGAACTTGAACGGATCTTCGGCGTTGATCCGGCATTCGATCGCATGTCCGCGGAACTGGATGTCGCGCTGGCGCAGCGTGAGCTTCTCGCCGGCCGCGATGCGGATCTGTTCCTGCACGATGTCGACGCCGGTGATCAGTTCCGATACCGGGTGCTCGACCTGCACGCGCGTGTTCATCTCGATGAAGTAGAACTCGCCGTTTTCGTACAGGAATTCGAACGTGCCCGCGCCGAGGTAGCCCATCTTCTTGCATGCGTCCGCGCAGCGATCGCCGATGCGGTCGATCAGGCGGCGCGGAATGCCGGGCGCAGGCGCTTCCTCGATCACCTTCTGGTGGCGGCGCTGCATCGAGCAGTCGCGCTCGCCGAGCCAGATCGCGTTCTTGTGCGCGTCCGACAGCACCTGGATCTCGATATGGCGCGGGTTCTCGAGAAACTTCTCCATGTACACCTGCGGGTTGCCGAACGCACGGCCGGCTTCCTCGCGGGTCATGTTGACCGCGTTGACGAGCGCGGCTTCGGTGTGCACGACGCGCATCCCGCGCCCGCCGCCGCCACCCGCCGCCTTGATGATGACCGGATAGCCGATCGCGCGCGCAATTTTGACGATCTCCTTGGGATCGTCCGGCAACGCGCCTTCCGAGCCCGGCACGCACGGCACGCCGGTCTTGATCATCGTCTGCTTCGCGGTGACCTTGTCGCCCATCATGCGGATCGTTTCCGGGCGCGGGCCGATGAACGTGAAGCCCGACTGCTCGACGCGCTCCGCGAAATCGGCGTTCTCGGACAGGAAGCCGTAGCCGGGGTGGATCGCCTCGGCGTCGGTGACTTCCGCGGCGCTGATCAGCGCCGGCATGTTCAGGTAGCTCAGGTTCGACGGGGCCGGGCCGATACAGACGGCTTCGTCGGCGAGGCGCACGTACTTGGCTTCCTTGTCGGCTTCCGAGTACACGACCACCGTCTTGACGCCGAGTTCGCGGCACGCGCGCTGGATGCGCAGCGCGATTTCACCGCGGTTGGCAATGAGGATTTTTTCAAACATAGCGAGTATTCGTCTCTTCGAGGGGCGCGCGAACGGCGCCTGGCGAGCATCTCGGCGGCGCGCGGCCGGCAGGGCCGCGCGGCGGGCTTAGCCGATCACGAAAAGCGGCTGGCCGTATTCGACGGCCTGGCCGTTCTCGACGAGGATTTCCTTGATCACGCCGGCCTTGTCCGACTCGATCTCGTTGAGCAGCTTCATCGCTTCGATGATGCAGATCGTCTGGCCTTCCTTGACCGTGTCGCCGGCCTGCACGAACGGGTCGGCGCCCGGCGACGGCGCGCGATAGAACGTGCCGACCATCGGCGACGTCACGACGTGGCCCTGCGGGACGGCCGGTGCGGCGGCTGCGCCGGCGGCCGGCGCCGCGCCGTCGGTCGGCAGCGCGGCCGACGGAGCTGGCGCGCTGACTTGCGGGGCATACCCAGCCGTCGGCTGCACGTAGACCGGCGGCGCGTTCTTGACGATGCGCACCTTGCCTTCGCCTTCCGTCACTTCCAGCTCGGAGATGCCGGATTCGGAAACGAGGTCGATCAGAGTTTTCAGCTTACGAAGATCCATCGGGAATTCCCCTTTCAATACGTGAAAGCGCCGGTGAGGGGCCGGCGCTGAATCTAGATCGCGAAATCAGCCGCGCGACGCGCCTTGCAGCTTGTCCAGCGCGTACTCGAGCGCGTACAGATAACCTTTCCAGCCGAGCCCGCAGATCACGCCTTCGGCCTGGTCGGAAAAGTAGGAGTGGTGCCTGAACGCTTCGCGGCGATGCACGTTCGACAAGTGAACCTCGACGAACGGGATGCCGACACCGGCGATCGCGTCCCGGATCGCAACGCTCGTGTGCGTATACGCGGCCGGATTGATCAGGATGAAATCGGTCTGTTCCTCCCGCGCGGCCTGGATGCGGTCGACCAGCGCGCCTTCATGGTTGCTCTGGAACGACGACAGTTCGGCGCCGGCTTCCCGGGCGCGCGCGGCAAGCGCCTGATCGATCTGCGCGAGCGTGACGCGGCCGTACACCTCCGGTTCCCGGGTGCCGAGAAGGTTCAGGTTGGGGCCGTGCAACACCAGCAATCGTGTCATGGTCGCTTCTATTTCTGCGGAATTGCGCGAACTTTAGCGCTATTTAGAGAAATTTGTCTAGTTTTGCCGAACGGCCAGGCGCGCCGGACCTGCAAGAATTACCGGCGCGGGCGCAAAGTGTCCGCGAATTCACGCGAAATTGCCGCGATCGACCTGCAAATCGCCGCCAACGTGCGGGCTGCCGTTCGGACCGATTACAGTGCGTCGAGCGTCTTTTTCAGCTCGGCCGGTTGGATTTGTCCCAATTTTGTCTCGCGAATCTTGCCGGTTTCGTCGATGACGACGGTAAACGGCAGCGCGCCGGCGGTATTTCCGAAATTTCGGGCCAGATCGGCGCCTGCGTAGCCGCTGACGAAGACTGGATAGTCGACCTTCACCTTCTGCAGGAAGTTCTTCACGTTCTGCCCGGAATCGACGCCGATTCCGACGAAACGGATGCCTTTCTGCTTGTACTGATGTGACAGCGCGACGAGCTCGGGCATTTCCTCGACGCATGGGCCGCACCACGACGCCCAGAAGTTGACCACAACCTTCTGGCCCTTGAAGGAAGCGAGCGACGCCGGCTTGCCGTCGACGCCGGTCAGCGACGACGCCCACAGCTGGTCGACCGGATTGCCGTGGGCGGCCGGCGCGGCGACGGCGACACCGTCGTCGGCGCTGCCGCCGCGGAACCAGTGGCCGGCGGCGAAACCGCCGGCAACGGCGGCGGCCGCGACCACCGCGAGCGCCAACATGCGTTTCATCATCATCGTTGAATCATTCCGGTTCGGAAGGAGCCTGGCCTGCATCGACGAGCGCGCGCAGCGCCGCGGCGTCCGCGCGGGCGACGCGGCCGCGCGCGTCGGCCTTCACCGCGCCGCGCAGGTCGTCGCTCGCATACAGCGCAAGATGGATGCCGATCGCATCCACGTCGCGCCGCGGGCGCCACAGGAAACTGAGCGTCTCGACGTCGCCGCGGCCCGCGAAATGCCGCGTCTCGGACACGTCGTACTGGACGTTCTGGTTCAGCAGGTAGATCGCGACGTCCTTCGGGTTGTCGGTGAAGGCCTGCAAATGGATATCCGAATGCGCGTTCGCAGTGCCGTTCAGCACGGCGCCCGTCACATAAGGATGGAACTCGGCGAGCCGGCCCATCCAGTCGAGCGCGATTTCACGCAGGCGGCGCAGTTCGTCCGGCTGCGTGTCGCTCTGGAACAGCGCGAGGTACTCGCGCAGTTCTTCCTCGATCTGGTCGTTATCCGGCAGCCATTCGCCGGCAACGCGCGAATCGCCCAGTAACTGGCGCGCGGCCTTGCGCTTCGCGCCGGCATAGTCCTGGCCGTCCTCCGCGATCAGGCGGGCGGCGGACTGGGCGATTTCCTCGCGGACGCGCCGCGGGTCGACAAGAGGTTTGCGAGACATGATCCGGCAATCATACTCGATCGCCACGGCGCCCGAGCGCGGGTGCGGCGGCCCGCCGTCCGAGGGTGCCGGCGCCGCTCGCGCGCATCGTTCGGGCCGCCGGGCATCGCAGGCCGTCAGTTACAATACTGCTCTTTGTGTCGCGGCCAGGTCGTTGGCCGGGCGCCGGCCGCACGGCCTCGCCGGCGCGCCGCACACGCATCCTTTCCGAATCGACGGCGCCCGGCGGCGCGAAAGCATTCCTCTATGCACATCCACATTCTTGGCATCTGCGGCACCTTCATGGGCGGTCTCGCCGTACTCGCACGCGAGGCGGGCCACACGGTGACGGGTTGCGACGCGGGCGTCTATCCGCCGATGAGCACGCAGCTCGAGGCGCAGGGCATCACGCTGATCGAGGGCTACGGCGCCGAGCAGATCGACCTGAAACCGGACCTGTTCGTGATCGGCAACGTCGTCACGCGCGGCAATCCGCTGATGGAGGCAATCCTCGATCGCGGCCTGCCTTACGTGTCGGGTCCGCAGTGGCTCGGCGAGCACGTGCTCGCCGGCAAGTGGGTGCTCGCGGTCGCGGGCACGCACGGCAAGACGACCACGTCGTCGATGCTCGCATGGCTGCTGGAAGATGCCGGCCTGAACCCGGGCTTCCTGATCGGCGGCGTGCCGCTGAACTTCGGCGTGTCCGCGCGGCTCACCGATTCGAGCTTCTTCGTGATCGAAGCCGACGAGTACGACACGGCATTCTTCGACAAGCGCTCGAAGTTCGTGCACTACCGGCCGCGCACCGCGGTACTGAACAACCTCGAATTCGATCACGCCGACATCTTCCCCGATCTCGCCGCGATCGAGACGCAATTCCACCATCTCGTGCGCACCGTGCCGGGCGTCGGGCGGATCCTCACGAACGGCCGCTCGGATGCGCTCGAGCGCGTGCTCGCGCGCGGCTGCTGGAGCGAGGTCGAGCGTTTCGGCGTCGACGGCGGCTGGCAGGCGCTGCCGGCCGAGGACGGCGTGCCGGTCGACGAACGCTTCGCGGTGTATCGCCAAGCCGAGCGCGTCGGCGAAGTCGCGTGGCAGGTGCAAGGCGACCACAACCGGATGAACGCGCTCGCGGCGATCGCCGCCGCGCGCCACGTCGGCGTGCCGCCGGCGCAGGCTGCGGTTTCCCTCGCGTCGTTCCGCAACGTGAAGCGCCGCATGGAAGTGCGCGGCAGCGTGGACGGCGTGACCGTCTACGACGATTTCGCGCACCATCCGACCGCGATCGACACCACGATCGCCGGTCTTCGTGCGCGCATCGGCCGCCAGAATGCCCGCATCCTCGCCGTGCTCGAGCCGCGCTCGAACACGATGAAGCTCGGCGTGATGAAGTCGCAACTGCCGGCGAGCCTGGCCGATGCCGATCTCGTGTTCGGCTACGGCGCGCCGACCGGGCGCGATGCGCTCGGCTGGAATCTCGCCGAGGCGCTCGCGCCGCTCGGCGAGCGCGCGCGCGCATTCGACGATCTGCATCTGCTGGTGAAGGCGGTGGTCGAGGCCGCGCGTCCGGGCGACCACGTGCTCGTGATGAGCAACGGCGGCTTCGGCGGCGTGCACCAGAAGCTGCTCGACGCGCTCGGGAGCCGCCCGTGATCCTGTATCTGCACGGCTTCCGGTCGTCGCCGGAATCGCAGAAGTCGCGGCTGCTCGCCGCGCGGATGGCCGAACTCGGCCGCGCCGACGAGTGGCGGTGCCCGTCGCTGTCGGTGTCGCCGCTGGAGGCGATCGCGGTGGCGGAAGCCGAGGTCGCGGGCGCGCGCGACGTGACCGTGATCGGCAGCTCGCTCGGCGGGTATTACGCGACGTGGCTCGCCGAAAAGCATGGCTGGAAAGCCGTGCTGCTGAATCCGGCGATCGTGCCGCAGCGGGATCTGGAACAACATCTGGGCGAGCAGCCGCTGTGGCACGGCGGCGGCACGATCGTCGTCGAGCGCCGCCACCTGCACGAACTCGACGCGCTGCGCGTGCCGGCGATCACGCGCGCCGACCGCTACTATCTGTTCGCGGCGACCGGCGACGAAGTGCTCGATTACCGCGAGATGCTCGCCCATTACCCGGGCGCGAAAACCCGCGTGATCGACGGCAGCGACCACGGAATTAGCGAATTTGCCGACTATGTCGACGACGTTCTCGCGTTTTGCGACGGAAAGACGTCATAAACCGGCCACGTGCCAATCGAATTCCCATCATCATGCGGCGCCGCCGACGCGGCGCCCGGCAGTCTGAACGAGAGTACTGAGTGAACGTTTTCTTCGAGGAATCGGGCAGTTTCAAGGCGGGCAGCGTGCTGTCGCGTCAGGGCGACGCATTTCAGGTCGAGTTGCCCGGCGGGCGGCGCGCGAAGGTGCGCGCGAAAGACGTGCTGATCGAATTCGACAAGCCGGCTGCAGGCGAACTGATGCAGGAGGCCGACACGGCCGCGCAGCAGATCGATCTGGACTTCCTGTGGGAATGCGCGCCGGCCGACGAGTTCGCGTATACGGCGCTCGCCGCCGAATACTTCGGCGCGACGTACGGCCCGGTCGAGCGCGCGGCGCTGGTGCTGCGGCTGCACGGCTCGCCCGTCTATTTCCGCCGCAAGGGGCGCGGCCAGTACCAGCGCGCGCCGGAAGAGCAGCTCAAGATGGCGCTCGCGTCGCTCGAGCGCAAGCGCCAGCAGGCGCTCGTGCAGGCGCAGTATGAAGAAGAGCTGAAGGCGGGCAAGCTGCCGGAAGCGTTCGCGGGCAAGGTGCTCGGGCTGCTGACGCGGCCGGACAAGAATTCGATCGAATACAAGGCGATGGAAGCGGCGGCCGGCGCGCGCGGCGTGTCGCCGGCGCGGCTGATGCTCGACTGCGGCGGCATCGAGTCGCCGCGTGCGCTGCACGAAGCGCGCTTCCTCGCGGAATTTTTCCCGCACGGCACCGGCTTTCCGCCCGTCACGGTCGGCCCGCTGCCGGACGACCTGCCGCGCGCGAACGTCGAGGCGTTCTCGATCGACGACATCACGACGACCGAAATCGACGACGCGTTCTCGGTCGAGCACCTGGCCGACGGCCGGGTGCGGATCGGCGTGCACATTGCGGCGCCGGCGCTCGGCATCGTGCGCGGCGATCCGGTCGACGCGATCGCGCGCGCGCGCCTGTCGACCGTCTACATGCCGGGCGACAAGATCACGATGCTGCCGGACGACGTCGTCGACGTGTTCACGCTGAAAGAGGGCGATTACCGGCCGGCGCTGTCGCTGTACATCATCGTGAACCGCGACACGCAGGACATCGTCGCGAACGAGACCCGCGCCGAGCTCGTGTTCGTGAAGAACAACCTGCGCCACAACACGCTCGACGAGCTCGTCAACGAAGAGACGCTCGCGGCGGGCACCGGCGACTACCCGCACAAGGACGACATCGCCGTGCTGTGGCCGCTCGCGCAGGCGCTGTTCGAGAAGCGCCAGGTCGCGCGCGCGGGCTACGGCCTGAAGCGCGAAGTGCAGCGCAACACCGACTACAACTTCTACGTCGAAGGCGAGCACGTGACGATCACGCCGCGCCGCCGCGGCTCGCCGCTCGACCTGATCGTGTCGGAGCTCGCGATCCTCGCGAACTCGACCTGGGGCGCGTTCCTGCACGATCACACGGTGCCCGGCATCTACCGGTCCCAGCGCGGCTTCGGCGCGCCGGGCCCGAAGCGCACGCGGATGCAGACGACGGCCGCGCCGCACGAAGGCCTCGGCGTCGCGCAGTACGCGTGGAGCACGTCGCCGCTGCGCCGCTACGTCGACCTCGTGAACCAGTGGCAACTGCTCGCGTGCGTGCAGCACGGCGTCACCGCGAAGCTCGCCGCGCCGTTCAAGCCGAAGGACGCCGATCTCTACGCGGTCGTGCAGGGCTTCGACGATACGTACACGGCCTACGCCGACTACCAGCGCCGGATGGAGTACTTCTGGTGCCTGCGCTGGCTCAAGCAGGAGCAGAAGAAGCAGGTCGTCGCGAGCGTCGTCAAGGGCGATCTCGTGCGCCTCGAGGAAATCCCGCTGCTGCTGCACGTGCCGGGACTCGGCGTGCATGCGCGCGGCACGCGCGTGCTGCTCGACGTGATGTCGCTCGACGAACTGACGATCGAGGCGTCGGTGCGTCTGCTGAACGTGCTCGACGCGCCGACCGTGACGAGCGGCGATACGGCCGAGGCCGACGAAGAGGATGATGCCGAAGGCGGCGACGACACGCTGGTCGACGCGGAAGACGCGTCGGCGCAAACCGAGGCCGAAGCGCTGGCCGAATCGGGCGACGCGGCGGCACAGGGCGGCGAAGCCGCGAGCGGCAACGACGGCGAAGAGGGACGCGCATCATGAACGCAGTTGCGTCGACGAGCGGAACGGACCGCTATGTCGTGTTCGGCAACCCGGTGGCGCACAGCAAGTCGCCGTTCATCCACGCGCAGTTCGCCGCCCAGACCGGCGAGCCGATCGAGTACGCGCACCGGCTCGCGCCGGTCGACGGATTCGAGGCCGCCGTGCGCGCGTTCGTCGCCGAAGGCGGTCGCGGCGCGAACGTGACGGTGCCGTTCAAGCTCGACGCGCATGCGCTCGCCGACACGCTGTCGCCGCGCGCGGCGGTGGCAGGCGCGGTGAACACGCTGCGCATCGACGCCGACGGCCGCCTTTACGGCGACAACACCGACGGCGTGGGCCTCGTGCGCGACATCGAAGCGAATCTCGGCGTGTCGCTCGCGGGTGCGCGCATCCTGCTGCTCGGCGCGGGCGGCGCCGCGCGCGGCGTCGTGCTGCCGCTGCTCGACCGCGCGCCGCTGTCGATCGGAATCGTCAATCGCACCGCGAGCAAGGCCGAGGCGCTCGTCGGCCAGTTCATGCAGGCCGCGCACGATGCCGGCTGCACGCTCGTGGGCGGTGGCCCCGGCGTCGTGCGGGCCGAGCCGTACGACGTGGTGATCAATGCGACGGCCGGCAGCCTCGATGCCGCGCTGCCGGAATGCGACGCGGCCGCGTTCGGCGCCGGCACGCTCGCGTACGACATGATGTACGGCGCGCAGCCGACTGTGTTCATGCAGCACGCGGCGTCGCTCGGCGCGCGCACGGCCGACGGGCTCGGGATGCTGGTCGAGCAGGCGGCCGAATCGTTCTTCATCTGGCGCGGCGTGCGGCCGGACGGCGCACCGGTGCTGGCCGCGCTGCGCCAGGCGCTCGCGGCGAGCTGAACGGAGCGCGGCACGTGGCGGCGGTGAGCGGCACGCAGCGCACGCGGACGGTGAGCATCGCGCGCTGGATCGTCTATGCGGGATCGGTGTTCGCGCTCGCGTGGCTCGCGACGCAGCTGTTCTATCTCGCGCAGATCGCGCTGTGGTCGTTCGTGAATCCCGGCTCGACCGCGTTCATGCGCACCGACGCGTGGTGGCTGTCGCGCGACACGCCGCCCGCGCAGATCCGGCACCAGTGGGTGCCGTACGACCAGATCTCGCGCAACCTGAAGCGTGCGCTGATCGCGTCCGAAGATTCGACCTTCGCGACCAACAACGGCTACGACGTCGACGCGATCCTGCAGGCGTGGGAGAAGAACAAGGCGCGCGGCAGGATCGTCGCGGGCGGCTCGACGATCACGCAGCAGCTCGCACGCAACCTGTTCCTGTCGCGCGAGAAAAGCTACATCCGCAAGGGGCAGGAGCTGATCATCACGTGGATGCTCGAAACGGTGCTCGACAAGGAGCGCATTTTCGAGATCTACCTGAATTCGGTCGAATGGGGGCGCGGCGTGTACGGCGCGGAAGCGGCCGCCCATTATTACTACAAGATTCCCGCGAGCC
Source organism: Burkholderia sp. CpTa8-5 (assembly GCF_017815045.1). NCBI lineage: Bacteria > Pseudomonadati > Pseudomonadota > Betaproteobacteria > Burkholderiales > Burkholderiaceae > Burkholderia > Burkholderia sp. CpTa8-5. The sequence goes on from NZ_JAGIQD010000007.1 coordinate 72,633, forward strand.
GGCTCGGCGCGTGGCAGTCGGCGCGTCTCGCGGTGATGCTGCCGAAGCCGCGCTGGTTCGATGCGCATCGCGGCTCGGCCTACCAGGCGCAGCGTGCGGCGATCATCGCACGCCGGATGGGCGCGGCCGAGCTGCCGCAATCCGAGTAAGCGGCGCGCCCGCGTCGCTGCGTTGTCCGTTCTGCCGTTCGCGCAGGATTGCTGCGTTGCAGCGCATTCGTGTCATCACCCTTTCGGGCCGCATCCTTTAGACGAATCCGTCTATTTCGCTTTGCTGAGCAATATCGGCGACTGCATGTTTTTGTTGAGCGTCATCGCACGAAACGGGTGCTTTTTTAGTCGTTACCAGTAAACGCGAAAGTCGATGAAAGCGACGTGAAATGCAACGTTTCGCGAATCGAAGCATTCCTGAAAGGTGTGCGCTGCACTGCTTGCGCGCCGAATATTTCCAAATTTTTCAAAGCCGGCGGGCTCGCGTATATTGGCCGGCGCCTCGGCTCATCGGCCGCAATCGAGGCGGGGGGCGGCTTATCCGGCTGCTCGACAAAAAAACATGCGAGAAGGGACGCAACGATGCCAGCGAGCAAAGCGAAGCTGTTGTTGGGAGTGGTGTGTTCTTCGCTGATACTGACGGCCTGCAATGACGACGTGACGTCGTCGTCTGCAGCGAGCGCCGCCAATTCAGCCGACCCTGCCGGTCAGGTCGACCGCGCGTACAACGATCCAAACAGTTATTCGTCGAGCGCCAACGCGTCGCTCGATGCATCCGCCGCGGTCGAAAAGGCCGCCGTCACGCACCATCAGATCACGCTGAACGGCAAGACGATCCGGTACACGGCCACGGCCGGCCACCTCGTCGCACGCAATCCGCAGACGGGCGCGCCCGAAGCCTCGTTCTTCTACGTCGCGTACACGGCCGACAACCAGCCCGCGGCGAAACGGCCCGTCACGTTCCTGTACAACGGCGGCCCCGGCTCGGCGTCGGTGTGGCTGCACCTCGGCTCGTTCGGCCCGCGCCGGATCCAGACCGGCGACCCGAACGCGAACGCGTCGACGTTCCCGTTCGTCGACAACCAGGAAACCCTGCTCGACACGACCGACCTCGTGTTCGTCGATGCGATCGGCACCGGCTTCTCGGAAGCGGTCGCGCCGAACACGAACCAGACGTTCTGGGGCGTCGACCAGGACGCCGGCGCGTTCCGCGATTTCGTGACGCGCTACCTGAGCGTGAACCAGCGCAACGATTCGCCGAAATACCTGTTCGGCGAATCGTACGGGACGCCGCGCACCGACGTGCTCGCGAACCTGCTCGAGACGGCCGGCGTGAAGCTCGACGGCATCGTGCTGCAGTCGTCGATCCTGAACTACAACACGAACTGCGACATGGCGAGCGACTATGTCGGCAACTCGAACAACGGCGCGAGCCCGGTGAGTTGCGCGGGCTTCGTGCCGTCGTATGGCACGGTCGGCGCGTATTACCAGCTCGACAACCCGAACCCGTCGAACCTGCCCCAGTATGCGGACCAGATGCGGCTGCTGACGGCCGGCAGCTACGCGCCCGCCGTGAACGCGTACCTCGCGAGCCATACGCCGCCGCCGCCGAATCTCGTCACGACGATGGCGAATTCGACCGGCGTGAAGCAGGCGTTGTGGAATGCGGACTTCAACGTGGTCCCGACCTTCTTCGACAACAGCTTCCAGCTGTCGCTGGTGCCGGGCACGCTGATCGGCCGCTACGACGCACGCGTGAACGTGCCCGTGTCGAGCCCGCTCGCGGCCGACGGCGATCCGTCCAGCTCGTTCATCACGAAGCCGTTCACCGACACGATCGGCAGCTACCTGCCGAACGAGCTGAAGTACACCGCGCAGTCGGCCTACTCGGTGAGCAGCAATGCGATCAACACGTGGGACTGGACGCACGACGGCCTCGCGATGCCCGACACGATCCCCGATCTGGCCGCGGCGCTGATGCTGAACCCGGCGCTGAAGGTGCTGTCGCTGAACGGCTATCACGACATCGCGACGCCGTTCTACCAGACCGAGCTCGACCTCGCGCGGCTCGGCACGCAACCGAACCTGACGATCAAGGACTATCAGGGCGGGCACATGGTCTATCTCGACGATACGTCGCGTCCGCAGGAGAAAGCCGACCTCGTGACCTTCTACAACGCGGCCGCGCACTGATTGCGCCACGCCGGCGACGGGCGCCCTCGGCAGCGCCGCTCGCCGGCAGTCGACGACCTCATTCCAGACTGGAGCCTGACATGAAGAATCGTTTCATCGTCGTTGCCGCGGCGCTCGCATGCGTCGGCGCCGCCGCATCCGTTTCCGCGTTCGCGCAGGCGAGCGACGCCGCTGCCGCACCGGCGCGTGCGCGCCAGGCGCAGCTCGGCGATCCGTACGTGCCGCCGGCCGCGCGCCACGCGACCGCCGGCACGCAGACCACCGGCGCCGCGCTGCATGCGCAGGTGGTGCGCAAGCTCGCGCGGCAGTTCAGCGCGGCCGACACGCAGAACACGGGTTCGATCACCGAGTCGCAGGCGCGCGCGGCCGGCCTCGGCTATGTCGCGAACCACTTCCGGCAGATCGACGCGGGCGGCAGCGGCCGCGTGTCGTTCGCCGACGTCCAGCGCTACATGCAGGCGCGCAGCACGAGCCAGCAGTAAGCGCGGTACGGCATGGACAAACGGGGGCGGAACCTGCGACACGGCAGGTCCCGTCCCCGTATGCATGGCGCGGCCGGCACATCGAGCCCGCCGCCGATTTCGCCTGAATTCTCATTATCTGGACAACGCATTCAAATATTGGAGACGAGTGCGTGCGCTCCTACAATCCGAAGCACATCGACAGCTTCGGACCCACGCATCGCGCGGCGCCCGTCGCACACGGAGACACCTTCCATGAAGTTCGCCGGGCGCCTTACTCGGTGCATCGACCGCCGCCACGCCGCCGCACCGGACGCAGTTCCGGCGCCGCGCGAGCGGCTTCACCGATTCCGTTGAAGACGCCACGTTCCATGACCAAGATGCCAGACTCTCTTGCCCTCGACGCCCGGCGTGCGATGCCGGCCGAACCGTCGCTGACCGACAGCATCGGCGCGACCAGCACGCCGCTCGACCTCGCCGCGCAGCAGGCCGGCACGCAGACGCTGCTGCGCGGCCTCGCGATCCTCGAGGCGATCGCGAACGGTGCGCGCGACATGCGCGCGATCGGCGCCGCGCTCGGCACGACGCGCAGCACGACGCACCGTCTCGTCAGCAGCCTCGTGCAGGCGCGCTATCTGCGCCAGGTGCAGGGCGGCTACCTGCTCGGCCCGAAGCTGATCGAGCTCGGCACGATCGCGCTCGAGCAGATGCCGCTGACCGCGGTGGCGCGCCCGCATCTGGAAGCACTCGCGGAAGCGACGCTCGACACGATCCATCTCGGCGTGCGCGACGGCGACGACGTGCTGTACATCGACAAGATTCCCGGCACGCGCGGCCTTGAGATGCGCTCGCGCGTCGGCCACCGGATGCCGCTTGCGTCGACCGGCATCGGCAAGGCGATGATGCTCGACCTCGATCCGGATCTGTGGCGCTCGCTGTTCGAAGCCGCGCGGCGCGCGCTGGCCGGCGTCAACTTCAAGCCCGACAACCGGCCCGAGACGAGCGCGTTCCTGCAGCGCATGGCCCATTACGCGGCCGGCGGCTATACGTTCGATCTCGAGGAAAACGAGGCGTCGATCCGCTGCGTGGCCGCGCCGATCCGCGACGCATCGGGTGCGATCGTCGCGGCGGTGTCGGTCGCGAGCACGATTCCGTACATGCCGCACGACCGCATGGACGAACTGATTCCGCTCGTGCAGCGCGAAGCGCGAGCCATTTCCGCGGAGCTGGGCTGGAGCCCGCCGCAGGGTACCCGCAGGATCAAACGATGACGACTTCGACCCGGCCCGTTCCGGATGCCAGTTCCGCCTCCCCGTCGCTGATCGCGCTCGACTGGGGCACCACGTCGCTGCGCGCGTATCTGTACGACGCGCACGGCGTGCCGATCGACACGCGCAGCCGGGCGGCCGGCGTGATGCACGTGCCGGGCGGCGGCGCGCGTGCGTTCGACGCGGTGTTCGAGGAAGCGTGCGGCGACTGGCTCGACCGTACGCCCGGCCTGCCGGTGCTCGCCGCCGGGATGGTCGGCAGCGCGCAGGGCTGGCGCGAAGCGCCGTACGTCGCGGTGCCGGCCGGCGCCGACGCGCTCGTCGCAGGTCTCATCACCGTGACGACGGCGCGCGGCACGACGGTTTCGATCGTGCCGGGCGTGATCGCGACGGGCGAATTGCCCGACGTGATGCGCGGCGAAGAAACGCAGATCGTCGGCGCGCTTGCGAGCGATCCCACGCTTGGCGCTGATCGTTCAGGGGTACTGATCGGCCTGCCGGGCACGCATGCGAAATGGGCGTGGGTGAAGGACGGCCTGATCGAACGCTTCCAGACCTTCATGACCGGCGAGCTGTTCGCGGTATTGCGCGACCACACGATCCTCGGCCGCACGATGCGCGCGGGCGAATCACCCGATCGCGCGGCGTTCTTGCGCGGCGTGGCAGTCGCCCGCGGCGCGCAGCGCACGGGCCTGCTCGCGACGATTTTCAGCACGCGCACGCTGGGGCTGACCGACCGGCTCGCCCCCGATGCGCAGGGCGACTACCTGTCCGGCTTGCTGATCGGCCATGAGCTGAACGCGCTCGACGCGATGCTCGCGGAGCGCGGCATCGCGCTCGCGGACCAGCCGCTGCTGCTGATCGGCGACGACGCTTTGTGTTCGCGCTACGTCGATGCGCTCCGGGTATTCGGCCATATGCATGCGCGTGTCGCCCCGCATGCGACCGAGCGCGGCCTGTGGCGGATCGCGTCGCGCGCCGGGCTCGTGCGCGCGGACGGCGAGCCCGTCTGTGCTGACCAGTGAACTGCTTGAAGAGGAATTGCCGATGCCGTCCGACCTGACCTTGCCCGCACCGTACATGCCCCACGCCGCATTGATGCGTGCGTTCGCCGCGTGTCCGCTGATCGCGATCATGCGCGGCATCACGCCTGCCGAAGCGGCCGACCATGGCCGTGCGCTGTACGAAGCCGGCTTCCGGATCGTCGAGGTGCCGCTCAACTCGCCGGAGCCGTTCGACAGCATCGCGGCGCTGCGGCGTGCGCTGCCCGACGACATGATCGTCGGCGCGGGCACCGTGCTGCGCGCCGAGTACGTCGACCGCGTGCAGGACGCGGGCGGCGCGCTGATCGTGATGCCGCACAGCGACGCGGCCGTGATCCGCCGCGCGCGCGAGCGCGGGCTCGCGAGCGCGCCGGGCGTCGCGACGCCGACCGAAGCGTTCGCGGCGCTGACGAACGGCGCCGACGTGCTGAAGATGTTCCCGGCCGAGCAGCTCGGCGTGACGGTCGTGAAGGCCTGGCGCGCGGTGATCGACCGCGCGGTGCCGCTGATTCCGGTCGGCGGGATCGCGCCGGACAACATGCAGCCGTTCCTCGACGCCGGCGCGAACGGCTTCGGGCTCGGCTCGGCGCTGTACCGTCCCGGCCAGTCGGCGGATGCGACCGCGGCGAATGCGCGCGCGTTCCAGGCCGGCTTGCGCGTCGCGCGCGGCGGAGCCGCATGATGGGCCGCCTCGCGGGCAAGGTCGCGATGGTGACGGGTGCGGGCCGTGGCATCGGCGCCGCGATCGCGCGTGCGTTCGTGCGCGAAGGCGCGGCCGTCGCGCTCGTCGATCTCGACTTCCCGCAGGCGCAGCACACGGCCGCCGCGATCGCACGCGAATGCGACGGCGCGCGCGTGCTGCCGCTGCAGGCGGACGTCGCGCGGCAGCAGGCGGTGCGCGACGCGCTCGCGCAGACGGAAGCGGCGTTCGGCCCGCTCGACGTGCTCGTGAACAACGCGGGCATCAACGTGTTCGCCGATCCGCTGACGATGACCGACGACGATTGGCGCCGCTGCTTCGCGGTCGATCTCGACGGCGTGTGGCACGGCTGCCGCGCGGCGCTGGAGGGCATGGTCGAGCGCGGTCGCGGCAGCATCGTGAACATCGCGTCGACGCATGCATTCAGGATCATCCCGGGCTGCTTTCCGTACCCGGTCGCGAAGCACGGCGTGCTCGGCTTGACGCGTGCGCTCGGCATCGAATACGCGGCGCGCAACGTACGCGTGAACGCGATCGCGCCGGGCTACATCGAGACGCAACTGACGCGCGACTGGTGGGACGCGCAACCCGATCCGGCCGCCGCGCGCGCCGAGACGCTCGCGCTGCAGCCGATGAAGCGCATCGGAAAACCGGAGGAGGTCGCGATGACGGCCGTGTTCCTCGCGTCCGACGAGGCGCCGTTCATCAATGCCGCGTGCATCACCGTCGATGGCGGGCGCGCGGCGCTGTATCACGACTGACACGATTGACGCAATGATTCGAAAGACCGCACGTGCGACGGCCGCGCGCACGCTGCGTCGAAACCAACAAGCGGCTGCATCCTGTTCGATGAAAACAAGGAGACACTGGAGATGAAACGCAGAACGTTCGTAACGCTGGCCGCCGCGGCCGCGGTGGTGATGGGCAGCCCGGTTGCGCACGCGGCCGACCCGGTCAAGATCGGCTTCCTGGTGAAGCAGCCGGAAGAGCCGTGGTTCCAGGACGAATGGAAATTCGCCGAGATCGCCGCGAAGCAGAAGGGCTTCACGCTCGTGAAGATCGGCGCGCCGTCCGGCGAGAAGGTGATGAGCGCGATCGACAACCTGTCCGCGCAGAAGGCGCAGGGCTTCATCATCTGCACGCCCGACGTGAAGCTCGGGCCGGGCATCGTCGCGAAGGCGAAGTCGCACAACCTGAAGATGATGACGGTCGACGACCGCCTCGTCGACGGCGCGGGCAAGCCGATCGACGCGGTGCCGCACATGGGAATTTCCGCGTACAACATCGGCAAGCAGGTCGGCGACGGCATCGCGGCCGAGATCAAGAAGCGCGGCTGGGACATGAAGGACGTCGGCGCGATCGACATCACCTACGAGCAGCTGCCGACCGCGCACGACCGCACGAGCGGCGCGACCGACGCGCTGGTCGCCGCCGGCTTCCCGAAGGCGAACGTGATCGCGGCGCCGCAGGCGAAGACCGACACCGAGAACGCGTTCAACGCGGCGAACATCGCGCTGACCAAGAACCCGCAGTTCAAGCACTGGGTCGCGTACGGCCTGAACGACGAGGCCGTGCTCGGCGCGGTGCGCGCGGCCGAAGGGCGCGGCTTCAAGGCCGACAACATGATCGGCATCGGTATCGGCGGTTCCGATTCGGCGTTGAACGAGTTCAAGAAGCCGCAGCCGACGGGCTTCTACGGCACCGTGATCATCAGCCCGAAGCGCCACGGCGAGGAAACCTCGGACCTGATGTACACGTGGATCACGCAGGGCAAGGCGCCGCCGCCGTTGACGCTGACGACGGGCATGCTCGCGACGCGCGACAACGTGTCGAAGGTGCGCGAGGAGATGGGGCTCGCGTCGAAGTAAGCGGCCCGCCGGCTGCCGCGGCGACGCGGCGGCCGGCGGTCGATGGATCTGGAAGTGGGGAGACGACGTGTCAGCGGCACTGCGTTTTGACAATATCGGCAAGGTATTTCCCGGCGTGCGCGCACTCGACGGCATTTCGTTCGACGTGCATGCGGGCGAGGTGCATGGCCTGATGGGCGAGAACGGCGCGGGCAAGTCGACGCTGTTGAAGATTCTCGGCGGCGAATATCAGCCCGATGCGGGCAGCGTGCTGGTCGACGGCCAGCCCGTGCAGTTCGCGAATGCGGCCGCGTCGATCGCGGCCGGCATCGCGGTGATTCACCAGGAATTGCAGTACGTGCCCGACCTGACGGTCGCGGAGAACCTGTTGCTCGGCCGCCTGCCGAATGCGTTCGGCTGGGTCAGGAAGCGCGAGGCGAAGCGTTACGTGCGCGAGCGGCTCGCCGAGATGGGCGTGGACCTCGATCCCGACGCGCGGCTCGGGCGGCTGTCGATCGCGCAGCGACAGATGGTCGAGATCTGCAAGGCGCTGATGCGCAATGCGCGCGTGATCGCGCTCGACGAACCGACGAGCTCGCTGTCGCATCGCGAGACGGAAGTGCTGTTCAAGCTGGTCGACGACCTGCGCGCGCAGGGCCGTGCGCTGATCTACATCTCGCACCGGATGGACGAGATCTACCGGCTGTGCGACGCGTGCACGATCTTTCGCGACGGGCGCAAGATCGCGTCGCACGAAGCGCTGGCCGACGTGCCGCGCGAGCGGCTGGTCGCCGAGATGGTCGGGCGCGAGATCGCGGACATCTACCATTACGCGCCGCGCGCGCTCGGCGACGTGCGGTTCTCCGCCGAAGGCGTCGACGGCCCGGCATTGCGCGAACCCGCGAGCTTCTCGGTGCGCGCGGGCGAGATCGTCGGCTTCTTCGGGCTCGTCGGCGCGGGCCGCAGCGAACTGATGCGGCTCGTGTACGGCGCGGACCGCCGGCGCGCGGGCGTGCTGACGCTCGACGGCAAGCGCATCGACGTGAAGCGCACCGGCGACGCGATCCGCCACGGCATCGTGCTGTGCCCCGAGGACCGCAAGGAAGAAGGGATCATCGCGATCGCGTCGGTCGCCGAGAACATCAACATCAGCTGCCGCCGCCATTCGCTGCGCGCGGGGCTGTTTATCAACGGCAAGACCGAAAGCGCGACGGCCGACCGCTTCATCCAGCGGCTGAAGATCAAGACGCCGAACCGGCGGCAGAAGATCCGCTTCCTGTCGGGCGGCAACCAGCAGAAGGCGATCCTGTCGCGCTGGCTCGCGGAGCCCGACCTGAAGGTCGTGATCCTCGACGAGCCGACGCGCGGGATCGACGTCGGCGCGAAGCACGAGATCTACGACGTGATCTACCGGCTCGCGGAGCGCGGCTGCGCGATCGTGATGGTGTCGTCGGAACTGCCGGAAGTGCTCGGCGTGTCCGACCGCATCGTCGTGATGCGCGAAGGCCGGATCGCCGGCGAGCTGCCGCGCGCCGACGCGAACGAGCACGCGGTGCTGAACCTCGCGCTGCCGCAGACGAGCGCGGTCGAGGCAGCCTGACGCGGCCGGCTACGTCCGGACAAGCCCGGGACATTCGAATCGAACACGCGCGGCGCGGGCCGCGCGATGCAGGAGCAGGAGACACACCATGCAAGCCAACGAAAACCTTGCCAGCGCCGCAGTGAAGTCGGCCGACGCGCTGGTGCCGCAGCAGAGCGACCGCCAGAAGTGGTGGCAGCATCTGACCGAATACAGCCTGATCGCGATCTTCGCGGTGATGTTCATCACGATGTCGCTGACCGTCGATCACTTCTTCTCGATCGACAACATGCTCGGCCTCGCGCTGTCGATCTCGCAGATCGGCATGGTCGCGTGCACGATGATGTTCTGTCTCGCGTCGCGCGACTTCGACCTGTCGATCGGCTCGACCGTCGCGTTCTCGGGCGTGCTGTGCGCGATGGTGCTGAACGCAACCGACAACACGTTCGTCGCGATCGTCGCGGCGGTCGCGGCCGGCGCCGCGATCGGCTTCGTGAACGGCGCGGTGATCGCGTATCTGCGGATCAACGCGCTGATCACGACGCTCGCGACGATGGAGATCGTGCGCGGGCTCGGCTTCATCGTGTCGAAGGGGCAGGCGGTCGGCGTGTCGTCGGATACGTTCATCGCGCTCGGCGGGCTGTCGATGTTCGGCGTGTCGCTGCCGATCTGGGTCACGCTGCTGTGCTTCATCGGCTTCGGCGTGCTGCTGAACCAGACCGTCTATGGCCGCAACACGCTCGCGATCGGCGGCAACCCGGAAGCGTCGCGGCTCGCGGGGATCAACGTCGAACGCACGCGCGTGTACATCTTCCTGATCCAGGGTGCGGTGACCGCGCTCGCGGGCGTGATTCTCGCGTCGCGCATCACGTCGGGCCAGCCGAACGCCGCGCAAGGCTTCGAGCTGAACGTGATCTCCGCGTGCGTGCTCGGCGGCGTGTCGCTGATGGGCGGCCGCGCGACGATCTCGGGCGTCGTGATCGGCGTGCTGATCATGGGCACCGTGGAGAACGTGATGAACCTGCTGAACATCGACGCGTTCTACCAGTACCTGGTGCGCGGCGCGATCCTGCTCGCGGCCGTGCTGCTCGACCAGCTGAAGAACCGCGGCGTACGCGACTGACCGACCTGTTTCCACGGAGACGATCCGCATGACCATCGATACATCAGTGCACGGCGCGAACACGGCGGCGAGCGACGCGCGCTACCCGAGCCTCGAGGATCGCGCGGTGCTGATCACGGGCGGCGCGACCGGCATCGGCGCGTCGTTCGTCGAGCACTTCGCCGAACAGGGCGCGCGCGTCGCGTTCGTCGACCTCGACGCGGCGGCCGGCGCCGCGCTGGCCGAACGCCTCGCGCACGTGCGGCATGCGCCGCTGTTCCTGTCCTGCGACCTGACCGACATCGACGCGCTGCGCCGCGCGATCGACGCGATCCGCGCACGCATCGGCGCGATCGCGGTGCTCGTGAACAATGCGGCGAACGACACGCGCCACACGATCGGCGACGTGACGCCCGCGTCGTTCGACGCGGGCATCGCGGTGAACCTGCGTCACCAGTTCTTCGCCGCGCAGGCGGTGATCGACGACATGAAGCGGCAGGGCGGCGGCGCGATCATCAATCTCGGCTCGATCAGCTGGATGCTGAAGAACGGCGGCTATCCCGTCTACGTGATGGCGAAGGCGGCCGTGCAGGGCCTGACGCGCGGCCTCGCGCGCGATCTCGGCCCGTTCGGCATCCGCGTGAATTCGCTGGTGCCCGGCTGGGTGATGACCGACAAGCAGCGCCGGCTGTGGCTCGACGACGCGGGCCGGGCGGCGATCAAGGCCGGCCAGTGCATCGACGCCGAACTGCTGCCGGCCGATCTCGCGCGGATGGCGCTGTTTCTCGCGGCCGACGACAGCCGGATGATCACCGCGCAGGACGTGATCGTCGACGGCGGCTGGGCCTGACCGCTCGCACGACCTGCATCGTTTCTTCGACGAAGGAAAGGAGCTCACCATGACCGCCACGTCCTCGCGCGCATCGTCGTCCACCAGCCAGTCGCGCCGCGCGCGCCTGGCGGCCGCCGCCCAGCCGGTCAGCCCCGGCCCGCAGACGGCCGTGTTCGCGCAGGGCGTCGGCGCCGCGCATGCGGCGGTCGTCACGCTGTCGAACGCATCGCTGCGGCTCGACGTGCTGCCGCACCTCGGCGGCGGCATCGCGCGCTTCGACTGGCGCGGCGACAACGGCGTGCTGATGCCGGTGTTCCGCCGGTGCGAGCACCCGGAGACGGCGACGGACCCGAACGAGCTCGCGTGCTATCCGCTGCTGCCGTACTCGAACCGGATCGGCGACGGGCGCTTCGAATGCGACGGGCGCAAGGTCGCGGTGCCGCGCAACCGCCGCGACGAGCCGCTGCCGATCCATGGCGACGGCTGGCTCGCGCCGTGGCAGGTGGACGATGCGACCGACACGTCGCTGCAACTGTCGCTCGACCGCGCCGCCGGCGCGCCGTACGCGTTCCGCGCGATCCAGTCGTTCGAACTCGACGACGCGACGCTGTCGATCGCGCTGACGATCGAGAACGCGGGCCGCGCGCGACTGCCGTTCGGGCTCGGCGTGCATCCGTTCCTCGTGCGCGATGCGGTGACGGAGCTGGCCGCGGCGGCGGGCGGGCTGTGGTTGTCGGGCGCCGATTTCCTGCCGGTGCGGCACGTCAGCGTGCCGCCGGCCTGGCAGTTCGGCGTCGCGTATCCGCTGCCGGCCACGCTCGTCAATCACGCGTTCACCGGCTGGGGCGGCCACGCGACGGTGAGCTGGCCGCGCCGCCGCCTGTCGCTGACCGTCGCAGCCGACGCCGACGCGTACGTGCTCTATACGCCGCCGGGCGCGGATTTCTTCTGCTTCGAGCCGGTCGATCATCCGATCAATGCGGTGAACCTGCCGGGCGGCGCGACCGCGCACGGGATGACGCTGCTCGCGCCCGGCGAGCGGCTCACGCGGCGTTTCGCGTTCACCGTCGGACGCACCGATGTGCGCAGCCATGCCGCGACACGCGAGGGACACCGGCGACGCGGGTAAAATACGCGGTCTACCAACGGTTTGCCGCGAGTATCCGCCATGTCTTCCCCGCTTACTTTCATTGAATCGCTGCGCGCCGCGTGGCAGCGCACGAATTCGCTGCTGTGCGTCGGCCTCGATCCCGAGCCGTCGCGCTTTCCCGTGCAGTTCGACGGCCAGCCCGACGCGATCTTCGAATTCTGCCGGCAGATCGTCGACGCGACCGCGCAGTACGCGAGCGCGTTCAAGCCGCAGATCGCATACTTCGCCGCGCATCGCGCGGAAGACCAGCTCGAGCGGCTGATCGCGCATATCCATCTCCAGCATCCGGGCCTGCCCGTGATCCTCGACGCGAAGCGCGGCGACATCGGCAGCACGGCCGAGCAGTACGCGCGCGAAGCGTTCGAGCGCTATCGCGCGGACGCCGTCACGGTGAACCCGTACATGGGCTACGACTCGGTCGAGCCGTACTTCGAGCATGAAGGCAAGGGCGTGATCGTGCTGTGCCGCACGTCGAACCCGGGCGGCTCGGACCTGCAGTTCCTCGATACGAACGGGCGGCCGCTGTACCAGGTCGTCGCCGATCTCGCGGCGAACAAGTGGAACGCGAGGAACGGCCAGCTCGGCCTCGTGGTCGGCGCGACGTTCCCGAAGGAAATCGAGATCGTGCGCGGGATCGTCGGCGACATGCCGCTGTTGATCCCCGGCATCGGCGCGCAGGGCGGCGACGTGCAGGCGACCGTCAACGCGGGCCGCACGGCCGACGGCACCGGGATGATGATCAACTCGTCGCGCGCGATCCTGTACGCGAGCAAGGGCGAGGATTTCGCTGAAGCCGCGGCGCTTGCCGCGCAGAAGACGCGCGACACGATCAACGCGCATCGCTGAAATACCGGCCGCCCGCCCCGGGCGGCCTTCAATCGCCGCGCCCGCGTCCGCGGGCCGCGCGCGTTCATCGCGTGTTCGCCGTCCTGGCGCACACGAACAATTTCCCGTCGCTTCCGTATCGCCTATGCGCAATTTAGGCGCGCGATGCTGCCGGTTGTCACCAATCCGTCACAAAAATGTCAAGAAAAGGAGCGACGCCATGCCCAAGCTGTTCCGCCGTCTTCTGAGCGCGTTCGCCGCGTCGCTATGCATGACGTTCGCCCATGCGGCGGATCTGTCGCACTGGCCAGCCGACAGCGCGAAGGCGCTGAACGCGATGATCGCCGCGCACGCGAACCGCGGCGACTACGCGGTGTTCGACGCCGACAACACGACCTACCGCTATGACCTCGAGGAAGCGCTGCTGCCGTATCTCGAGAACCATGGGGTGCTGACGCGCGATTCGCTCGATCCGTCGCTGAAGCTGATCCCGTTCAAGGATTCCGCCGACTACCAGGAATCGCTGACGAGCTACTACTACCGGCTCTGCGAGATCGACGATCTGGTCTGCTATCCGTGGATCGCGCAGGCGTTTGCCGGGCAGTCGCTCGCCGACCTGAAGCGCCACATCGACGCGATGCTCGCCGACGGCAAGCCGATTCCGATCCGCTACTGGCAGGGCGACAAGGTGGTCGACGGCACGGTGAACCCGCCGCGCTTCTTCCGCGGGATGCAGGAGCTGTACAACGCGCTGCGCGAGAACGGGATCGACGTCTACGTGATGACGGCCGCGCACGAGGAGCTCGCGCGGCTCGTGCTGGCCGACCCGAAGTACGGCTACAACGTGAAGCCGCAGAACGTGATCGGCGTGACGACGCTGCTGCGCAACCCGGCGACCGGCGCGCTGACGACGTCGCGGCTGCAGATCAAGGCCGGCAAGTACGACGAGGCTGCGAACCGCAATCTCGTGATCACGCCGTTCCTGATGAACCCGATGACGTGGTACGAAGGCAAGCTCGGTTCGATCGTCGGCTGGATCGATCAGTGGAAGAAGCCGGTGCTCGTCGCGGGCGACACGCCGACGTCCGACGGCTACATGCTGCTGAACGCGACCGACGTCGCGCGCGGCGGCGTGCGCGTGTGGGTCAACAAGAAGGACAAGCAGATGACGCAGATCCGCGCGTGGTCGGACGAATCGGCCGCGAAGCAGAAGGCGCTCGGGCTGCCGGTGACGGCGGACAAGAACTGGATCGTCGTGAAGCCCGACGCGATCCAGTAAGCGAGTAGAGCGGGCGCGGCACGCGCGCCCCGCCCGGTCAGCGTTCGCGCTCGTCGAGCAGCTTCAGCAGCCCGCGCAGCGCATGCGCGGCCGCCTGCGTGCGGATCTGTTCGCGATCGCCCTTGAACACGAGCGTCTCGACGTCGGTATGCAGCCGGTTGCTCCAGCCGAACGACACGGTGCCGACCGGCTTGTTCTCGCTGCCGCCGCCCGGGCCCGCGATGCCGGTGACGGACAGCGCGACCTGCGCGCGGCTGTTGCGCAGCGCGCCTTCGGCCATCGCGCGCGCGACGGGCTCGCTGACCGCGCCGTGCTTGTCGATCAGGTCGGCCGGCACGCCGATCATCTCGATCTTGGCCTGGTTCGAATACGTGACGAAGCCGCGCTCGAACCACTGGCTGCTCCCGGAAATATCGGTGATCGCCGCGGCGATCATGCCGCCGGTGCAGGATTCGGCGGTGGCGAGCGTCAGGTGCTCGTCACGCAGCTTGTTGCCTGCGCGGATCGCAAGCTGGTGGACGACGGAATCGGTTGGCATGCGCGTCGGGAAACGGGAGTCGGGAAATCGGTCAGCCGGCGACGGAGCGCCACAGCGCGATCACCAGCAGCGTCATGAACGCGGCGACGAGGTCGTCGACCATGATGCCGAGCCCGCCTTTCAGGCGGCGCTCGAAGTAGCGGATCGGCGGCGGCTTGAGCATGTCGAAGAAGCGGAACGCGACGAACGCCCACAGCTGGCCGACGAAGGTCGCGGGCGTGACGAACAGCATCACGAGCCAGATCGCGACGATCTCGTCCCAGACGACGGCGCCCGGATCGGACACGCCGGCCTTCTTCGCGGTGAAACCGGTGACCCAGGTGCCGGCCACGAAGCCGACGGCGATCAGCGCCCACCATTCGGGCACCGTCAGGTAGCGGTTGAGCACGACGAACGTGAGCCAGCCGAACAGCGAGCCGAACGTGCCGGGCATGATCGGCGCGAGCCCGCTGCCGAAGCCGAGCGACACGATATGCGCCGGGTGCGACAGCATGAAGCGGGCCGTCGTGCGGGTCGGCGCGGGCGGCGCGGCGCCGGGCTCGGCCGCGGCGTGCGCGGGCGTCGGATCAGTCTGCATGGAAGTGGTCGAAACCGTGCAACGTGAGAGCGAGGGGCGCGCCGGCGGCGTCGCGCCACGCGATGGCGGGTTGCGCCGACGGCGCGGACAACGCGCGTATTGTACCGATTCGCGTGACCCGCACGCCGGCCGTGGCGGCCGCCGCTTCGACCGCTGCGCGGGCCGCGACCGGCGCGGTGAAGCACAGTTCGTAGTCGTCGCCGCCGGCCAGCGTGCAGCGGCGCTGCACGTCGGCCGGCAGCGTCGCGAGCGCGGCCGAGCGCGGCACCGCGTCGGCGTCGATCTCGGCGCGCACGTTCGAGCGCGTCAGGATGTGCTGGAGGTCGCCGGCGAGGCCGTCCGACAGGTCGAGCGCCGCATGCGCGACGCCCGCGAGCGCAAGCCCCAGCGCGACGCGCGGCTCCGGACGCTCGAGCGCGCGCCGGAATGCGGCGGTTTCTTCCGCGCCGGCCGTCCATTCGCCGCGGGCGACGCCGAGGCCCGCGCGTGCATCGCCGAGCGTGCCGGACACCCATACGTCGTCGCCGTCGCGCGCGGCATCGCGCCGCAGCGCCGCGTCGGGCGAGACTTCGCCGAACACGGTCACGCACAGGTTCAGCGGCCCGCTCGTCGTGTCGCCGCCGATCAGCTCGCAACCGTAGCGCTCGGCCAGCGCGAACAGGCCGTCGCTGAACGCCTCGAGCCACGCCGCGTCGGCGCGCGGCAGCGCGCACGCGAGCGTGAACGCCCGCGGCGCGGCGCCCATCGCCGCGAGGTCCGACAGGTTGACCGCGAGCGTCTTGTGGCCGAGCGCGTCCGGCGCGACATCGGGGAAGAAGTGGCGGCCTTCCACCAGCATGTCCGTCGAAATGGCCAGCAATTTCCCGGATCGGGGCGCGATCAGCGCGCAATCGTCGCCGATGCCGAGCGTCGACGCGCGGGCGCCCTGCGCGGCGCGGCGCGTGAAGAAGCGTTCGATCAGCGAGAACTCGGAGAGGGCGGCTGGCACGGCGGGCGATCCGAAACGGTTGAAGGAACGGCATTGTACGAGGCGGGCGGCGGCGCGCCTGTACTGTCCAGTTCATTTTTGTCGCGGCTGTCGCACCCGAATCGCCGGTCTGGCGGCCGATGATTGGCGCTACAATGCCGTCGAACAGTTATTCTAATCCGCCCGTCACGAGACACATGTCCACCCAAGCCTCCTCCAAAGCCAAGCTCCGCGAAGCCGCGCTCGACTATCACGAATTTCCGACCCCCGGCAAAATCGCGATCGCCCCGACCAAGCAGATGATCAACCAGCGCGACCTCGCGCTCGCGTATTCGCCGGGTGTGGCGTACGCGTGCGAGGAGATCGTCGAGAATCCGCTGAACGCGGCGCGCTTCACCGCGCGCAGCAACCTGGTCGGCGTCGTGACGAACGGCACGGCGGTGCTCGGTCTCGGCAACATCGGCCCGCTCGCGTCGAAGCCGGTGATGGAAGGCAAGGCCGTGCTGTTCAAGAAATTCGCGGGCATCGACGTGTTCGACATCGAGCTGAACGAGTCGGACCCGCACAAGCTCGTCGACGTGATCGCCGCGCTGGAGCCGACCTTCGGCGGGATCAACCTCGAAGACATCAAGGCACCGGACTGCTTCATCGTCGAGCGCGAAGCGCGCAAGCGGATGAAGATCCCGGTGTTCCACGACGACCAGCACGGCACCGCGATCGTCGTGGCCGCGGCCGTCACGAACGGGCTGAAGGTCGTCAACAAGGACATCAAGAAGGTCAAGCTCGTCGCATCCGGCGCGGGCGCGGCCGCGCTCGCGTGTCTGGACCTGCTGGTCGACATCGGGCTGCCGCTCGAGAACATCACGGTGACGGACCTGGCCGGCGTGGTCTACAAGGGCCGCACCGAGCTGATGGATCCGGACAAGGAGCGTTTCGCGCGCGAAACCGACGCCCGCACGCTGGCCGAAGTGATCGACGGCGCGGACATCTTCCTCGGCCTGTCGGCCGCGGGTGTGCTGAAGCAGGAGATGGTGAAGGGCATGGCCGAGCGCCCGCTGATCCTCGCGCTCGCGAACCCGACGCCGGAAATCCTGCCGGAAGCGGCGCTCGAAGTGCGCCCCGACGCGATTCTCGCGACCGGCCGCACCGACTACCCGAACCAGGTCAACAACGTCCTGTGCTTCCCGTTCATCTTCCGCGGCGCGCTCGACGTCGGCGCGACGACGATCACGCGTGAAATGGAGATCGCGGCCGTCAATGCGATCGCCGAACTCGCGCAGCACGAGCAGAGCGACATCGTCGCGACCGCGTACGGTATCCAGGATCTGTCGTTCGGGCCCGAATACCTGATTCCGAAGCCGTTCGATCCGCGCCTGATCGTGAAGATCGCGCCGGCCGTCGCGCAGGCCGCGATGGACGGCGGCGTCGCGACGCGCCCGATCGAGGACATGGACGCGTACAAGCAGCATCTGCAGCAGTTCGTGTATCACAGCGGCACGACGATGAAGCCGATCTTCCAGATCGCGCGCGCCGCGCCGGAAGAGAAGAAGCGCGTCGTGTTCGCGGAAGGCGAAGAAGAGCGCGTGTTGCGCGCCGTTCAGATCATCGTCGACGAAAAACTCGCGAAGCCGATCCTGATCGGCCGTCCGTCGGTGATCGAGCACCGTATCCAGCGCTACGGCCTGCGCCTGAATCCGGGCGTCGACTTCACGGTCGTCAACACCGAGCACGACGAGCGCTACCGCGACTTCTGGCAGACGTATCACAAGCTGATGGCGCGCAAGGGCATCAGCGAGCAGCTTGCGCGCGTCGAGATGCGCCGCCGCACGACGCTGATCGGCTCGATGCTGGTGAAGAAGGGCGAAGCGGACGGGATGATCTGCGGCACGATCAGCACCACGCACCGCCATCTGCACTTCATCGACCAAGTGATCGGCAAGCGCCCGGGCTGCAGCGTGTACGCGGCGATGAACGGCCTCGTGCTGCCCGGCCGCCAGATTTTCCTCGTGGATACGCACGTGAACGTCGATCCGACCCCTGAGGAACTGGCCGAAATCACGATCATGGCCGCGGAAGAAGTGCGCCGCTTCGGCATCGAGCCGAAGGTCGCGCTGCTGTCGCATTCGAATTTCGGCACGAGCAACGCCCCTTCGGCGAAGAAGATGCGCGATACGCTCGCGATCCTGCAGGAAACCGCGCCGGAGCTGAAGGTGGACGGCGAAATGCACGGCGACGTCGCGCTCGACGCGGCGCTGCGCAAGGAAATCCTGCCGGAATCGACGCTGGAAGGCGACGCGAACCTGCTGATCCTGCCGAACATCGACGCCGCGAATATCGCGTACAACCTGCTGAAGACGGCCGCGGGCAACAACATCGCGATCGGGCCGATTCTGCTGGGCGCCGCGGAGCCCGTGCACGTGCTGACCGAATCGGCGACCGTTCGTCGCATCGTCAACATGGCGGCGCTGCTGGTCGCCGACGTCAACGCCGCACGCTGAGCCGGAACGAACCCGCGGCGCCGGTCGAACCGGCGTCCCGGGTCGGGCGAAATTGTAAACAAAGGCAAAAAGAGGCGTGCCCGCAAGGGGCACGCCGCGGGTAGGGCGCAACCGCGCTTCCCATAAAGCAACAGCAGCATCTCTCCACTCCGGGTAGCGAGTGTGGCAAGGAGGCAGGGTCTTGCCATATGAGCGATGCCGCCCGCATTTTATCTCATGCAAGATAAATGTAGTGTAATTTCGGTAAGAAATACGGAATCTCGAGTGCCGAGAGGCTTTCGATTCCCAAACGGACATTGATTCGCGCGGCCAATAACGCTACGCTAACGCCTTTGTTGGTCGTCAACTACTTGATTTAACAGCGGGAACCCTGGTTCATGGCACGCAAGTGGCTCCGCAACGGCGCGCTCGCGTCCGTCTTCGCGATGTTCGCGATGGGTATCGTCGGCACGCCGACGGGCAGTCTGGTTTCCGCCGCTTACGCACGGGAGGCCGTTCCGGCCGACGTGGCCGCGAGCGGGCTCGATACGATCCCGACCGCCCGTCTTCCGCGCGAGGCCGTGACCACGCTGGGCCTGATCGGCGCCGGCGGCCCCTATCCGTACGAGAAGGACGGCGTCGTGTTCGGCAACCGCGAGCGGATCCTGCCGAAGGCGAAGCGCGGCTACTACCATGAGTACACGGTGCCGACACCGCGTGCGCGCAATCGCGGCGCGCGCCGGATCGTCTGTGGCGGGCCGTTGCGCCGGATCGACAACTGTTATTACACGGGCGACCACTACACCAGTTTTAAACGTATTGTTGAATGACTTCGGGACGAATGGCATGAGCGACTCCATCTACGCGCACGATACGGCGGCGGCGGAACTGTTCGCGGCCGGCGACGGCAATCTGTTTCAGCGTGTGATTCAGTTGCACGCGGCGGCGCAGGCCGGCGGCACGCCGGAGCAACAGGAAGCCGAGCCCGGGCTTTCATCGAACGAGGAGCCTATGAGCCTTTTCACGACCGTGCGACCCAATCTCGTGCAGTCGATCCGCGCGTTCCGCGTGCAGGATCTCGCCGACGAAGCCGGTCGGCTCGGCCAGCATTTCCTGTATGCGTATTGCGGCGCCGCGCAGTCGAAGCAGGAAGTGATGGAAACGATCGCGACCTCGTTCCTGTTTCCGAAGCATTTCGGGAAGAACTACGACGCGCTGTACGACTGCCTCACCGACCTCGTCGCGAAGGCCGGCGCGCAGCCCGGTTTCGTGATCGTCCTCGAAGGGCTGCCGATCGCGCAGAAATTCGACAAGGAAGGGCGCGAAACGCTGCTCGACGTGTTCCGCGAGGCGGCCGAATTCTGGGCCGAGCGCAAGGTCGCGTTCCGCGTGTTCTACTCGTTCGCGTAAGCGCACGGTCGGCCCGCGCGGCCGATTCGGTAACAAGCCCGCTTCGAGCGGGCTTTTTTGCGTGTGCGATTCGCGCTCGGCTGCATGGCGCGGCGCGCTGACGCGCTTTACCACCCGCCCCAGCGCGCCGCCAACGCCGCGAGCACGGCCGCGCCGGCCGTCTCGGTACGCAGCACGCGCGGCCCGAGCGACAGCGCGGTGAACCCCCGTGCGCGGGCCGCATTTTCCTCGTCGGGCGACAGCCCGCCTTCGGGCCCGATCAGCAGCGTGACGGCCGCCGCGGGCGGCGCGTCGGGCAGCGACGCGAACGGGATGCTCGCGCGCGGGGACAGCAGCAGCCGCAGCTCGCCGTCGGCCGGCGCGGCCTGCCGCGCATCGAGCCATGCGTGGAAGCCGGCCACCGGTGCGACGTCGGGCACGCGGTTGCGTCCGCATTGCTCGCACGACGCGCGTACGACGCCGCGCCAGTGCGCGACGCGCTTGTCCGCCCGTTCGCCGGACAGCTTCACGACGCCGCGCGCGGTCGACAGCGGCACGACCGCCGCGACGCCGAGCTCGACGGCCTTCTCGATCACCCAGTCCATCTTGTCGCCGCCCGCGATCCCCTGCGCGAGCGTCACGCGATAGGGCGGCTCGGCCTCGACGGGCTCGAACGTATCGACCTGCACGAGCGCGCTGCGCTTGTCGACCTCGACGAGCCGTGCGCGGTACTGGCCGCCCGTGCCGTCGAACAACGCCAGCACGTCGCCCGGCTGCAGGCGCAGCACCTGCACGTGGCGCGCGACGTCGGCTGGCAATGCGAGCGTGGCGTCGGCGCGCAGCGCGACATCGACGAAAAAGCGCGGCACGGCCGCGGTGGTGGTGGCTTCGTTCATGCGTGTGGCGGTTTCGGTCATGCGTCGAGACGGCACCCGAGCGCCCAGCGGTAGCCGTCGAGATCCTCGATCTGCGCGAACCGGTCGCCCCAGAACTGGTCCTGCGGCGCGCTCAGCGATTTCGCGCCCGCATCGAGCGCGCGCTGCCAGGTGGCGTCGACGTCGTCGACATACAGATAGAACGATTGCGGCGCGGTGGCGTTCGCGTGCTTCGGCGTGAGCGCGGGCGAACCGAACGCGCCTTCGGGCGCGAACATCACGATCAGCTGGCCGCGATAGGCCATCTCGACGTGCATGATCGCGCCGTCCTCGTCGTGCACGTCGCGTACGGTGAAGCCGAATGCGGCCTTGAAGAACTCGATGGCCGCGCGCGCGTTGCGTACGGCCAGGTAGGGCGTCAACCAAGGCACGTTGGCCGGACGTGGATCGGTCATGAAAATCTCCTGTTGCTCGGTGTCGGCGCGTCGGCGCCTGCGCTGGTCTCATGCTGGAGCAGCGGAACGGTGCGGCCGTCCTGATGTTCAGCGGCGAACGCCCAGTGTATCGCGCAGTGCGCGCGGCAGGGTAAAGAGGGACGCATGCAGCCGCGCATCGTAATAGCGCAAGCCGCCGACGCGGCGGGCCGCGAGCCGTTCGTCGACGTCGTGCGCGAACAGCGCCGCCGCATCGAGCGTGTCGCTCGCGATCGCCATCAGCCACTGCGAGCCGTACAGCGGCACGTGCGCGGACAGCAGATCGACGACCGCGAAGCGCGCGCGCAGGTCGTCGAGCAGCGCGGCGATGCGCGCGGCATGGAACACCGGCGAGCCGAGATGCATCGAGATCACGCCGCGCGGCGTCAGGATCCGCTTGAGCCGTGCGTAGAAGTCGCGCGTGTAGAGGCCGGCCGCCGGCGAATCGGGCGGCGTGAGGTCGAACACGACGAGATCGAAATGTTCGACCGTCGACTCGACGAAATGCGCGGCGTCGCCGATCACGACCTCGACGCGCGGGTCGTCGAGCGCGCCCTGGTGCACGTCGTCGAGATAGCGGCGCGCCATCCCGACCACCTCGTCGTCGAGTTCGGCGATCACGATCCGCTCGATGCACGCGTGCTTGAGCAACTGGCGCGCGGCGCCGCCGTCGCCGCCGCCGAGCACGAGCGCCTTCCTCGGGCACGGATGCGCGAGCGCGGCCGGGTGCGTCATGCACTCGTGATAGACGAACTCGTCGCCGACCGACGTCATCGGCCGGCCGTCCAGCGTGAACAGCCGGCCGAGCTGCGGCGTTTCCCAGACTTCGATCTGCTGGTGCGCGGACGCGACGTGCGCGAGCCGCCGCGCATTCGGGAAGCCGTAGGTGGCGTCGGGCGTCGGGTGAAAGAGAAGGGTGGTGCTCACGGGCGGGCCGCTGGGGCAGGCAGTTCCGACGCCTGAATTATAGGAGGCGGGCGGTTCGACGGAAAACCGTGCCGGAACACTACGCGCCGACAAGGGAAATGTCGGCCCATCTGTTAAAATGACGAGCTTTGCAGCCCCGTCCGTTGGCTCCGTCCGCTTCGCGTCCGTCAGGCGCCGCACCGCGCGCCGGGAACGATTGACGCTCGAGCTTCCGGATGCCGCCGTGCCCCCGTTTCCTCGACTCGTTCTCCGGACTCGACATGACGACTTCGTCTCCCGCCTCCACCACCCTGATGGCCAACGCGATCCGTGCGCTCGCGATGGACGCCGTCCAGCAAGCGAACTCCGGCCACCCCGGCATGCCGATGGGCATGGCCGAAATCGGCGTCGCGCTGTGGTCGCGCCATCTGAAGCACAACCCGACGAACCCGCACTGGGCCGACCGCGACCGTTTCGTGCTGTCGAACGGCCATGGCTCGATGCTGCTGTACTCGCTGCTGCACCTGACCGGCTACGACCTGCCGATCGAAGAGCTGAAGAACTTCCGCCAGCTGCACTCGAAGACGCCGGGCCACCCGGAATACGGGATCACGCCGGGCGTCGAGACGACCACCGGCCCGCTCGGCCAGGGTCTCGCGAACGCGGTCGGCATGGCGCTCGGCGAAGCGCTGATGGCCGACGAGTTCAACCGTGACGGCGCGAAGATCGTCGATCACCACACGTACGTGTTCCTCGGCGACGGCTGCCTGATGGAGGGCATCTCGCACGAAGCCTGCTCGCTCGCGGGCACGCTGAAGCTGAACAAGCTGATCGCGCTGTACGACGACAACGGCATCTCGATCGACGGCGACGTCGTGAACTGGTTCCACGACGACACGCCGAAGCGCTTCGAAGCGTACGGCTGGAACGTGATCCCGAACGTGAACGGCCACGACGTCGATGCGGTCGACGCGGCCATCGCGAAGGCGAAGCTGTCGGACAAGCCGACGCTGATCTGCTGCAAGACGGTGATCGGCAAGGGCGCGGCGACCAAGGCCGGCGGCCACGACGTGCATGGCGCTGCGCTCGGCGCGGAAGAAATCGCGAAGACGCGCGAAGCACTTGGCTGGAAGTGGGAGCCGTTCGTGATTCCGCAGGAAGTCTACGCGGCATGGGACGCGAAGGAAGCCGGCAAGCGCGCCGAGTCCGAATGGGACGCGACGTTCGCGGCCTATCGCGCGAAGTTCCCGGCAGAAGCCGCCGAATTCGAGCGCCGGATGGCGAACAAGCTGCCGGCCGACTGGGCCGAGAAGGCTGCCGCGATCATCGCCGGCGCGAACGAGCGCGCCGAGACGGTCGCGACCCGCAAGGCGTCGCAGCAGGCGATCGAAGGCCTCGCCGCCGCGCTGCCCGAGCTGCTCGGCGGCTCGGCCGACCTGACCGGCTCGAACCTGACCAACTGGAAGGCGTCGAAGGCGGTGCGCGCGAATCCGGAAGGCGCGGGCGTGCTGCTCGGCAACCACATCAACTACGGCGTGCGCGAATTCGGCATGAGCGCCGCGATCAACGGCCTCGCACTGCACGGCGGCCACAAGCCGTTCGGCGGCACGTTCCTGACGTTCTCCGACTATAGCCGCAACGCGCTGCGCGTGGCCGCGCTGATGAAGGTGCCGTCGATCTTCGTGTTCACGCACGATTCGATCGGCCTCGGCGAGGACGGCCCGACGCACCAGTCGATCGAGCACGTGTCGAGCCTGCGCCTGATCCCGAACCACGACGTCTGGCGTCCGGCCGATACGGTCGAGACGGCCGTCGCATGGACCCACGCGGTCGCCGCCGACCGTCCGTCGAGCCTGATCTTCAGCCGCCAGAACCTCGCGTTCAACCCGCGTACCGATGCGCAGATCGCCAACATCGAGAAGGGCGGCTACGTGCTGAAGGACTGGGATGAAGAGATCGTCGCGCGCAAGATCATCCTGATCGCGACGGGCTCGGAAGTCGAACTCGCGATGAAGGCCGTCGAACCGCTCGCGCAGCAGGGCATCGCGGCGCGCGTCGTGTCGATGCCGTCGACCAACGTGTTCGATCGCCAGGACGCCGAATACCGCGAACGCGTGCTGCCGCACGGCGTGCGCCGCGTCGCGATCGAAGCGGGCGTGACGAGCTTCTGGCACAAGTACGTCGGCCTCGAAGGCGGCGTCGTCGGGATCGACACGTTCGGCGAATCGGCGCCGGCCGGCGTGCTGTTCAAGTACTTCGGCTTCACCGTCGAGCACGTCGTCGAGACGGCCAAGGCCGTGCTGGCCTAAAAGCCTACGCGGCGCGCGCCACCCGTTGCGCGCGTCGCACCGTGAAGCTGCACGAAACGAATTTTTTCAGCCATCAGGAGATAACCATGACGATTCGCGTCGCAATCAACGGCTACGGCCGTATCGGCCGCAACACGCTGCGCGCGTTCTATGAAAACGGCAAGAAGCACGATCTCGAGATCGTCGCGATCAACGACCTGGGCGATGCGAAGACCAACGCGCACCTGACCCAGTACGACACCGCGCACGGCAAGTTTCCGGGCGAAGTGTCGGTCGACGGCGACTACCTCGTCGTGAACGGCGACAAGATCCGCGTGCTGGCGAACCGCAACCCGGCCGAACTGCCGTGGGGCGAGCTGGGCGTCGACGTCGTGATGGAATGCACGGGCTTCTTCACGACGAAGGAAAAGGCGAGCGCGCACCTGAAGGGCGGCGCGAAGAAGGTGATCATCTCGGCGCCGGGCGGCAAGGACGTCGACGCGACGATCGTCTACGGCGTGAACCACGACGTGCTGAAGGCCGAGCACACGGTCATCTCGAACGCATCGTGCACGACGAACTGCCTCGCGCCGCTCGTCAAGCCGCTGAACGACAAGATCGGCCTCGAAACCGGCCTGATGACGACGATCCACGCGTACACGAACGACCAGGTGCTGACGGACGTCTATCACGAAGACCTGCGCCGCGCGCGTTCGGCGACGCACAGCCAGATCCCGACGAAGACGGGTGCGGCATCGGCCGTCGGCCTCGTGCTGCCGGAACTGAACGGCAAGCTCGACGGTTACGCAATCCGCGTCCCGACGATCAACGTGTCGATCGTCGACCTGTCGTTCATCGCGAAGCGCGACACGACGGTCGAGGAAGTCAACGCGATCATGAAGGAAGCATCGGAAGGCGCGCTGAAGGGCATCCTCGGCTACAACGACGCACCGCTGGTGTCGATCGACTTCAACCACAACCCGGCTTCGTCGACGTTCGACGCGACGCTGACCAAGGTGTCGGGCCGCCTCGTGAAGGTGTCGAGCTGGTACGACAACGAGTGGGGTTTCTCGAACCGCATGCTCGATACGGCAATCGCATTCGCGAACGCGAAGTAATCGCGCACGTCGCTCGGCCGCTGGAAGGCGGCCGGCGTGGCGAACGAACCCGGCCCGGAGTTCTCCGGCCGGGTTTTTTATTGCCCGGCGTTCGCCGTCACGTGCTCGATCGCATCGACGAAAGCCCGTTTGAGCGGGCTGTCGAGATCGGTCCACGCGAGGCCGATGCCGCTGCGGTGACCGGCCAGATCGAGTGGCCGCGCGAGCACGTTCGGCGGCAGCGCGCTCGCCGCCTGCGCCGGGATCAGCCCGATCCCCATTCCCGCCGCGACGAGCGCGAGCATCGTCGTGAATTCGCCGAACTCCTGCGCAATCTCGAGCGTCGTGCCTGCACGGCTCAGCGCGAGCAGCATGTCGTCGTGAAAGCCAGGCGCATAGCGGCGTGCGAGCACGAACGCGGGGTGGCCGCGCAGGTCGGCCGGCGCGATCGCATCGCGCGCGGCCAGCGGATGGTCGAGCGGCAGCGCGACGACGAACCCTTCCTCGAGCACCACGCGCGTGTCGATGCCCGCATACGCGGCCGGCAGCCGGATCATCCCGAAGTCGATCCGCCGGTCGCGTAGCGCGGCGATCTGGTCGGGCGTCGGCATGTCCTTCAGTTCGAGCGCGATCGACGGATAGCGTTCGCGCATCGTGCGCAGCACGGCCGGCAGCAGCGCCGGCAACACCGACGACACGAACGCGATCCGCAGCGTGCCGATTTCGCCGCGGCTCGACAGCCGCGCCATCTGTTCCGCGCGCGCGGCCTGCTGCAGCGTTGCCCGCGCTTCGGGCAGGAACACGCGCCCGGTGTCGCTCAGCTCGACCTTGTGCCGGTCGCGCTCGAACAGGCGCGCGCCGAGTTCCGCCTCGAGCGTCTTGATCTGCATGCTCAGCGCGGGCTGCACGATGCACAGGCGCTGCGCGGCGCGCCCGAAATGCAGGTCTTCCGCGAGCGTGACGAACGCGCGCAATTGCTTGAGTTCCATGGGCGGTGGCGAGTACGGGAGAACGGTAATCAATTTTCATGATAACCGGATCAAAAAAGACCATTGGCGCGGACCCGACCGGCGGCCGAAGATACCGTCAACGCGAGACCGGCCGCGACGGGCAGCCGGCTCGACTGGCACGAGGAGACATCCATGACCCACGCGCTTGACCGGTTCCGCCTCGACGGCCGCCGCGCGCTGATTACCGGCTCCGGCCGCGGGATCGGGCTGACGCTCGCCCGCGGGCTCGCGGAAGCTGGCGCGGCAATCGTCATCAACGATCGCAATGAAGAGAAGGCCGCGACGCTCGCGCGCCAGTTTCGCGATGAAGGCTTCGCGGCCGACCATGCGGTGTTCGACGTGGCTGAGCACGCGCAGGTACGCGCGGCGGTCGACGATTTCGAGGCGCGCGTCGGCGCGATCGACATTCTCGTGAACAACGCGGGCATCCAGCGTCGCGCGCCGCTCGACGCCTTCGACCCGGACGACTGGCATGCGCTGATGCGCGTGAATCTCGACGGCGTGTTCAACGTCGCGCAGGCGGTCGCGCGGCACATGATCGCGCGCGGCCGCGGCAAGATCATCAACATCTGCTCGGTGCAGAGCGAGCTCGCGCGGCCGACGATCGCGCCGTATGCGGCGACCAAGGGCGCGGTGCGGATGCTGACCAAAGGGATGTGCGCGGACTGGGCGCGCCACGGGATCCAGGCGAACGGCCTCGCACCCGGCTATTTCGAAACCGAACTGAATCGCGCGCTGGTCGACGACGCGGCGTTTTCGGACTGGCTGTGCAAGCGCACGCCGGCCGGCCGCTGGGGGCAGGTCGACGAGCTGTGCGGCGCGGCGATCTTCCTCGCATCGGCCGCATCCGATTTCGTGAACGGGCAGACGCTGTTCGTCGACGGCGGGCTGACGAGTGCGGTCTGACAAGGAGAATGTCGTGCGTATGCGTTGCATGTGTGTGGTGATCCACGGGCCGAACGACCTGCGGGTCGAGGAGCAGGACGCGGGCGAGATCGGCCCGGGCCAGGTGCGCGTCGACGTCGCGATGGGCGGCATCTGCGGCTCCGACCTCCATTACTTCCGGCATGGCGGCTTCGGCGCGATCCGGCTGCGGCAGCCGATGGTGCTCGGCCACGAGGTCGCCGGCACGGTCGCGGAAGTGGCGCCGGACGTGACGTCGGTGAAGGTCGGCGATCGCGTCGCGGTCAATCCGAGCCGGCCGTGCGGCGCATGCCGCTACTGTCTCGAAGGGCTGCCGAACCAGTGTCTCGACATGCGCTTCTACGGCAGTGCGATGCGGATGCCGCACGTGCAGGGCGCGTTCCGCAATGCGCTCGTGTGCGACGCGGTGCAATGCGTGAAGGTCGCCGATCACGTGCCGCTGTCGCTCGCGGCGCTGGCCGAGCCGTTCGCGGTCGGGCTGCACGCGGTGTCGCGCGCGGGCCCGCTGATCGGCAAGCGCGTGCTCGTGTCGGGTTGCGGGCCGATCGGCGTGCTGGCGGTCGCGGCGGCGCGCGTGCACGGCGCGGCGGAGATCGTCGCGACGGATGTCGTCGAAGCGCCGCTGGCGGTGGCGAGCGCGCTCGGCGCGGACCGCACGATCAATGCGGCGGCCGATACCGGCTGGGTCGAGCGCTACAGCGCCGACAAGGGCACGTTCGACGTGATGATCGAGTGTTCGGGCAATGCGCGTGCATTGCGCGACGGGTTGGACGTGATGCGTCCGCGCGGTGTCGTCGTGCAGCTCGGGCTCGGCGGCGACGTGAGCCTGCCGCAGAACGTGATGGTCGCGAAGGAGCTGTCGATCTGCGGCTCGTTCCGCTTTCACGCGGAATTCGCGCTCGCGGTGCAACTGATCAACGCGGGGCGCGTCGATCTGCGGCCGGCCGTCACGCGCGTGTTCCCGATGCGCGACGCGAACCTCGCGTTCGAACTGGCCGGCGATCGCCAACGTGCGATGAAGGTGCTGATCGATTTCGCGAACGAGGCCGCGTGACGGTGCGGCGTTAGCGTCGCGACGGCAGCGGCGCCCTTTGCAAAAAGGCACGCCCGCGATGCGCGGCGCGTGCCTTTTTCGTCGTGCGGCGGAAACGGATTGCCGGCCCGCCGCATGACTGCGTGACCGGCCGCGTGCCGACGCGGCGCGGGAGGATTACGCGCCGGGCGTCGGGAAGAACACGCCTGCGCGCTGCGCGGCGTTCGCGATGTGCGTTTCGATCGCGGTGCCGGCGGCGGCCGCATCGCGCGCGATCAGCGCATCGACGATCGCGCGGTGCTCGTGCCACGTCGACAGCAGCAGCTCGCGCCGGTAGAACGGCATGCGCTGGCTTTCCTTCATGATGTCCGCGCTGCTGCGCAGGATCGACTCGATCGCCGCATTCCCGGCCAGATGAATGATCCGCATGTGGAAGTCGAAGTCGAGCCGCGATGCCTCGTCGAGCGCGCTTTCGGTCAGCGCGACGTGCAGGTCGGCGAGGTTGTCCTCGAACCACGCGATGTCATCGTCGCTGACGACGTGCGCGGCCATCCGTGCGGCGAAGCCTTCGAGCGCATAGCGCATCTGGTACGTATCGGGCGGCGACGACTGCTCGGCGAATTGCCACGGGTGCGCGGCCGACGCCTGCGCGCTTTCGACGTACACGCCCTTGCCCGCGCGGATGCGCAGCATCCCGAGCGCCTCGAGCGTCGACAGCGCCTCGCGCAGCGACGCGCGGCTGATCTCCAGCTCCTCGGAGAGCTGGCGCTGGGCCGGCAGCAGGCTGCCGACCGGATACACGCCTGCCTCGATCCGGTCGCGGATCGTCGCGATGGCGGCGTCGGTCACGGTGTGCGGAACGTTCTTCATGATATGAGTGATGGCCGGTCTGACCAGCATTGTAATCCGCACGCGCTCGGCGCATGAGCGGCCTACGGGTAAGCCACGATCAAGCCGATTCCCGCGCGTTCCGGCCCCGCTGGAGGGGCGGGAAATCCCTATTTTGTTCGTCCTTGACGCGACTATATCGGCTTCCTACTATCCACCATAACATCACTGGTCTTACCAGTATGAACAGACGAAACTGCAACCGTTGGATCGGGAGAGCGCCGTGTCGAAATTCCTCAATTCGCTGTTTGGCCGGGTAGTCGTCGCATTGATACTAGGGGTCGCGCTCGGCGCGTTCTTCCCGCATTTCGCCGAGTCGCTGCGTCCGCTCGGCGACGGCTTCCTGAAGCTGATCAAGATGGTCATCGGCCCGATCGTGTTCTGCGTCGTGGTCAGCGGGATGGCCAATGCGGGCGACCTGAAGAAGGTCGGCCGGGTCGGCCTGAAGGCCGTCGTCTACTTCGAGGTGATGACGACGCTCGCGCTCGGCATCGGGCTCGTCCTCGCCTGGGTCACGCGCCCGGGCGTCGGGATGAACATCGACCTGCGCTCGCTCGACGCGGCGTCGCTGTCGACGTACGCGAAGAACGCCGAAAGCCTGAAGGACACGGCCGGCTACCTGATGAAGATCATCCCCGACACCGCGATCGACGCGTTCGCGAAGGGCGACATCCTGCAGATCCTCGTGTTCGCGGTGCTGTTCGGCTCCGCGCTGTCGCTGCTCGGCGACAAGGCGCAGCGCGTCAATTCGCTGATCGAGGAACTGTCGCACGTGTTCTTCAGGATCATCGGCTTCATCATCAAGCTCGCGCCGCTCGGCGTGCTCGGCGCGATCGCGTTCACGACCGGCAAGTACGGCGTCGCGTCGCTCAAGCAGCTCGGCTACCTCGTCGCGGTGTTCTACCTGAGCTGCTTCGTGTTCGTCACGGTCGTGCTCGGCGTGGTGATGCGGCTCGCGGGCTTCTCGGTGTTCAAGCTGATCCGCTACCTGCGCGAGGAACTGTCGATCGTGCTCGGCACGGCGTCGTCGGATGCGGTGCTGCCGCAGGTGATGAGCAAGCTCGAATACATGGGCATCAAGGATTCGACGGTCGGCCTCGTGATCCCGACCGGCTATTCGTTCAATCTCGACGGCTTCTCGATCTACCTGACGCTCGCGGTGCTGTTCATCGCGCAGGCCACCAACACGCCGCTGTCCACGCACGACCTGATCGTCGTGCTGCTCGTGTCGCTCGTGACGTCGAAGGGCGCGCACGGCATCCCCGGCTCGGCGATCGTGATTCTCGCGGCGACGCTGTCGGCGATTCCCGCGATTCCGGTGCTCGGCCTCGTGCTGATCCTGCCGGTCGACTGGTTCGTCGGCATCGCCCGCGCGCTGACCAACCTGATCGGCAACTGCGTCGCGACGGTGGTCGTCGCGGTGTGGGAGAACGACATCGACCGCGCTCGGGCGACGCGCGTGCTGAACCGCGAGCTGCGCTACGTGGCCGACGCGCCGGGCGCCGCCGCACCGGTCGCCGGCGATCAGGCCCACGCGCTTTGAACACCGCTCTCGCGCGGCGCGGCTTCCCCGGCCGCACCGCGCGACCGACCTTCATGCGACCGGCGCGCTGACGCGCCGGCGCCTCTCAACATAATGGAGACGACATGGCAGCCCCCATCCTCGATCCGAACGCGCCGGCTTTCACGCGGCGCTACATGAACCTCGCCGACCCGCGTCTGGGCGCGCAGGCGCTCTTCGCCAGCGACGAATTCTTCGCGCCGAAGGAGCGGATGCTCGATCCCGAGCCGGCCGTGTTCATTCCCGGCAAGTACGACGACCACGGCAAGTGGATGGACGGCTGGGAAACGCGCCGCAAGCGTACGACCGGCCACGACTTCTGCGTGGTGCGTCTCGCGCGGCCGGGCGTGATTTATGGCGTCGATCTCGATACGAGCCACTTCACCGGCAACTTCCCGCCGGCCGCGTCGATCGACGCGTGCGCGGTGGACGGCGACACGCCGCCGGACGACGCCGAGTGGCGCACGATCGTCCCCGCGACGACGCTGCAGGGCAATTCGCATCACTACGTGAGCGTCGACGATGCGCGGCCGGTCACGCACCTGCGTGTGAACCTGTATCCGGACGGCGGGCTCGCGCGGCTGCGCGTGTACGGCCAGCCGCAGCGCGACTGGCGCCACGTGCCGGCGGGCGAGCTCGTCGATCTCGCGGCGATCGAGAACGGCGGCTATCTGGTGGCCGCGAACAACCAGCACTTCGGCCCGGCCTCGCAGATGCTGATGCCGGGGCGCGGCGCGAACATGGGCGACGGCTGGGAAACGCGGCGCCGCCGCGAGCCGGGCAACGACTGGGCGATCGTCGCGCTCGCGCGGCCGGGCATCATCCGGCGCGTCGAGGTCGACACGGCGTTCTTCAAGGGCAATTTCCCCGACCGCTGCTCGCTGCAGGCCGCGCACGTGACGGGCGGCACCGACGATTCGCTCGTCACGCAGGCGATGTTCTGGGCCGAACTGCTCGGCGAGCAGAAGCTGCAGATGGACCACGTGCACACGTTCGATCAGCTCGCGGCGCTCGGCCCCGTCACGCACGTGCGGTTCAACATCTTCCCGGACGGCGGCGTGTCGCGCCTGCGTCTGTGGGGCGAGCCGGCTTGAAGGAGGGCAGCGGCATGAGCGGAACTCCGATCCTGCGCGTCGAGCGCCTGACCCGCGAAGCGTTCGCGCCGTTCGGCGACGTGATCGCGCTCGAAGGCGCGCGGCATTTCCCGATCAACGGCGGCACGACCGAGCGCTTTCACGATCTCGCGACGATCGACGTGTGCGCGGACGGCGGCCGGCCGCTCGTCAGCGTGTTTCGTGCGCAGCCGCGCGCGCTGCCGGTCGCGGTCACGCTGATGGAGCGCCACCCGCACGGCAGCCAGGCATTCATCCCGCTCGCGGCGGTGTCGCGCTACGCGATCGTCGTCGCGCCGGCCGGCGAATTCCGGCCCGACGCGATGCGCGCGTTCCTGGCCGAGGGCTGGCAGGGCGTCAATTATGCGAAGGGCGTCTGGCACCATCCGCTGCTCGCGCTCGATGCGGTCAGCGATTTCGTGATCGTCGATCGTGGCGGCCCGCAGCCGAACTGTGACGAGATCCCGCTGGAATGCGCGTGGGCGCTCGATTTCGAGCCGGCCTGCGCGCGCGCCGAAGGGCTTTCGTAAGCATGCCGGGCGCGCGGCACGCGCGCCGAAAAAGCACACGGCCCGGGTGGCGAGATGCCGGCCGGGCCGTGCCGTGTGCGGGTGGCGCGATTCAGTGCTTGCGGTGCGGGCAGTTCTCGGTCGTGCACGAACCGTACATCGCGAGCGAGTGCTCCTGGAGCCGGAAGCCGCGCTCCTTCGCGATTGCCTGCTGGCGGCTCTCGATCTCGGCGTCGAAGAATTCCTCGACGCGGCCGCAATCGAGGCACACGAGGTGGTCGTGGTGCGAACCTTCGTTCAGCTCGAACACCGCCTTGCCGGACTCGAAGTTGCTGCGCGACAGCAGGCCGGCCTGCTCGAACTGCGTGAGCACGCGATAGACGGTGGCGAGCCCGATGTCGAGCTGCTCGTTGAGCAGGTTGCGGTAGACGTCTTCGGCCGTCAGGTGGCGCACGGGGCTCTGCTGGAAGATCTCGAGAATCTTGAGGCGCGGTAGGGTGGCCTTTAGCCCGATATTCTTGAGATCCGTCGGATTGGTCATGGCTAGGCATCCCTAGAGTACAATGCAGGGCTTCAATGTTACCGGCTTTTCGCCGTTCCAGATATACGCGCGGCCTGCACGCGGGCCAGCACGGTGAAGGAAATGATCCCAGAATCGCTTTCGCACTTTCAGAGGAGTCGCATGCGGAGTGCCATCATCGCTGCCGCCGCCGTCGTCGCGCTGGCGGGTTGTTCGTCGTACGACAGCGTGACGCAGCGCATCGCGCAGAGCATCACGCCGTATCGGATCACCGTCGTGCAGGGCAACTTCGTGTCGCAGGAGAAGGCCGCCCAGTTGCAGGTCGGCATGACGCGCGAGCAAGTCCGCGCGCTGCTCGGCACGCCGCTGCTCGCGGACATGTTCCACGCGGATCGCTGGGATTACCTCTTTTACTTCAAGCGCGGCTCGACGTCGATCGTCCAGCAGCGCGACCTCGCGGTGACCTTCGCGGGCGATCGCGTCGCCAGCTGGACCGGCGCCGACAACCTGCCGTCCGAGCTCGACCTGCTGGCCGACATCGACGGCGACCGCGGCGGCAAGAAGGCGAAGGCCGCTGCCGCGGCGAAGAAGGCGTCCGAAGCCGCTGCGGCCGCGAGCGCCGCGCAGGCTGCCGCTGCCGCGAGCCCGGCTACCGAGCCGGCGCCCGGCGCGGTGGTCGACCAGGATGCGAACGCCCAGGCGGCGCGCGCGGCGAACCGTGCGACCAACCAGGTGTCGGGGCAGGGTTCGGGGTCGCGCCGGTTCACGCCGGCCGCGCAGGCCTCGGGCGGCGCGCCGGTGCCGGGCGGCCAGCCGCCGGGCGCCGCGCCGGCGATCCAGCCGCAGTTCCAGTTCCATCGTCCGCCGCAGCCGAACGCGACGAACGAAGCGGCGCCGCCGGTCGGCCCGCAAGGCTCGGACAACCTGCAGAACCAGCCGCTCACCGCCCCGGCGCAGTAAGCGGCCGGCCTGCGGAAACGGGGCGGCATGCGCCGCCCGCCTTTAGACCTGTCGTGTAGAAAGCCATGAAGATTGCGATTGCCGGCGCATCGGGCCGAATGGGCCGGATGCTGATCGAAGCCGTTCTCAACGATGCCGACGCGCAGCTCGTCGGCGCGCTCGACCGCGCCGGTTCGCCGTTCCTCGGCCAGGACGCCGGTGCGTTCGTCGGCAAGGACACCGGCGTCAAGCTGACCGACGACCTCGACGCCGTGTTCGCACAGGCCGACTATCTGATCGATTTCACGCGTCCGGAAGGCACGATGGCCCACATCGAGGCCGCGTTGCGCCACGACGTGAAGCTCGTGATCGGCACGACCGGCTTCACCGCCGAGCAGAAGGCCGAGTTGCAGGCCGCGGCGGGCAAGATCGGCATCGTGTTCGCGGCGAACATGAGCGTCGGCGTGAACGTCACGCTGAAGCTGCTCGAATTCGCGGCGCAGCATTTCTCGCACGGCTACGACATCGAGATCATCGAAGCGCATCACCGCCACAAGGTCGATGCGCCGTCGGGCACCGCGCTGATGATGGGCGAGGCCGTCGCCGGCGCGCTCGGCCGCTCGCTCGACGACTGCGCGGTGTACGGCCGCCATGGCGCGACCGGCGAACGCGATCCGTCGTCGATCGGTTTTGCCGCGGTGCGCGGCGGCGACATCGTCGGCGACCACACCGTGCTGTTCGCCGGGATCGGCGAGCGCATCGAGATCACGCACAAGTCGTCGAGCCGCGTGTCGTACGCGCAGGGCGCGTTGCGTGCGGTCCGCTTCCTGTCGGCGCGCGACGCCGGCCTGTTCGACATGCAGGACGTGCTCGGCCTGCGCTGACCCGCGAGGAAACTCCGATGGCGATTCCCACCGGCGTTGTCCACTACCTCGAAAGCGGCGATGCGATCACGCACGCCGTCTCCTATGTGCTGCTGGCGATGTCCGTCGCCAGCTGGTGCTTCCTCTTGATGAAAACCTGGCTCCTGGTCCGCGCGAAGCGGCAGGGGCCGCGCGCGCTCGCCGCGTTCTGGCGCGCGCCATCGCTCGATGCCGGCATCGCCGCGCTGGCCGGCGCCGATCGCGAGCGCGTGTTCGTGCCGCTCGCCGAAGCCGCGCGCGACGCGGCCGACGACCACGACCCGGCCGCGCTGGCCGCGCGCGTCGAGCGCGGCGAACGCGTGCTGCGCGCGTTGCGTCATGCGATGCTGCGCTCGCAGCGGCGCCTCGAATTCGGCCAGGTGCTGCTCGCGTCGATCGGCAGCACCGCCCCGTTCGTCGGGCTGCTCGGCACCGTGTGGGGCATCTATCACGCGCTCGGCAGCATCGCCGCGAGCGGGCAGGCGCAGATCGAGAACGTCGCTGGGCCGGTCGGCGAGGCGCTGATCATGACCGCGTTCGGGCTGGTCGTCGCGATTCCCGCGGTGCTCGCGTACAACATCCTCGGCCGGCTCGTCCGGCAGCTCGCCGAGGAACTCGACGGCTTCGCGCGCGATCTGCACGTATTCGTGTGCGCGCAGGGTGCCTGACGCGCCGGCTCCGGAGGAACGACCATGGCATTCGGCGGGCTCGAGCACCACAAGACGTCCGCGCCGATGGCGGAGATCAACATGACGCCGCTGATCGACGTGATGCTCGTGCTGCTCGTCATCTTCATCATCACCGCGCCGCTGATGACGCACGCGATCCGGCTCGACCTGCCGAAGGTCGCGGCGAGCGTCGCGCGCGACACGCCGCAATCCGTCACGCTGTCGATCGACGACGCGGGCAAGCTCTACTGGGACGACGCGCCCGTGGCGCTCGACGCGCTGCCCGCGCGGTTCCGGGCCGCCGCCGCGGGCGCCGCGCCGCCCGAGTTGCGGCTGCGCGCGTCGCGCGCGACGCGCTACGACGTGATCGCGCAGGTGATGGGCGCCGCGCAGGCCGCGGGCCTCACGCGGATCGGCTTCGTGACCGACGTGCCGCCGGCCGGGAGCGCCGCCGCGCCGGCCGCCGCGGGCGCGAAACCCTGATACGCCGCCCTGCGGGCGCAAAGGCACGTTCCCCTGTTTGGAAAAATTCATTCGCGGGGCCAGCGCAAGCCCGTTATTAGCGTGAACAGGCCCTAGCCCGCGAGACCGGCCGTGCGGGCCCGCCCGGGCGGTATAATCGACGTTTTTCCCGGCCCGGAACCGGTCAGCCCGTTCCCGCGCCGGGTACGCACGATTTTCGATCCAATCCTGCGCGCGAGCCGTCGCGCCGCTTAAAGCCTAGCCCGAACCACACCATGCACGAGAGATACGTACCCGCCGACGTCGAAGCCGCCGCCCAGGGCGACTGGCGCGCAGCCGATGCCTACAAGACGAAGGAAGATTCGCAGAAGCCGAAGTTCTACTGCGTGTCGATGCTGCCGTACCCGTCCGGCAAGCTGCACATGGGTCACGTGCGCAACTACACGATCAACGACGTGATGTACCGCTATCTGCGGATGAACGGCTACAACACGCTGATGCCGATGGGCTGGGATGCGTTCGGGATGCCGGCCGAGAACGCCGCGATGGCGAACGGCGTGCCGCCCGCGAAGTGGACCTACGACAACATCGACTACATGAAGGGCCAGATGCAGTCGATGGGCCTCGCGATCGACTGGTCGCGCGAAATCGCGACGTGCAAGCCCGAGTACTACAAGTGGAACCAGTGGCTGTTCCTGAAGATGCTCGAGAAGGGCATCGCGTACAAGAAGACGGGCACCGTGAACTGGGACCCGGTCGACCAGACCGTGCTCGCGAACGAGCAGGTGATCGACGGCCGCGGCTGGCGCTCGGGCGCGCTTGTCGAGAAGCGCGAGATCCCGATGTACTACCTGCGCATCACGCAGTACGCGGATGAGCTGCTGAACGATCTCGACGGCCTCGGCTGGCCCGAGCGCGTGAAGATCATGCAGCAGAACTGGATCGGCAAGAGCTTCGGCGTGAACTTCGGTTTCCCGTACGAACTCGACGGCGAGCAGAAGCTGCTGCGCGTGTTCACGACGCGCGCCGACACGATCATGGGCGTCACGTTCTGCGCGATCGCGGCCGAGCACCCGCTCGCCACGCGCCTCGCGCAGGACAAGCCGGAACTGCTCGCGTTCATCGAGGAATGCAAGCGCGGCGGCGTGGCCGAAGCCGACGTCGCGACGATGGAGAAGAAGGGCGTTGCGACCGGTTTCTCGGTCAAGCACCCGCTGACCGGCGAGCCGGTCGAGGTGTGGATCGGCAACTACGTGCTGATGAGCTATGGCGAAGGCGCGGTGATGGGCGTGCCGGGCCACGACGAGCGCGATTTCGCGTTCGCGAAGAAATACGATTTGCCGATCAGGCAGGTGATCGCGAGCGAAGGGCAGACGTACTCGCTCGACGCATGGCAGGAGTGGTACGGCGACAAGGACACCGCGGTCTGCGTGAACAGCGGCAAGTACGACGGCCTGCGCTACGCGGACGCGGTCGACGCGGTCGCGGCCGACCTGAACGCCGGCGGCTTCGGCGACAAGCAGGTCACGTGGCGCCTGCGCGACTGGGGCGTGTCGCGCCAGCGCTACTGGGGCACGCCGATCCCGATCATCCACTGCCCGTCGTGCGGCGACGTGCCGGTGCCGGAGCAGGACCTGCCCGTCGTGCTGCCGGAAGACCTCGTGCCGGACGGCTCGGGCAACCCGCTCGCGAAGTCCGAAGCGTTCCTGAACTGCACGTGCCCGAAGTGCGGCGCGGCCGCGAAGCGCGAAACCGACACGATGGATACCTTCGTCGATTCGTCGTGGTACTTCTCGCGCTACACGGCGCCGGACGCCGAGACGATGGTCGACGCGCGCACCGATTACTGGATGCCGATGGATCAATACATCGGCGGCATCGAGCACGCGATCCTGCACCTGCTGTATTCGCGCTTCTGGACCAAGGTGATGCGCGATCTCGGCCTCGTGAAGTTCGGCGAGCCGGCGAAGAACCTCCTCACGCAGGGGATGGTGCTGAACGAGACGTACTACCGCGAGGACGCGGCGGGCAAGAAGACCTGGTACAACCCGCTCGACGTGACGGTCACGCACGACGACAAGGGTCGCCCGGTCGGCGCGACGCTGAATGCGGACGGTCAGCCGGTCGTGCTCGGCGGCATCGAGAAGATGTCGAAGTCGAAGAACAACGGCGTCGATCCGCAGCTGCTGATCGACCAGTACGGCGCCGATACCGCGCGCCTGTTCACGATGTTCGCCGCGCCGCCGGAGCAGCAGCTCGAGTGGTCGGGCGCGGGCGTTGAAGGCGCCAGCCGCTTCCTGCGCCGCGTGTGGAGCTTCGGCGCCGGCAATCGTGAAGCGCTTGCCGCCCGCGCCGGTTTCGACGCGGCGACGCTCGGCGACGCCGACAAGGCGCTGCGCCGCGAGATCTACAGCGTGCTGAAGCAGGCCGACTTCGACTACCAGCGCCTGCAGTACAACACGGTCGTGTCGGCCGCGATGAAGATGCTGAACGCGATCGACGGCGCGAAGGGCGCGACGCCCGCCGTGCTGCGCGAGACGTACGGCGTGCTGCTGCGCGTGTTGTACCCGGTCGTGCCGCACGTCACGTTCGAGCTGTGGAAGGCGCTCGGCTACGCGGACGAATTCGGCCCGCTGCTCGATGCACCGTGGCCGAAGGTCGACGAGGCCGCACTCGAGCAGGCCGAGATCGAACTCGTGCTGCAGGTGAACGGCAAGGTGCGCGGCGCGCTGAAGGTCGCGAAGGACGCGAGCCGCGACGCGATCGAAGCAGCGGCGGTGGCCGACGAGGCATTCGCGAAATTCAGCGACGGCAAGCCGGCGAAGAAGATCGTCGTCGTGCCGGGCCGCCTCGTGAACATCGTCGTCTGACGGCCGCCGGCCGTCGGACGTACCCAGAAGGAGCGAAGGTGATCCGCAGATCGTTTTTGATGCTCGTCGGCAGCGCGGTCGTGCTGTCGGCATGCGGCTTCCAGTTGCGCGGCCAGCAGGACTACGCGTTCAAGCACCTGTTCGTGGCCGGTGCGCCGGCGTCCGTCGGGGCGCGGCTCACGCGCCTCGTCGAGGCCGGCAGCGACACGAAGATCGTCAAGTCGCCGGACGACGCCGACGCCGTGCTGCGCATGTGGGAGTCGCGTGGCCAGAACACGCTGACGCTCAACAAGTACGGCTCAGCGCAGGAATACGCGCTGTTCTACACGCTGAACTACACGCTGACGAGCAAGGACGGCACCGTGCTGATCCCGCCGAGCGCGATCGCGCTGAACCGCGCGATGACGTACAGCGACCAGTACACGAACGCGAAGGCGCAGGAAGCCGACATCCTGTACGGCGACATGCAGAACGACGCGGTCGACCAGCTGATGCGGCGTCTCGCGATCGTCCATTCGCTGACGCCGGCGCCGGAGGACGTGGTGCCGGGCGTGGCGCCGCGCGCGCCGCTGCCGCCGCCGCCGCTCTGATCGCGGGCGCACGCAGCGATGCAATTGCGACTTGATGCGCTGGAGCCGCACCTCGCGAAGGGGTTGGCCGGGCTCTATACCGTCTACGGCGACGAGCCGCTGCTCGCGCAGGAAGCGTGCGACCGCATTCGTGCGGCCGCGCGCGCGGCCGGCTTCACCGAGCGTTCGGTGCATACGGTCGAGCGCGGCTTCGACTGGAGCGTGCTGCTCGGCGCGACCCAGGCAATGTCGCTGTTCGGCGAGCGCCAGCTGATCGAGCTGCGCATTCCGTCGGGCAAGCCCGGCAAGGAAGGCGCCGATGCGCTGAAGATGCTCGCGGCCACGCCCAATCCCGATGCGCTGATGCTCGTCACGTTGCCGCGCCTCGACGCGGCCACGCAGAAATCCGCGTGGTTTACCGCGCTGCAGAACGGCGGCGTCGCGCTGAAGATCGATCCGGTCGACCGCGCGCAACTGCCGAACTGGATCGGCCAGCGCCTGTCGATGCAGGGCCAGCGCGTCGCGTCCGGCGACGACGGGCGCCGCGCGCTGCAGTTCATCGCGGAGCGCGTCGAGGGCAACCTGCTCGCCGCGCACCAGGAAATCCAGAAGCTCGGGCTGCTGTATCCGCAAGGCGCGCTGTCGTTCGAGCAGGTGCACGACGCGGTGTTGAACGTCGCGCGCTACGATGTGTTCAAGCTCAACGAAGCGATGCTCGCCGGCGACGCCGCGCGGCTCGCGCGGATGATCGACGGGCTGAAGGGCGAGGGCGAGGCGATCGTGCTCGTGATGTGGGCCGTCGTTGAGGAACTGCGCACGCTGCTGCGGATCAAGCGCGGCACGACGGCCGGCAAGCCGCTCGCGACGCTGCTGCGCGAGAATCGCGTGTGGGGGCCGCGCGAGCGGCTGATCGCGCCCGCGCTGAACCGCGTGTCGGAAGCGGTGCTCGAAAAGGCGCTCGCGTTCGCCGCGAAGCTCGACCGGCAGGTCAAGGGGCTCACGGCTGTCACGCCGGGCCGCCGCACGCAGGACGAACCGCCGCCCGATCCGTGGGACGGGCTGTTCCAGCTCGCGATGACGGTCGCGGGCGAGCGCGGCGAGCGACCGCCGACCGCGGGTCGCGTGCGACGCTAAGTCCCGTTCGGGCCTTCAGCGCGCGCTGCGCAACCCGCTTACAATGCTTCGATGACCGGGGCGCCGCCCTGCGCGGCGCGGTCTTGCGGCCGTTACCCCGCCCGGATGGTCGTCCCGGATAGCCGTCTCCGCATGGCCGTCCCCGCTTCCCCCACGAATTCATGCCGCTCCGCGCGGCTCGCTTCTCGAGTCACACGATGGATATCGATCAGTACATGACCGACCTGGGCCGTCGCGCCCGGCACGCCTCCCGCGCGATGGCGCGCGCCAGCACGGCCGCGAAGAACGCGGCGCTCGACGCCGTGGCCCGCGCGATCGAACGCGACGCGCAGGCGCTGAAGGACGCGAATGCACGCGACGTCGCCCGCGCCCGTGAAAAGGGGCTCGATGCGGCGTTCGTCGACCGCCTGACGCTGTCGGACAAGGCGTTGAACACGATGGTCGAAGGGCTGCGTCAGGTTGCGTCGCTGGCCGATCCGATCGGCGAGATCGGCAACCTGAAGTTCCGCCCGAGCGGGATCCAGGTCGGCCAGATGCGCGTGCCGCTCGGCGTGATCGGCATCATCTACGAATCGCGCCCGAACGTGACGATCGACGCGGCCGCGCTGTGCCTGAAGTCGGGCAACGCGACGATCCTGCGCGGCGGCTCCGAAGCGCTCGAGTCGAACGCGGCGCTCGCGAAGCTGATCGGCGAAGGGCTCGAGGCGGCAGGCCTCCCACAGGACGCGGTGCAGGTCGTCGCGACGGCCGATCGCGCGGCGGTCGGCAAGCTGATCACGATGACCGAATTCGTCGACGTGATCGTGCCGCGCGGCGGCAAGAGCCTGATCGAACGGCTGATCAACGAGGCACGCGTGCCGATGATCAAGCACCTCGACGGCATCTGCCACGTGTACGTCGACGATCGCGCCGATCTCGACAAGGCGCTGACCGTCTGCGACAACGCGAAGACGCACCGCTACGGCACCTGCAACACGATGGAGACGCTGCTCGTGTCGAGCGGCATCGCCGCGAAGCTGCTGCCGCCGCTCGGCAAGCTGTATCGCGACAAGCAGGTCGAACTGCGCGTCGACGCGGCCGCGCGCGCGGTGCTCGCCGATGCGGGCGTCGGCCCGCTCGTCGACGCGACCGAAGAAGACTGGCACACCGAATATCTGGCGCCGGTGCTTGCGATCAAGGTCGTCGACGGGCTCGACGCCGCGATCGAGCACATCAACCATTACGGCTCGCATCACACGGATGCGATCGTCACCGAGGATCACGACCGCGCGATGCGCTTCCTGCGCGAAGTCGATTCGGCGAGCGTGATGGTCAACGCGTCGACACGCTTCGCGGACGGTTTCGAATTCGGCCTCGGCGCGGAAATCGGCATCTCGAACGACAAGCTGCACGCACGCGGCCCCGTCGGCCTGGAAGGGCTGACGTCGCTGAAGTACGTCGTGCTCGGGCACGGCGAAGGTCGTCAGTAAGTCAACCGCGAGGCGCACAATCGATGGCAATGCTCTGGGTCAAGACGTTCCATATCGTTCTGATCGCCGCGTGGTTCGCGGGGCTGTTCTACCTGCCGCGCATCTACGTGAACCTGGCCATGGAGACCGATCCGGCCGCGGTGCGGCGCCTGCTGCTGATGGCGCGCAAGCTGTTCCGCTTCATGACGATGATCGCGGTGCCGGCGCTCGCGTGCGGGCTGTGGCTGTGGCTCGTGATCGGCATCGGCCAGGGGCAGGGCTGGATCCATGCGAAGGTGACGGTCGTGTTGCTGCTGATCGTCTATCACGCGTATTGCGGGCATCTGCTGAAAGTGTTCGAGCGAGGCGAGAACCGCCGCACCGACAGGTGGTATCGCGTGTTCAACGAGCTGCCGGTGCTCGGCATGCTCGCGGCGGTCGCGCTGGTCGTGATCAAGCCGTTCTGAGCGGCGCGGCCGGCGAGTCCGTCGCCGCCGAATCATGCACAACGGCGCCCCTCGGGGCGCCGTCGTTCGTTTACGCTCGGCGTTCCGCGACGACTAGTCCTTCGTCGGGTCGTCGATCCGGCGTCGCGTGATCGCTTCCTTCGCGCGGCCGACGCGCTCCATCAGCGCAGGCCCGCGCGACAGCGCGACGCCGACCGCGAGGATGTCGCCGATCGCGAGATGCGACATCCGCGACGTCATCGGCGAGAACACGTCCGTTTCCTCGGCGACGTTCGACGCGAGGCTGACCGTCGCGAGCTTCGCGAGCGGCGAATGGCTCTGCGTGATCGCGACGACTTTCGCGCCGCATGCGAGCGCGGAGCGCGCGGCGTCGACGATGTCGCGCGTGCGGCCGGTGTTCGAGATCGCGACGACGACGTCGTGCGGGCCGAGCAGCGCCGACGACATCGAGAACGTGTGCGGGTCCGAATACGCGACGCTCGGCACGCCGAGCCGGAAGAACTTGTGCTGGATGTCCTGCGCGGCGATGCCCGAGCCGCCGGCGCCGTAGAACTCGATCCGCGACGCGTTCGACAGCAGCGCGATCGCGTCGGCGACGCTGCCCGCCGACAGGCTGTTGCGCACCTCGATCAGCGCGCCGATCGTGCGGTCGAACACCTTGCCGATGATGCCGGGCGCCGGCTCGTCGGGCTCGACGTCGCGGTACACCGACGACACGCCCGGCGCGACGCTCTGCGCGAGCCGGATCTTGAATTCGCGGAAGCCGCTGCAGCCGAGCGCCTGGCAGAAGCGCGCGATGGTCGGCTGGCTGACGCCCGCGCGGGTCGACAGCTCGGTCATCGCGAGGTCGAGCACCTCGCGCGGCGCGGCGAGGATGTAGTCGGCGAGCTTGCGCTCGGACGGGCGCAACTCGGCGCGGATCGCTTCAATGCGAGGCAGCATGGGGCGGCACGTGGAAATCGGGTTCGGATGAGCGAGTGTATCGCACTCCAATTGTAGAAAATCTACATGAAAATACTAGCGTAATTGCAACGGTTTGGGTGCGAGTCCAGCAGTGGGAATTAGGGTTTTCACTGATTAAAGCCTTGCTGGTGGCGGGAATAAGGGTTGCGAGCCAACCGATCCGCATTGCGTGCTTGTAGTTTTTCTACTAGACTTGCTTCGTTCGATCGACGAAGCTCGACCGTCCCCACGATTCCAACCGCCGGTGTCGGCCGGCATACAGGAGCGCCCAGCATGACGTCGCTGCACCCCACTCTGGCGAAGGTCACCGAACGCGTGATCGCCCGCAGCCAATCGACCCGTTCCGCCTATCTACAGCGCATCGACGGCGCGCAAGGCAAGTTCCCGGCACGCGGCGCGCTGTCGTGCGCGAACCTCGCGCACGGCTTCGCGGGCCTCGAGGGTAACGACAAGTTCTCGATCAAGGCGATTCGCGAGCCGAACATCGGCATCGTGTCCTCGTACAACGAGATGCTGTCCGCGCACGCGCCGTACAAGGATTTCCCCGAGATCATCAAGGCGGCCGCGCGCGAGAACGGCGGGGTCGCGCAGTTCGCGGGCGGCGTGCCGGCGATGTGCGACGGCGTCACGCAGGGCAACCCGGGGATGGAGCTGTCGCTGTTCTCGCGCGAGGCGATCGCGATGGGCACGGCGATCGCGCTCACGCACAACATGTTCGATGCCGCGCTCTGCCTCGGCATCTGCGACAAGATCGTGCCGGGCCTCCTGATCGGCGCGCTGCAGTTCGGCCATCTGCCGACGATCTTCGTGCCGGCCGGCCCGATGACGAGCGGCCTGT
Organism: Burkholderia sp. CpTa8-5; assembly: GCF_017815045.1. NCBI lineage: Bacteria > Pseudomonadati > Pseudomonadota > Betaproteobacteria > Burkholderiales > Burkholderiaceae > Burkholderia > Burkholderia sp. CpTa8-5. The sequence goes on from NZ_JAGIQD010000007.1 coordinate 117,306, forward strand.
CGAACGACGACAAGGCGAAGATCCGCCAGCAGTTCGCGACCGGCCAGGTCGGCCGCGACGCGCTGCTCGAAGCCGAATCGGCCGCGTATCACGGCCACGGCACCTGCACGTTCTACGGCACCGCGAACAGCAACCAGATGCTGATGGAGCTGATGGGGCTGCACCTGCCGGGCTCGGCATTCGTTCATCCGCACACGCCGCTGCGCACCGCGCTGACGGCCGAGGCCGCGCGCCGCGTGCTCGACCTGACCGTCGAGCGCGGCCAGTACACGCCGATCGGCCATGTGATCGACGAAAAGGCGATCGTCAACGGGATCGTCGCGCTGCTCGCGACGGGCGGCTCGACCAACCACACGCTGCACCTCGTCGCGATCGCGCGCGCGGCCGGCATCCTGATCGACTGGAACGATTTCGACGAGCTGTCGGCCGTCGTGCCGCTGCTCGCGAAGATCTACCCGAACGGCAAGGCCGACGTGAACCATTTCCACGCGGCGGGCGGTGTCGCATTCCTGGTGCGCAACCTGCTCGAAGGCGGGCTGCTGCACGAGGACGTGACGACGGTCGCCGGCAAGGGGCTTGCGCACTACACGAAGGAGCCGAAGCTGATCGACGGCAAGCTGACGTGGGTCGACGGCGCGGCCGAGAGCCACGACACGAAGGTGCTGCGCGGCATTCGCGACCCGTTCCAGCCGGACGGCGGCCTGCGCCTGATGCAGGGCCGGCTCGGCCGCGGCGTGATCAAGATCTCGGCGGTCGCGCCCGAGCACCGCAAGGTGAAGGCGCCGGCGATCGTGTTCGACTCGCAGGAAGCCGTGCAGGCCGCGTTCGATCGCGGCGAGCTGAAGCGCGACTTCGTCGCGGTGGTGCGCTTCCAGGGCGCGCGCGCGAACGGCATGCCCGAACTGCACCGTTTGACGCCGCTGCTCGGCGTGCTGCAGGATCAGGGCTTCCACGTCGCGCTGGTCACCGACGGCCGCATGTCGGGCGCGTCGGGCAAGGTGCCGGCCGTGATCCACGTGTCGCCGGAAGCGCTGCTGGCCGGCCCGATCGGCAAGGTGAAGACGGGCGACATGCTCGTGATCGACGCGGAAGCCGGCGTGCTCGACATCGAGGTCGACGACGCCGAATGGCACGCGCGCCCGGTCGCGCAGCCGCAGCACCAGGCCGAGAACGAAGTCGGGTTCGGCCGCGAACTGTTCGGCGTGTTTCGCGCGGCGGCCGCGCCGGCCGAGCAGGGCGCATCGGTTTTCGGGACGCTGGTCGGCGAAACGGCCGCCAGCGTCGCCGCATGAATTTCTAGGAGCCAATTCAATGAAGACGATTGCTGAAATCGTGAAGCTGGGCCCGGTCATTCCGGTGCTCGCATTCGACTCGGTCGAGCAGGGCGAAAACGTGTCGCGCGCATTGCACGCGGGCGGCGTGAAGGTGCTCGAGATCACGCTGCGCACGCCGGCGGGCCTCGAGGCGATCCAGCGCGCGAGCCAGCTCGCGGACGACATCGTCGTCGGCGTGGGCACGATCACGAAGCCCGAGCACTGCGCGCAGGCGAAGCGCGCGGGCGCGACGTTCGGCGTGTCGCCGGGCCTGACGAAGGAGCTGCACCTCGCGTCGCTCGACGCGGGCCTGCCGCTGCTGCCGGGCGTGATGACGCCGAGCGACATCATCCAGGCGCTCGAATTCGGCTACGACATCGTGAAATTCTTCCCCGCGCAGCAGGCGGGCGGCGTGCCGATGCTGCAGGCGTTCCACGGCCCGTTCCCGGCGCTGAAGTTCTGCCCGACGGGCGGCATCACGGTCGATACCGCGCCGAACTTCCTGAAACTGCCGAACGTCGTGTGCGTCGGCGGCTCGTGGCTCACGCCGAAGGCCGCGCTCGCCGCGCAGGATTGGGCCGAAGTCACGCGCCTCGCGCAAGCGGCGAGCCAGCTTCCCCGTTAAGACTTGTACCAAATGACGGTTTGGCCCTCGGAAAGCAAGCGTTAGTGCTTGTTTTACCGAGGGTTTTTGCTGATGGAACCGGTTCTATCCGCGGATCGCAAAGATAAGTAAAATTCAGCGTCCTGACGGGGGGGTACCCCCGTGTTTCGGAGACCTGCATAGCCGGGCATACTCGCAACGACTCGCCCGGTTCGAACAATTCTAGGAGGAGTGCCACATGGGGGCCGTCCAAGGCAGCATGCTGCTCGTATTCACGCTGATCGCGATTGCCGCGCTGATCCTGATGATCGCGCGCTACAAGATCTACCCGTTCCTGGTGCTGATCATCGTTTCGCTCGGCCTCGGCCTCGTCGTCGGCATGCCGATGGACAAGATCGTCAAGTCGTTCGAAACCGGTACCGGCGGCACGCTCGGCCACATCGCGATCGTCGTCGGCCTCGGCACGATGCTCGGCAAGATGATGGCCGAATCGGGCGGCGCCGAGCGGATCGCGACCACGCTGATCGACTGGTTCGGTGAAAAGAACATCCACTGGGCGATGATGTTCGTCGCGATCATCGTCGGCCTGCCGGTGTTCTTCGAAGTCGGCTTCGTGCTGCTGATCCCGATCGCGTTCAACGTCGCGAAGCGCACCGGCAAGTCGCTGCTCGTCGTCGGCCTGCCGATGGTGGCCGGCCTGTCGGTGGTGCACGGGCTGATCCCGCCGCATCCGGCCGCGCTGCTGGCCGTCCAGCAATACGGCGCCGATATCGGCAAGACGATCGCGTTCGGCCTCGTCGTCGGCGTGCCGACCGCGATCATCGCGGGCCCGCTGTTCGCGCTGATGATCTCGAAGTTCGTGAAGCTGCCGGAAAACAACCCGCTCGCATCGCAATTCGTCGATTCGCGCACGGACGGCGGCAAGCGCGAACTGCCGAGCTTCGGCATCACGCTGTTCACGATCCTGCTGCCCGTCGTGCTGATGCTCGTCGGCAGCTGGGCCGACCTCGTGTTCACGCCGAAGTCGCTGCCGAACAACCTGCTGCGTTTTGCCGGCAACTCCGACGTCGCGCTGCTGATCGCCGTGCTCGTGAGCTTCTGGACCTTCGGCGCGAAGCAGGGCTTCAACCGCGACCAGATCCAGAAATTCTGCGGCGAGTGCCTGGCGCCGATCGCCGGCATCACGCTGATCGTCGGCGCGGGCGGCGGCTTCGGCGGCGTCCTGCGCGACAGCGGGATCTCGCAACAGATCGTCGAGACCGCGAAGCACGCGCATCTGTCGCCGCTGCTGCTCGGGTGGTTCGTCGCGGCGCTGATGCGTCTCGCGACGGGTTCGGCGACGGTCGCGATGACGACGGCCTGCGGCATCGTCGCACCGATCGCGGCGGCGTCGGGCGCGGCGGTCCGGCCTGAGCTGCTGGTGCTCGCGACGGGCTCGGGCTCGCTGATCTTCTCGCACGTGAACGACGGCGGCTTCTGGCTGATCAAGGAATATTTCGGGATGACGGTCGGCCAGACGTTCAAGACCTGGTCGCTGCTTGAAACCATCATCTCGGTGCTCGGTCTGAGCTTTACGCTGTTGCTGAGCGTGGTTCTGTAACAAGGGGTAGTCAATGATTCTGATCGCAATGGGCGTGTCGGGCGCGGGCAAGTCGCGAATCGGCGAAATGCTGGCGGAACGCCTGTCGTGCAGCTATACCGATGGCGACGCGTTTCACAGCGCGGCGAACAAGGAAAAGATGCACCACGGCATTCCGCTGACCGATGAAGACCGCTGGCCGTGGCTGCGCACGATCCGCGCGGCCATCGAGGAAAAGCAGCACGCGGGCGAAACCGCCGTGTTCACGTGCTCGTCGCTGAAGCGGTCGTACCGCGACGTGCTGCGCGGCACCGACACCGACGTGCGGTTCGTGTATCTGAAGGGGTCGTTCGAGGTGCTGCAGGAACGCCTGAAGAGCCGCACCGGCCATTTCTTCGATCCGTCGCTGCTGAAGAGCCAGCTCGACACGCTCGAGGAGCCGGGCCCGGACGAGGCGATCGAGGTCAGCATCGAGCTGACGCCCGAGCAGATCGTCGATCAGGTCATGCTGAAGATCGGCCTCGCGCATCAGCACTGAGCGCGGTTCGCGGCCATCGTCATCGAAAAGGCGCCTTCGGGCGCTTTTTTCGTTGGCGGGGCGGACGCCGGTCAGGCCGTGCGCGAGCGTTGGGCTATGCCGTCGAGCAGCACGTCGAGCATCGTGTCATGGACGGCCGCCGGATCGAGCTGCGCATAGAGCGGCGCGGCCGACTTGACGAGCGGATGCGCGGCGTCGGACAGCGCGTGCATTTCCGCGAGCTCGACGTCGTTCGCGGGCCGTGTGAGGCCGCCCGCTTCGGCAGCGGCCAGCCCGATCACGCTCGCGTACCAGCCGACGCATACCGACGGCAGCGCCGCGCGCGGGATGCCGGCGTCGGTCAGCGCGCGATGCACGGCCTCGATGTGCGCGAGGTCGGCCGGGCCGGTGCTCATGTGCCGCTGCAGCAGCGCGAATGCGGCCGGGTAGCGCAGCGCGAGCGCGCGGTACTGGCGCGCGAGGTCGCGCAGCCGTTCGCGCCACGGCAGTGACGGATCGACCGGCACGAGCGAGCGCGACAGCGCATTCGCGATCGCGCGGCTCAGGCCGTCCTTCGACTTGAAGTGATACAGCACGCTCATCGGGTCGCAGCCGACCGATTGCGCGAGCTTGCGCACGCTGAACGCGGCTTCGCCGACGTCTTCGAGCAGCGCGAGCGCGGCCGCGACGAGCGCGTCCTTGTCGAGGCCGCGCGGCCCCTGGGCGGGTTTGTCTTTCATCGACGCAGGCTGGCACGCCGGCACGGCACCGGCTGTAAACTTGACGAAAGCTTATTCTACACTGTAGAATTATTTCTGCGGTGTAGAAATTGGGTGTCCCGGCACCTTTCAATACGTGCTTTCGCACAGTCCGGGATCCAGGCGGCACGAGCGTGCCGCCGTCAACACGGGCCATCGCGCCCCTTTTCTCGTTGACACCCATGTGGAACCGGCTGCCCCACCCGCGAAGCCTCGAGGCAACGAGGCCCTTCGACAGGCGGCCCAAGACCATGCAAGTGCAATCATGACGTCCAACAACAGGCCCTTGATCCAGGGCGAATCGCGTTTCGAGCAAACGCAACTGAATATCGAAAAAGACAACTGGAACTGGTGCGATCCGGCCCGCCATGACGGCGAACGGCCGGCCAACTGGTACGAGGCGTCGTTGTCGCGCCATGAAAACAGCGCGCCGCTGGCGCGCGACGCCGTCTGCGACGTGCTCGTGATCGGCGCCGGCTTGCTCGGCGCATCGGCCGCCCTGCATCTCGCGGAAGCGGGCGTCGACACGATCCTCGTCGACAAGCATCACGTCGGCTCGGCCGCGTCTGGCCGCAACGGCGGGCAACTGACGCCCGGCCTTGCGCGCTGGGAAGCCGCCGACATGATCGACTACCTATCGCACGACGATGCGAAACGGCTGTGGCGCTTCGCGTCGGCCGAGTCGATGGACCTGATCGACGAAATCGGCGCGCGTTACGCGCTCGATCTCGACCGCAAGCGCGGCCACGTCACGGCGGCGGTTCACCCCGGCCACATGAGCGCGCTGCTCGACGGCGCGGATGCGCGACGCCATCTCGGCGACGCGGGCGTGACGCTCGTCGGCCGCCATCAGCTGCACGACGAATACGTGCGCTCGGGGCTGTATCACGGCGCGGCGATCGACGCGGTCGGCGGGCAGATTCATCCGCTCGCGCTGGTGCGCGGCCTCGTGCACGGCTTCCGGCTGAACGGCGGTGCGCTGTACGAGGGCACCGAGGTGCTCGAACTCGACGAGACGCCCGCGGGCGTCGTCGCGACGACGCCGGGCGGCACGATTACCGCGCGCCGCGGCGTCGTGCTCGCGCTGCACAACACGACGTTCCGTTTGCTCGACGACGGCGCGGCGACCACCGTGCCGTTCTTCACGTACGTGAGCGTGACGGCGCCGCTCGACGTCGACGTCGCGACGCTGATGCCGGCCGGCATGCCGGTGTACGACACGCAGTTCCAGATCGACTACTACCGGCCGGTGCGCGGCAACCGCCTGCTGTTCGGCGGGCAAGGCACCGGCAGCTGCTGGGCGCAGCCCGACGTCAACGCGTATCTGCTGACACGGCTGAACACGGTGTTTCCGCAGCACGACGGCCGCTTCGCGCTCGACTACTGCTGGAGCGGCGTCAGCGACTTCACGCTGAACGGCGCGACCGACAGCCGCAAGACCGACGGCCGCGTGCCGATGTACATGGTGCAGGGCTGGAGCGGGCACGGCGTCGCCCAGACGGTGCGGATCGGCAAGGCGATCTGCGACGATTTCGTCGGCCGCAACGACGACTTCTCGATGCTCACGGGCATCGACCATCGTGCGATTCCGCTCGGCCGGCAGCTGTCGCCGATCGCGATTCCCGCCGCGAAGGCCGCGATGAGCGTGATGAGCGCGCTGAACCCGGGGCGGATGATCTCGTTCTGACCGGCTGCTGCAGGCAATAAAAAGCCCGATGCGAATCGCTTCGCATCGGGCTTTTTTGCGTCAGGCGACGGCGGCGCTTACGCGATCCGCTTCGCGAGTTCGACGGCCTTGCCGATGTACGACGCGGGCGTCATCGCGAGCAGGCGATCCTTCGCGTCCTGCGGGATCGCCAGCGTGCCGACGAATTCCTGCAGCGCTTCGCGCGTGATGCCCTTGCCGCGCGTCAGTTCCTTCAACTGCTCGTACGGGTTCTCGATGCCGTAGCGGCGCATCACCGTCTGCACCGGCTCCGCGAGCACTTCCCAGCAGTTGTCGAGATCTTCGTTCAGGCGTTGCGGGTTCACTTCGAGCTTGTCGAGGCCGCGGATCAGCGAATCGTACGCGAGCAGCGAGTAGCCGAGCGCGACGCCCATGTTGCGCAGCACCGTCGAGTCGGTCAGGTCGCGCTGCCAGCGCGACACCGGCAGCTTGTCGGCGAGGTGGCGCAGCGTCGCGTTCGCGAGGCCGAGGTTGCCTTCCGAGTTCTCGAAGTCGATCGGGTTGACCTTGTGCGGCATCGTCGACGAGCCGATCTCGCCGGCCTTCGTCTTCTGCTTGAAGTAACCGACCGAGATGTAGCCCCACACGTCGCGGTCGAGGTCGAGCAGGATCGTGTTCGCGCGCGCCACGGCGTCGAACAGTTCGGCCATGTAGTCGTGCGGCTCGATCTGGATCGTGTACGGGTTGAACGTGAGCTTCAGGCGGTTTTCGATCACGTCGCGCGAGAACGCTTCCCAGTCGAATTCCGGATACGCGGACAGGTGCGCGTTGAAGTTGCCGACCGCGCCGTTCATCTTGCCGAGGATCTCGACCTTCTCGATGCGCGCGATCGCGCGGGCGAGGCGCGCGGCGACGTTCGCGAGTTCCTTGCCGAGCGTCGTCGGGCTGGCCGGCTGGCCGTGCGTGCGCGACAGCATCGGCTGTTCCGCGTGCGCGTGCGCGAGCGCGACGAGGCGCTGGTGGACCGTGCGCAGCGCCGGCAGGATCACGTGTTCGCGCGCGCCGGCGAGCATCATCCCGTGCGACGTGTTGTTGATGTCCTCGGACGTGCACGCGAAGTGAATGAATTCGCTCGCCTTCTCGAGTTCGGCCTGGCCCTTCACCGATTCCTTCAGCCAGTATTCGACGGCCTTCACGTCGTGGTTCGTCACGCGCTCGATTTCCTTGATGCGTGCGGCGTCGTGCGCGGTGAAGCGCTCGGCGAGCTGCAGCAGGAACTGCTCGGAGGCTTCCGAGAAGCGCGGGACTTCCGCGAAGCCGGCGCGCGACAGCGCGATCAGCCAGTGCACCTCGACGGTGACGCGGTGGCGCATGAAGGCGGCTTCGGAGAGCCAGTCGCGCAGCGCTTCGGTCTTGCTGGCGTAGCGGCCGTCGATGGGCGAGAGCGCGGTGAGGGCGAAAAGCGTATCGGGACGAGTGTCGGACATGATCGGGCAGGGCCTTTTGGGGCCGGGGCGAACGAGGGGAGGAGAATCCGGCATTTTACCATCGGCGCGCGTCGATTCCGGCCGAACCGGTCCGGCCGCGCGCGCCGCCGGCGAGCGATGCCCGGGCGGCACGCGAATGGCGTGTCGGCAGGCGCCCCCGCGGGCTCGCCGGGCTGTCCGCCAAGCCGCCGGCCGGGCCCGCCCGCCGGTAGAATGCAGGCTTCTTCCCGACCGCCGCCCGCCGCGCCCGCCTGCATGGAACTGAAATGGCTCGAAGACTTCGTCTCGCTCGCGGAGACGCGCAGCTTTAGCCGGTCCGCCGAGCTGCGGCACGTGTCGCAGCCGGCGTTCTCGCGGCGCATCCAGGCGCTCGAGGCATGGCTCGCGACCGAGTTGATCGATCGTTCGGTCTATCCGACGCGGCTCACGCAGGCTGGGCAGATCTTCTACGAGCAGGCGCTGACGATGCTGTCGCAGGCGCACGAGGCGCGCACGCTGCTGCGCGGCCACGTCGGCGCGCCGGTGCCGACGATCGAATTCGCGGTGCCGCACACGCTGTCGCTCACGTATTTCCCGCGCTGGCTCGAGCGGATCGAGGCGAAGATGGGCCAGGTCCACACGCGGCTGCGCGCGCTGAACGTGCACGACGCGGTGCTGTCGCTCGTCGAAGGCGGCTGCGACCTCGTGATGGGCTACCACCACCCGAGCCACCCGGTCGCGCTCGACCCGGCGCGCTACGACATGCTCGTCCTCGGCAGCGAGCCGATCAGCCCGTTCTCCGCGCCCGGCCGCGCGGGCCGGCCGCGCCATACGCTGCCGGGCACGGCCGACGCGCGCGTGCCGTACCTGTCGTATACGCCGAACGCGTATCTCGGCCGGATGACCGAAGTCATCATCGCGAACGCGCCGACGCGGCTGTTCCTCGATCGCGTGTACGAAACCGACATGGCCGAAGGGCTGAAGGCGATGGCGCTCGCGGGCCACGGCGTCGCGTTCCTGCCGCACAGCGCGGTCGACGATGCGGTCGCGGGCGGCCGGCTGATCCGCCTCGACCGGTCGGCGCGCGGCGGCGCGCATCCGTTCACGCTGACGATGGAGATCCGGCTGTACTGCGACAAGCTCGCGCTGCAGGGCGACGATCCGCGGCAGAAGCTCGTGCGCGCGCTGTGGGACGTCGTGCGCGACGAACTGCGCGAGACCACCGGCGATACTGCCGGTTAACCGCCGGCGGTTAACCCGGCCGATTGGCCCGGTCGGCTGACGGCGGCCTTGCACCGCCTGTCGGACGGCTGTCCCGCGGCCGGCTCGCGCCTGTCCAATCCGTTTTTCCACGAACGCGATGCACGGCCGATCGCGGGCGTTCTTGCGCAAATCGACCGCGGATTTGCAAAAAATCGCGATCATGCAAGAAACGCATAATCGAATAAACAAACGGCATTGGATAAAAAAAACGGCTTTTTCGACAATGTGCGCAATCCGTTGAACGTTGGAGCTTCCATGTCTTCGCAACAGCAGTCCATCCCGTCCTACCTGCACGCCGACGATCTCGGCCCGTGGGGCAACTACCTTCAGCAGGTCGATCGCGTCGCGCCGTACCTCGGTTCGCTGTCGCGCTGGCTCGAAACGCTGAAGCGTCCGAAGCGCATCCTGATCGTCGACTGCCCGATCGAGCTCGACAACGGCACCGTCGCGCACTTCGAAGGCTATCGCGTGCAGCACAACGTGTCGCGCGGCCCGGGCAAGGGCGGCGTGCGCTACCACCAGGACGTGACGCTGTCGGAAGTGATGGCGCTGTCCGCATGGATGTCGGTGAAGAACGCGGCCGTGAACGTGCCGTACGGCGGTGCGAAGGGCGGCATCCGCGTCGACCCGCGCAAGCTGTCGCGTGGCGAGCTCGAGCGCGTGACGCGCCGCTACACCAGCGAAATCGGCATCATCATCGGGCCGAACACCGACATTCCGGCGCCGGACGTCAACACCAACGAACAGGTGATGGCGTGGATGATGGACACGTACTCGATGAACCAGGGCCAGACGTCGACCGGCGTCGTGACCGGCAAGCCGATCGCGCTCGGCGGTTCGCTCGGCCGCAAGGAAGCGACGGGCCGCGGCGTGTTCGTCGTCGGCTGCGAAGCGGCGAAGAAGAAGGGCCTCGAGATCGAAGGCGCGCGCATCGCGGTGCAGGGCTTCGGCAACGTCGGCGGCATCGCGGCGAAGCTGTTCCAGGAAGCGGGCTCGAAGGTGATCGCGGTGCAGGATCACACGGGCACGATCTACCAGCCGGCCGGCCTCGATTCGAACAAGCTGCTCGACCACGTCGCACGCACGGGCGGCGTCGCGGGCTTCGAAGGCGCCGAGCCGATGCCGAACGACGAGTTCTGGACGGTCGAGACCGACATCCTGATCCCGGCGGCGCTGGAAAACCAGATCACCGAGAAGAACGCGGCGAAGATCCGCACGAAGATCATCGTCGAAGGCGCGAACGGCCCGACGACGACCGCGGCGGACGACATCCTGAGCGCGAACGGCGTGCTCGTGATCCCCGACGTGATCGCGAACGCCGGTGGCGTGACCGTATCGTACTTCGAGTGGGTGCAGGATTTCTCGAGCTTCTTCTGGACGGAAGACGAGATCAACCATCGTCTCGAGCGCGTGATGCGCGAAGCGTTCGCCGGCGTGTGGGCGGTCGCGGAAGAGCACAAGGTGACGGTGCGTACGGCGGCGTTCATCGTCGCGTGCAAGCGCATCCTCATGGCGCGCGAAATGCGCGGCCTCTACCCCTGACCGGGCGTCCCTGACCGGGCGTCCCTAACCGGGCGTCCCTGATCATCGACCATGAAAGATTCATGACGCAATCCACCCGATTGCGGATGTGAACCCTCGCGGGCGGTGCCGAATCCGGCACCGCCCGCGCGCGCATCTGGCGCGCCCGGAGCCGGGAGGACGGCTTCGCACAGGGCGATTCGTAGTGCGGTAAACAACCAGTACTTTCAAAAATATTACTTTGATACACTGGCGCGGGTTTTAGCCAAGGAGATGACCAAAATGAAATACCACAAGGCAGTCCTGATGGCCGCGGCGCTGTGCGCGTTCGCAAGCGGCGCGCATGCTCAGGAGACTGGCACGCTGAAGAAGATCAAGGACACGGGCGTGATCGCGCTGGGCCACCGCGAATCGTCGATTCCGTTCTCCTACTACGACCAGAACCAGCAGGTGGTCGGCTATTCGCGCGAGTTCCAGCTGAAGATCGTGGACGCGGTGAAGAAGAAGCTGAGCCTGCCGAACCTGCAGGTGAAGAACATCCCCGTCACGTCGCAGAACCGCATCCCGCTCGTGCAGAACGGCACGGTCGACATCGAGTGCGGCTCGACGACCAACAACCTCGAGCGTCAGCAGCAAGCCGCGTTCTCCGACACGATCTTCGTGATCGGCACGCGCCTGATGACGAAGAAGGATTCGGGCGTCAAGGATTTCGCCGACCTGAAGGGCAAGACGGTCGTGACGACCGCCGGCACGACGTCGGAGCGCCTGCTGCGCAAGATGAACAACGACAAGCAGCTCGGCATGAACATCATCAGCGCGAAGGATCACGGCGATTCGTTCAACACGCTGGAATCGGGCCGCGCGGTCGCATTCATGATGGATGACGCGCTGCTCGCGGGCGAACGCGCGAAGGCGAAGCAGCCGGGCGAGTGGGTGATCGTCGGCACGCCGCAATCGGAAGAGGCTTACGGCTGCATGATGCGCAAGGGCGACGCCGACTTCAAGAAGGTCGTCGACGACGCGATCTCGCAAGTCGAGAAGTCGGGCGAAGCCGCGAAGATCTACGCGAAGTGGTTCGAGAACCCGATCCCGCCGAAGGGGCTGAACCTGAACTTCCCGCTGTCCGAGTCGATGAAGAAGCTGTACGCGAACCCGAACGACAAGGCGCTCGACTGACCGCACGGCCGTTGATGCAGAAATGACGCTAATGAGACGGAAGAGGCCACGCTTCTTCCGTTTCTTTTTGCTGGAGTCTTGCCCATGTCTTACCACTGGAACTGGGGCATCTTTCTGAGCCCCGTGTCGACCGGCGAGCCGACGACTTATTTCGGATGGCTGATGTCCGGCTTCTGGGTGACGATCGAAGTGTCGCTCGTCGCCTGGGTCATCGCGCTGATCGTCGGGTCGCTGTTCGGTGTGCTGCGCACCGTGCCGAACAAGTGGCTCGCCGCGATCGGCACCGTGTACGTGTCGATTTTCCGGAACATCCCGCTGATCGTGCAGTTCTTCGTCTGGTATCTCGTGATACCCGAGTTGCTGCCCGCATCGATCGGCACCTGGATCAAGCAGTTGCCGCCCGGCACGCAGTTCTTTACCGCGTCGATCGTCTGTCTCGGCCTGTTCACCGGCGCGCGCGTGTGCGAACAGGTGCGCTCGGGGATCAACGCGCTGCCGAAGGGCCAGCGCGCGGCCGGCCTCGCGATGGGCTTCACGCAATGGCAGACGTACCGCTACGTGCTGCTGCCCGTGGCATACCGGATCATCGTGCCGCCGCTCACGTCGGAATTCCTGAACATCTTCAAGAACTCCGCCGTCGCGTCGACGATCGGCCTGCTCGACCTGTCCGCGCAGGCGCGCCAGCTCGTCGACTACACCGCGCAGACCTACGAGTCGTTCATCGCCGTGACGCTCGCGTACGTGGTCATCAACCTCGTCGTGATGGCGTTCATGCGCTGGATCGAAGGCCGTACGCGGCTGCCCGGCTACATCGGAGGCAAGTGATGCATCAGTTCGACTGGAGTAGTATTCCCGGCGCGCTGCCGACGCTGTGGTCCGGTGCGATCGTCACGTTCAAGATCACGCTGATCGCGATCGTGGTCGGCATCGTCTGGGGCACGCTGCTGGCGCTGCTGCGGCTGTCCGGCGTGAAGCCGCTCGCGTGGTTCGCGAAAGCGTACGTGACGGTGTTCCGCTCGATCCCGCTCGTGATGGTGCTGCTGTGGTTCTTCCTGATCGTGCCGCAGTTGCTGCAGGGCGTGCTCGGGCTGTCGCCGACGATTGACATCCGCCTTGCGTCGGCGATGGTCGCGTTCTCGTTGTTCGAAGCCGCGTATTATTCCGAGATCATCCGCGCCGGCATCCAGGCGGTGCCGCGCGGGCAGGTGAACGCCGCGTTCGCGCTCGGCATGAACTACGCGCAGGCGATGCGCCTCGTGATCCTGCCGCAGGCGTTCCGCGCGATGGTGCCGCTGCTGCTCACGCAGGCGATCGTCCTGTTCCAGGATACGTCGCTCGTGTACGTGATCAGTCTCGCGGACTTCTTCCGCACGGCCGCCAACATCGGCGATCGCGACGGCACGACCGTCGAGATGGTCCTGTTCGCCGGCGCATGCTATTTCGTGATTTGCTCGTTGGCGTCTGCTCTCGTCAAGGGTCTCCAGAAAAAGGTCACAAGATGATTTCCATCAAGAACGTTTCGAAGTGGTACGGCCAGTTTCAGGTCCTCTCCGAATGCACGACCGAGGTCAAGAAAGGCGAAGTGGTCGTCGTGTGCGGCCCGTCGGGCTCCGGCAAGTCGACGCTGATCAAGACCGTGAACGGCCTCGAGCCGTTCCAGCAGGGCGAGATCCTCGTGAACGGCCAGTCGGTCGGCGACAAGAAGACGAACCTGTCGAAGCTGCGCTCGAAGGTCGGGATGGTGTTCCAGCATTTCGAACTGTTCCCGCACCTGTCGATCACCGAGAACCTGACGCTCGCGCAGATCAAGGTGCTCGGCCGCGGCAAGGACGAAGCGAACGAGAAGGGCATGAAGCTGCTCGATCGCGTCGGCCTGAAGGCGCATGCGCACAAGTTTCCCGGCCAGCTGTCGGGCGGCCAGCAACAGCGGGTCGCGATCGCGCGCGCGCTGTCGATGGACCCGATCGCGATGCTGTTCGACGAGCCGACGTCCGCACTCGATCCGGAGATGATCAACGAAGTGCTCGACGTGATGGTCGAACTCGCGCAGGAAGGGATGACGATGATGGTCGTCACGCACGAGATGGGCTTCGCGAAGAAGGTCGCGCACCGCGTGATCTTCATGGACAAGGGCGCGATCGTCGAGGACGACCGCAAGGACGATTTCTTCTCGAATCCGAAATCGGAACGCGCGAAGGACTTCCTCGCGAAGATCCTGCACTGAGCGTTCGCGCGTTTTCGCGCGCACCCATGCGGAAACCGCCCGGCAGGCCGCCGGGCGGTTTTTTTTCGTCCGCCGCCGGACGTTACCAGCTGTACCGGTAGCCGACCTGCCCGACGATCCCGCGCCGGTAATCGCCGCCGATGTTGCGCGCGATCTTCGCGTTCGCGTACAGCTCGCCCGACTTGCCGAAGCCGGCGGTCACGCCGACGCCGAGCTCGTACCAGGTGCGTCCGAGATGCGTCGCGAACGGCGTGCCGCCGACGACGGTCTGCCCCGGCGACAGGAAGTCGTGCAGCACGTCGGCCGTGAAGTACGGCGTCGCGGCGCTGCCGCCCGCGCTCGACTGGAGGTTCGGCCGGAAGATGCGCACGCCGACGCGACCGCGCAGCGCATTCGTCGTCGTACCCGACACGGCCGACACGTTGTCGTTGAACCCGTTCAGCTTCAGGTACTGGTACATCAGTTGCGCCTGCGGCTCGACCGCGACCGGCAACGCGCCGATCGCGAACGGCTTGCCGACTTCCTGCGACAGCGCGACGCCGAAGCCGTTCTGCGACGCTTCGTTGCCGTAGCTGTCGCGATAGCGGTTGCCGTAGTGCGTGACCTGCCCGACGCTGTCGAAGTAGGTGCCGTCCGGCAGGTAGCGCGTCCAGTAGCCGCCGACGCTCTGCGCGTGCATCTCGACCGAGCCGGTCGACGTCGACAGGTTGGGCGAGCCCGCGCGCGCCATGTCGCTGAAGCTCGCGTTCGACACGCCGATGCTGGCCGTCACGCCCGCATGCGTGCTGCCGGCGCCGTTCGGCGCCTGGTCGACAGTCCAGTCCTTGCCGAACTGCGCGAAGAACGTGCGTTCGTCGGCCGAGAAACGGCCCGCGTTCGCATCGAGGCTCTGGCCGCCGATGCGCCCCCACACGCCGTCGCGATTGCCGGGCTGCTGCTGCTCGACGTTGTAGATGTCGCCGACGCGTTCGTGCAGCTTGCCGAGCGTCGAGAAGCCGTAGTCGGCGTTCAGCAGCGGCGTCATCGCGTAGCCGGAAACGCCCGGACGATACGCGAGCGTACCGCCGTTGCCGTTGATGCCGCCGCCGCCGCCGCCGGACGGGTGGATCGGGTCGCCGGGGTCGGTCGGGTCGAGCTGCGAACGCAGGTACCAGCCGTTCGCATCGCCTTGCCCGCCGCGATAGAGCCGGTACTCGTACGCACCCGCTTGCACCGGGCCCGCGAGATGGAACGCCGACGCGGCGGTCGTACCGCCGTTGGCCGTGACGACCACCGGAATCCCGTCGCCGGTCGTCTGCGCGCCGGTGCCGGCCGTGTTGGCGATCTTCAGGCCGGTCGTGCCGCTCGCCGCGCCGCCGTTCACGATCAGCCGGTCGGTCGGCGACGCGTCGGCGCCGAGATACGTATTCAGCGCGATCATGCCGCCGTTGCCGACGTAGCCGCCCGTTGTCAGTGTCTTGTAGCTGCCGGTCAGCGTCGGCGAGCCGGTCGGCGCGGCGAATGCGACGAGGCCCGCGTTGTTCAGGCTGCTCAGCACCGAGCTGCCCGTCATGCGCCACGTGCTCGTGCCGTCGACGGTCAGCGCGACCGGGTCGATCTTCCCGGTCAGCGTCGTGCCGTTCGCGAGGAACACGTTGCCGGTGCTCGACGCGTCGGAAACGATGTCGCCCGCGAGGTTCACCGCCGATGCATTGAACGTCACGTTGCTGCCGTTCGCGAGGTTCAGCAGCGTGCCGTTGCCGGCCGTCACGACCGTACCGTTGCGCACCGCGATGTCGGCCACGCCGCCGCGCGCGGCGAAGGCCGGCCCGGTGGCGGACGTCACGCTGCCGCCGTCGACGAGCACCGAGCTGGTCGCGCCGTTCGCGAGCGTGTCCGACGTCAGTACGCCGGCCGTCGCGCCCGTGAGCGCCGTGCCCGTCAATGCGAGCACGCCGCCGCTGTTCGCGGTTGCGCCGTTGCCGGCGGCGCTGGCGAGCGCCGACCCCGTATCGGCGATGCGGCCGCCGTTTTGCGCGACGACGCCGTCGGCCGCAGCACCCGATGCGGAAATCTTCGCGCCCGACAGCAGGGCCGTCGCGCCGCCGTCCATGACGATTGCATGGGCGTTCGTGCCGGTCGTCGCGACGGTCGTTCCGTTGGCCGCGAGCGTGGAATCGGCCCCCGACACGAACAGGCCGCGAGCGTCGGCGCCGCTCGTGCGGACGACCGCGGCCGCATCGGCCGCGATGTGCGCGCCGGCGCCGGTCGACGTGACGCCGGCGGCGCCGTTGCCGGTCGTCGCGATCTGCGTGCCGGACAGCGCGATCGTTGCATTCGCACCGAGGTTGCGGATCCCGCTGCCCGAGCCGCCGACCGCGATCGACGTCGCGCTGGCCGCGATGCCGCCGCCGGTGACCGTCGCGTCGATCAGCACGCCGTCGGCGCTGCCGTTCGCGATGACGGTGCCGGCGCCCGACAGCGCGACCGATGCGCCGGCGCCCGTCAGGCGTATGCCCGCGACGCCGTCGTCGGCTTCGATGGAACCCGCGTTCGCGAGCGTGGCCGACGCACCCTGCACGAGCGCGCCGGTGCCGTTGGCGACGCGGATCGTCGACGCGTTGTTCACCGTGCCCAGCGTGCCGGCCACGACGCCTGTCGAGCCCGCGCCGGTCAGCAGCACCGTGCTGCGGTTCTCGAGCGTGCCGAGGTTCTGCGCGATGAAACCGGTCACGCCGGCGGTCGACGACGTGACGGCGGCGTCGTTGGTCAGCGTCGTCGCGACCGGCGCGCCGGCGTTCGCGCCGGCGAGGTCGTGCGCCTGGCCGTCGACGATGCCCGCGGTCGCGCCGGCCGCGTTCAGGTCGATCGTCGCACCCGCGTCGATCGTGCCCTTCGCGCCGCCTTCCACGGCGATCGCGACGCCGTTCGCGCCGTTGACGTGGTAGACCGCGTTGCCGGTCGACAGCGTGGTGCCGGCGTCGGTCGCGAGTACGCCGCGCGAGCGCTGGCCGTTGACGTCGGTCGTCAGCGTGCCGGCCGCCGACGCGCCCGTGTAGGCCGCGCCGCCCGCGACGCGGAACAGCGTCGAGTCGTCGGTGTCGACGCTCAGGTGCTGCGCGGCGACGTTGATTTTCGAACCCGCGCCGTATGCGTAGAAGCCGATCTGGTTCGTGCCGGACATGAAGGCCGGCACCGCGTTCGCGCCGACGTCGATCGTCGCGCCCGAGCGTGCGTGCACGCCGATCGCGCCGGTGCCGGTCAGGTTCAGCGCACCGTCGAGCGTGGCCTTCGCGAGCGGCCCTTCGGCCCAGACGC
The DNA here is from genome assembly GCF_017815045.1 of Burkholderia sp. CpTa8-5. NCBI lineage: Bacteria > Pseudomonadati > Pseudomonadota > Betaproteobacteria > Burkholderiales > Burkholderiaceae > Burkholderia > Burkholderia sp. CpTa8-5. Next base: position 134,690 of record NZ_JAGIQD010000007.1, read on the forward strand.
CGTAGTTGCGCGTGTCCGACGCGGGGTCGAGGCCGCCGGCCACGTCGATCGTGCCGGTCGACGTCGCAGTCGTCGCGTGCGTGCCGGTGCCGACGACCATGATGCCGATGCCGTTCACGCCATTCAGCGTGATCGTGCCCGTATTGGTCACGGTCGCGGCGGTGTCGGCCGCGAGCATGCCGACGTTCGCGAGCGGCGTGCCGGGCGCGGCGCCGTTGACGACGATCGCGCCCGCGTTCGTTAGCGTGCCGGCGCTCGAGCCGATGCTCGCCAGCGCGGCGCCGTTCTGCGTCTGCGAGCCGATCACGATCGTGCCGAGGTTGCTCGCGCTGCCCGACGCGCCGAGCAGGATGCCGTACGCGTGCGCGGACAGCGCGACGTCGTTTGCCGCCTGGCCGGGCGCGTACTGCGCGGCGCGGCCCAGATAGATCGTGCCGCCTGCTTCGTTCGTGAAGCTGCCGCCGGCGACGAGGCCGCCGATCACCTGGCTGTCGAGCGTCGTCGCGTTGACGCCGACGTTGATCGTGCCGGCGTTCGTCGCGCGCGCGCCGTCCGTCGCGGCCACCGCGTAGTTCTGCAGGTCGGGCCGGTTGCCGTCGAGCGTCCATGCGCCGACGTTCATCACGCCGTTGTTCGCGAACGTGGTGCCCGCGCCGCTCGCGTACACGCCGTTGCCCTCGGTGTACGCGTGGAAGCCGAAATTGTCGGGTGGCGTGCTGCCGCTCGTGTCGACGTTGTTGCCGGACGCGTAGCCGGACGAGATCGTGCCGTTGTTGACGCCGCTCGCGCCGCTCAGGAGGCGCACCAGCGTGAAGTCGCCCGACAAGCGCCCGTCGTTGACGAAGTGCGCGCCGTTTTCCGCGAGCACGGCCGAGCTCGATTCGATCGTGTTGGTGCCGCGGAAGTCGATCTGGCCGTCCTTGCCGATGTGCAGCGTCGCGTTCGCGCCCGTGCCGTGCATCACCGACAGGTGATCGATCGGCAGCGTGTTCTTGTCGCCGGCGGACACGTTGTTCGCGTACTGGAAGGTTTGCTGCGAGAACGTGACGGCCTGGCCGAACGCGGTGTCGTAGGCGGCCTGCGAGCCGAGCGCGCCGCTCTGGACCGAGCGCACCAGAAAGTCGTTGTACGCAGCGAGCGATGCGGCGTCGGTGACGGTCCAGCGACTGCCGTCGAACGCGGTGAAGGTGCCCGCGTAGGCCGGCACGTCGAGCTGGAGCTGGCCGACCGGGCCGCCGCTGGCGAGATAGTCGCCGGTGCCGAGCCAGATCTGGTTGCGGGAATTCCAGTTGACGACGCTCTTTGCCGCACCGGTGCCGTCCGCAAAGGTCAGGTCGGTCTGCTTCGGTGCGATCGAGATTCCATTGCCGGTCGCGTCTGGCGCATCCGCGGCATTGCCGATCGACACGTTCAGCGTGCCGCCGGTGCTGTCGACGGTGCCGATCCGCGTATTCACGTACTGGCCGCCGTTCACGTCGTGGTAAACGGGCACGGTGGTCGAGCCGGCCGTGGATGCGGTGAATTCGGCGGAGTTGTAGGTGGCGACCGACGTGTGGGTGGCCGTGATCGAGTCGGGCGTGCTGACGCTTTGCGTCTTGCCGCCGAGCGAGACCAGCGGCTGGTTCGGGTTGCCCGACACGAGGGTCGCGCTGCCGAGCGGCGTCAGCGTATAGCCCGGGTCGCCGGGGACGCCCGTCCATGCGCCTGCCACGCCGATCGTTTCGCCGCCCGACACGGTCGTGGCGCCGGCCAGGTTGTCGTTGACGGTCGGGCTGAAACTGCCGAGTGCGCAGGTGCCGCCGCTCGCGACGGTCGCGCCGTCGCCGCACGTCGACGCGTGCGCCACGCCGGCCGACAGCGCGGCCAGCGCGGCCCCGAGCGCCGCGACGCGCCGCGGCGAGCGGCGTGCCGGGTGGTGCGCCACCTTGTGCGCGGTGCGGCGGCTCGAACCCGATTCGCTGCCCGAACGCTTGCCGCGCGCCCGAGCCGTTTCCGCCACCGCGACCCAGCAGCCGGCGGCGTCGCTCCATATCGATCGAAATGAGTGATTCACGACATACCCCTCTTTCTTCTTTTGACGTGGCATTCGCCGCGATTCGGCGAATTCGCATTCCGCGGTGGGGAAATGATCCGAAGGGGCGTGCGGCGGCTGTGGCTGCGTGTCGCGCCAATCGTGTTTCGTTACACCGAGGATGGGGCGAGTCTACTGATTCGGGCAGTCGCCGATTATCGAGAAAGGGGAAACTGTAATGATTCGAACCGTAATGCGTGGTATTTTTGATTTGTGTGGTTGATCGAACCGAAAGCCGTGGTGGTGGCGGGCTTGAGGGGTTTTGTTAAAGGCTGGCAGGACTGCTGGAGTCGGTGGGATAGCGCACGGTTTCGGCGGATGACGCGCGATAAAATGCGGGCCCGGGATTTTTGTTTTAATTGGCGGTTATTTTGTCCGTTTCATCTTTTACTTATTTTCACTTGTAAATTAATAAAATCAAGCGAATGTTGCGTGACGTCGATTCGTTGCGCCGGGTGGTGGCCGAAATGAAACCGTATTGGCCGGAGCCGGGCGATTTGCGTCGATGACGGGCGTCGTCGGACGCATCGTACGACGCACGCACGGCAAGCAGGAAGCGAGCAGAAAGCGGACGCGGCCGATGCCGCGCTTCAGAAATCGATCGCGTCGTCGGCATCGCCGTCGGCCGCGGTGGCGAGCGCTTCGCGCACCACCGTGCGCGGTGCGGAGGCCGACGCGTCGAGCGACGGGTTGCGCAGCTTCTCGAGCACGCGCGCGGGCACCGGAATCTGCATCCGCGCGGCGACGTCGCCGCACTGGAACATGATCAACTCGCCCGGCTCGAATGCGGTCCAGACTTCGTTGTCGGTGAGCGGCTGCGTCGCGATCACCGCGACGCGATCCTCGGGCGTCGTGTATTTCGCGAAGTCGATCGACAGGTCTTCGTCGACGAGATGCGCGGTCGAGAACGGCCAGCGCCGCACGAGATAGTGCAGCCGCGTCGAGCAGTGCGCGAAGAGCGCCTGGCCGTTCGACATCAGGAAATTGAACACGCCGTGATCGGTGATGCCGCGCGTCAGTTCGCCGACCCGCTCGAACAGCTCGGGCAGCGGCGGCTGCGCGCCGGGAAAGGCTTCGCGCAGCCCCTGCATCAGCACGCAGAACGCCTGTTCGCTGTCGGTCGTGCCGACCGGATGGTAGACGCTGCCGTCCATGTCCGGTGCGTAGTCCTGCAGGTCGCCGTTATGCGCGAAGATCCAGTGCCGGCCCCACAGCTCGCGCATGAACGGATGGCTGTTCTCGAGCAGGATGTGCCCTTGCGTCGCCTTGCGGATGTGCGCGATCGTGTTCTTGGACTTGATCGGGTAGCGCTTCACCATTTCGGCGATCGGCGACGTGGCCGAGGCCTGGTGATCGATGAAGAGGCGGCAGGCCTTGTCTTCGAAGAACGCGATGCCCCAGCCGTCGGCATGGTGATCGGTGAGTCCACCCCGGGCCGCGAAACCTGTGAAGGAGAATGTGACGTCCGTCGGCGCGGCGCAGTTCATTCCAAGGAGTTGGCACATTTTACGTGGGGCGGCAGGCTGAAGCGGGGGTAACGAACCGGGCGAACCCCGGTACAATGCGGCTTCTAGCATATCACCGAGCCCTGAGCGGTAAAAAGCGGATTCCGCTGGCCAAAGGCCCCGTGTTGCGGTTTGCCGTCAATCGGCCCGTGCACGCGCGTTCCGGCCCCGCCGATCGCAAGCCCGTTCCTCACGACGCCTCCTATGACTGCCTCGAACGCTTCCTCCCCGGCGACGCTTTCGCTCGCCCGTCCCGACGACTGGCACCTGCACCTTCGCGACGGCGACATGCTCGCCGCCGTGCTGCCGCACACCGCCCGCCAGTTCGGCCGCGCCATCGTCATGCCGAACCTGAAGCCGCCGGTCACGACCACCGCGCAGGCGCAGGCCTATCGCGCGCGCATCCTCGGCGCACTGCCGGCCGGGATGACGTTCGAACCGCTGATGACGCTGTACCTGACCGACAACACGCCGCCCGACGAAATCCGCCGCGCCCGCGAAAGCGGCTTCGTGCACGGCGTGAAGCTGTATCCGGCAGGCGCGACGACGAATTCCGACCATGGCGTCACCGATCTCGCGAAATGCGCGAAGACGCTCGAGGCGATGCAGGAAACCGGCATGCCGCTGCTCGTGCACGGCGAGGTGACCGATGCGTCGATCGACCTGTTCGACCGCGAAAAGGTGTTCATCGACCGCGTGATGACGCCGCTGCGCCGCGATTTCCCGGGGCTGAAGGTCGTGTTCGAGCACATCACGACGAAGGACGCGGCCGACTACGTGCGCGATGCGGACGCGGCGCCCGGTCTGCTCGGCGCGACGATCACCGCGCATCACCTGCTGTACAACCGCAACGCGCTGTTCGTCGGCGGGATTCGCCCGCATTACTACTGCCTGCCGGTGCTCAAGCGCGAGACGCATCGCGTGGCGCTGGTCGAGGCCGCGACGTCGGGCAACCCGCGCTTCTTCCTCGGCACCGACAGCGCGCCGCATGCGCGCGGCGCGAAGGAAACCGCGTGCGGCTGCGCGGGCTGCTACACGGCGCTGCACGCGCTCGAACTGTACGCGGAAGCATTCGACACCGCCGGCGCGCTCGACAAGCTGGAAGGGTTCGCGAGCTTCTTCGGCGCCGATTTCTACGGGCTGCCGCGCAGCGCCGAGACGGTCACGCTGCGCCGCGAGGCGTGGGAGTTGCCGCGCGAGATCTTCGCGGGCGATACGCCGGTCGTGCCGCTGCGCGGTGGCGAGGCGATCGGCTGGAAACTCGCGTGAGCGGCGCGCCGCCGCGCGAACCCGGTCGCGTCGATCCGGCCGTGTTTCGGCGTGGCGGTGGCTCGCGCGCTGCCGACCGCGGCGCGCAGTGCTAGAATGCGCGTCGCAAAGCAGGCCAGGCAGTCGCGGCCTCGCCGCCTTCGGGCGCGCGGGGGCGAGGAAAGTCCGGACTCCACAGGGCAGGGTGATGGCTAACGGCCATCCGTGGCGACACGCGGAACAGGGCAACAGAAAGCAAACCGCCGATGGCCCGGCGCAAGCCGGGATCAGGTAAGGGTGAAACGGTGCGGTAAGAGCGCACCGCGGCGACGGCGACGTTCGCCGGCACGGTAACCTCCACCCGGAGCAATTCCAAGTAGGCAGGCGCGCATTTTCGGATGCAGGACGGGGCCCCCGTCTCGTCTGCGGGTAGGAAGCTTGAGCGCGTCAGCAATGGCGCGCCTAGAGGAATGGCTGCCACGCGTTGCGCGCTTCGGCGCGCGGCGTGCACAGAATCCGGCTTATCGGCCTGCTTTGCCGCTCGAATGCGAAAGGGCCGGCGCTCCCTGCGGAGCGCCGGCCCTTTTTTCATGCGCGCGCCGCGCGATCAGGCGGCGACGATGTCGAACGAATGCGTGAGTTCGGCCGTTTTCGCGATCATGATCGACGCGGAGCAATACTTGTCGTGCGACAGGTTGATCGCGCGTTCGACCGTGGCCGGGTTCAGGTTGCGGCCGGTGACCGTGAAGTGGAAGTGCACCTTCGTGAACACCTTCGGATCTTCGCTCGCGCGCTCGGCCTTCAGCGTGACCGAGCAGCCGCTCACTTCCTGGCGGCTCTTCTTCAGGATCAGCACGACGTCATAAGCCGTGCAGCCGCCGGTGCCGAGCAGCACCATCTCCATCGGACGCGGCGCGAGGTTGTGGCCGCCGCCTTCGGGCGCGCCGTCCATCGTGACGAGATGCCCGCTGCCGGTCTCGGCGGAAAACGCCATGCCGTCCTGGCCCATCCAGCTTACTTTGCATTCCATGCTTGCGCTCCAGCGTTGCCTGATTCGGATTCGATCCGGCATTGTAGCCCGCGGCGCAACGGTCGGCTGATGCGCTGCAAGACGAGCAATGCCGGCGCCGAGCGAGCGGCGCGGCGAGCGGCGATTTCCCTGCTGAATTTAGGGGTTTTGCTCTAGATGCGGGCGGTTTGAAGTTGTGCGTGACGCGCTTATATGCTTGATTTTGAATGGAAATTCATTTGCGTAAGCTTTTCGACTGGCATCCCATATCGTGGGAGTTGATTTCGCAATGCAAATTTTCTTGTGGACTCGGTCGGGCATTCGTATAATGACTCTCATTGGTTGTCGCGCTGCGGCAACCTCCGAATGTCTCCTCCACCCTCCTCCTGAGGTGGATTAAGCCCGAACCAGCCGTTCGGGCTTTTTTTCGTCCCATGCAAACATCGGCGCGCGGCTTGCGCGCGTCGGCACCGTCACGCGGGCTGCCGCGCGGCCGGCTGCGACGTCGCGTCCGGCGGCGTGCCGCGCGAGTCGGCCTCCGGCGCCGGTGCAGGGGCGGCCGACGCGTGGCCGCGTGCGCAGAAGTGGCGGACGCGTTCGCGCACCGCGCGCAGGCGCACGATGCGGTCTTCGGCATGGGCGGTTCGGGCTTCGGCGATGCGTGCATCGAGCGCGTCGAGCTTGGCTTCGCAGCCGGACGCGCCGACGGCGGGCGCCGCGGCGGCCAGCAGCGCGGCCGCGAGGAAGGGCGTAAGTCGTTGTTTCAACATGCTGGTTTGTTGTTTTTCGGGTTTGGCCGGTCTGGCGCGGCAAGGTCATGTGCCGCACGTCGATGGGTGCCGCCGCAGGCGCTCGGTTCGCCTGGCTTGTCGGGGCACGACCGGATTTTGGCCCATTTCGGCCGCCGCGAACACGGGGCGTGGATTCTCTTTGACCACGCAGCCGTATTTCCTTTATAATTCAGGGCTTTTCCGCATTCATGCCCACGGAAAAAGAACAGGGAGAGCCTGCACCGCGCCTCGAAGCGCACACAGACAAGCAGGAAGAACACATCGGGCAAAGCATTTTTTTTGGATCGATCATGAAGACGTTTTCCGCAAAAGCCCATGAGGTGACGCGCGAATGGTACGTGATTGACGCGACGGATAAGGTTCTCGGCCGTGTTGCCAGCGAAGTGGCACGCCGTCTGCGCGGCAAGCACAAGCCTGAGTTCACCCCGCACGTCGACACTGGTGATTTCATCATCATCATCAACGCGAGCAAGTTGAAGGTCACGGGCAACAAGACGCTGGACAAGAAGTACTACCGTCACTCGGGCTACCCGGGCGGTATCTATGAAACGACGTTCGGCAAGATGCAAGAGCGCTTCCCGGGCCGCGCGCTCGAGAAGGCGGTCAAGGGCATGCTGCCGAAGGGCCCGCTCGGCTACGCGATGATCAAGAAGCTGAAGGTCTACGCAGAAGCGACGCATCCGCACTCGGCTCAACAGCCGAAGGCGCTCGAGATCTAAGGGGACCCACATGATCGGTAACTGGAACTACGGTACGGGCCGCCGCAAGAGCGCAGTCGCACGTGTCTTCATCAAGGCTGGCAAGGGCGACATCATCGTCAACGGCAAGCCCATCGCTGACTACTTCTCGCGCGAAACGTCGCTGATGATCGTGCGTCAACCGCTGGAACTCACGAACCACGGCCAGACGTTCGACATCAAGGTGAACGTCAACGGCGGCGGCGAAACGGGTCAGGCAGGCGCAGTGCGCCACGGCATCACCCGTGCACTGATCGACTACGATGCGACGCTCAAGCCGTCGCTGTCGAGCGCAGGCTTCGTCACGCGCGATGCGCGTGAAGTCGAGCGTAAGAAGGTCGGTCTGCGCAAGGCACGCCGCGCAAAGCAGTTCTCGAAGCGTTAATTCCGCTTCATGGCCTCGCCGCCTTCGGGCGGCGTCCGCCGGAAAAACCGCCAGCTTTCACGCTGGCGGTTTTTTTATGTCCGCTTCCGGCCCGCTGCGGCGGCCCCCGCGCGGGCGCGTTTGATGAAATCGACAAGAACCTATTGATTTCATGGACTTCAGCACGATCTTCTGATCGGCCCTACAATAGCGGCTAAAGCTTTTTGGAGAGTTCGAATGAACGCTGTTACCGAATCCGCAGCAACGACGACCGATATGCCGCTGCCGTTCGTCTTCACCGACGCCGCGGCCGACAAGGTCAAGCAACTGATCGACGAAGAGGGCAATCCCGACCTCAAGCTGCGCGTGTTCGTGCAGGGTGGCGGCTGCTCCGGCTTCCAGTATGGCTTCACGTTCGACGAGGAAGTCAACGAGGACGACACCGTGATGAACAAGAACGGCGTCCAGCTCCTGATCGACTCGATGAGCTACCAGTACCTGGTCGGCGCCGAGATCGACTACAAGGACGACCTCAACGGCGCCCAGTTCGTGATCAAGAACCCGAACGCGACCACCACCTGCGGGTGCGGTTCGTCGTTCTCGGTCTGAGCGCACGGCAGATCCGCGCCGGTTCTGCCGGAATGAAAAACGGGGCTTCATGCCCCGTTTTTTTATACGCGCCCGCCTTGTCGCGCTCGCCGCGCGGCGAGTGTCGCATCAGCGCGGATAGAGCGCGCCGAGCACGCGGTTGCCGGCTGCGCCGGTGACCGTCGCGAGATTGCCGGGCTGGCGCGCGGTGAAGCGGTACGCGAGCCACGCGAACGCGAGCGCTTCGACCTGCTGCGGTGGCACGCCGAGCGCGGCCGTCGTGTCGACGGTGGCCGGCACGCCGGCCTCCCGCAGCGCGTGCCGGAGCCCATCGAGCAACACCGGGTTGCGTGCGCCGCCGCCGCATACGAACACGGCCTTGCAGCCCGGTGCGTGCTGCGCGATGTCGCGCGCCACCGACACGGCGGTGAGCGCGGTGAGCGTGGCTTGCACGTCCTCCGGCGCAACCTGCTGGAACGCGGCGAGCTTCGTATCGAGCCACGCGGGATTGAACAGGTCGCGTCCGGTGCTTTTCGGCGGCGGCGCGGTGAAATACGGTTCCTCGAGCAACGTGTCGAGCAGCGGCGCGTGGACGGTGCCGCGTGCGGCGAACTTGCCGCCGTCGTCGTACGGCTTGCCCAGATGGCGGGTCGCCCACGCATCGATCAGCGCATTCGCCGGGCCGCAGTCGAAGCCGCGCACGTCGCCGCCCGCGTTGGGCAGGATCGTGATGTTGCTGATTCCGCCGAGATTGCAGACGACCCGCGTTTCGCCCGGCGCGCCGAACACCGTCGCATGGAACGCCGGCGCGAGCGGCGCGCCGTGGCCGCCGGCGGCCACGTCGCGGCTGCGGAAATCGGCGATCACGTCGACCTGGGTCAGCTCGGCGAGCAGCGCCGGATTGTTGAGCTGGCGCGTATAGCCGCGCTCGGGGCGATGGCGCACCGTCTGGCCGTGCACGCCGATCGCGCGGATCTCGTCGCGCGACAGCCCGGCCGTGCGCTGCAATTCGTGGCAGCACACCGCATAGCGCGTGACGAGCGCATTCGCCGCGAGCGATTCGCGGTCGATCTCGTTGTCGCCGGGCTGCTGCAGCGCGAACAGCGCGTCGCGCAGCGATTGCGCGAAGCCGACGAACGCTTCCGCGAGCACGACCGGCGCGCGGCCGGCCTCGAAACGCACGGCGACGCCGTCGACGCCGTCCATGCTGGTTCCAGACATCAGCCCGAAGTAGATGCCGTCTGCCGGATCGGCATGCTGCGGCGGTCGTTGCGGCACGTTGGGTTCTCCTGGATCGTGCGGCGCGGGCCGGTCCCGCGCGCCTTGCGCCCGATTATCCGCGCAACGTGACGCGTCGTTAAGCGATGCGCGCGCAAGTTATGGGAAAATCCCTGTTTTTGCGACATTCTTCCTGGCACCGATGAGCACCGAACCCAGTTCCAAGCCCGTTTTCCCGATCACCGACGAAGTCCGGCATGCGCTCGCCGTCACGAAGCGCGGCGTCGACGAGCTGCTGATCGAGGAAGAGTTCGCGCAGAAGCTCGCGCGCAGCGCAGCCACCGGTACGCCGCTTCGCATCAAGCTCGGCCTCGATCCGACCGCACCGGACATCCACATCGGCCATACGGTCGTGCTGAACAAGATGCGCCAGCTGCAGGACCTCGGCCATACGGTGATCTTCCTGATCGGCGATTTCACGTCGCTGATCGGCGATCCGTCGGGCCGCAACGCGACGCGTCCGCCGCTCACGCGCGAGCAGATCGAATCGAACGCGAAGACCTACTTCGAGCAGGCCGCGCTCGTGCTCGATCGCGACAAGACCGAGATCCGCTACAACAGCGAATGGTCGATGCCGCTCGGCGCGGACGGGATGATCAAGCTCGCGTCGCGCTACACGGTCGCGCGGATCCTCGAGCGCGAGGATTTCACGAAGCGCTTCCAGGGCGGCGTGCCGATCTCGATCCACGAATTCCTGTACCCGCTGATGCAGGGCTACGATTCGGTCGCGCTGAACGCCGATCTCGAACTCGGCGGCACCGACCAGAAGTTCAACCTGCTGGTCGGCCGCGAACTGCAGAAGCAGTACGGCCAGGAACAGCAGTGCATCCTGACGATGCCGCTGCTCGAAGGCCTCGACGGCGTCGAGAAGATGTCGAAGTCGAAGGGCAACTACGTCGGCATCAGCGAGAAGCCGACCGACATGTTCGGCAAGCTGATGAGCATCTCGGACACGCTGATGTGGCGTTACTTCGAGCTGCTGTCGTTCCGCAGCCTCGACGAGATCGCCGGCTTCAAGCGCGAGGCCGAGGGCGGCCGCAACCCGCGCGACTTCAAGGTGCTGCTCGCGCAGGAAATCGTCGCGCGATTCCACTCGCAGCCCGACGCCGAACGCGCGCTCGAGGACTTCAACCACCGCGCGAAGGGCGGCGTGCCGGACGACATTCCGTCGGTCACGCTGGCCGGCGCGCCGCTGGCGATCGGTCAGTTGTTGAAACAGGCCGGTCTCGTGCCGTCGACGAGCGAAGCGCTGCGCAACATCGAGCAGGGCGGCGTGAAGATCGACGGCGCGACCGTGTCCGACAAGGGCCTGAAGGTCGAGGCCGGCGAATTCGTCGTGCAGGTCGGCAAGCGCCGCTTCGCACGCGTCACGCTGACCGCATGATCGCGCTGATTCAGCGCGTGACGCGCGCCGACGTGCGCGTCGGCGGCCGCACGACGGGCGAGATCGGCGCGGGCCTGCTCGCGCTGGTCTGCGCGGAGCGCGGCGATACCGAGGCCGCGGCCGACAAGCTGCTCGCGAAGCTGCTCGGCTACCGCGTGTTCAGCGACGCAGCCGGCAAGATGAACCTGCCGGTATCGAACATCGACGGCGAAGGCCGCGCGGGCGGCCTGCTGCTCGTGTCGCAGTTCACGCTCGCGGCCGATACGAACAGCGGGCTGCGTCCGAGCTTCACGCCCGCCGCGCCGCCCGACGAAGGCGCGCGGCTGTTCGACTATTTCGTCGCGGCCGCGCGGGCGCGCCATCCCGTCGTCGAGACGGGCGAGTTCGGCGCCGACATGCAGGTGTCGCTGGTCAACGACGGCCCCGTGACGTTCTGGCTGCAAGTGCGGCCCTGATTCTTCCCCGGAGGCGCGCCGCGATGGCCACCACGCAGATTCTTTTCATCCGCCATGGCGAGACGGCCTGGAACCGCATCAAGCGCATCCAGGGGCATATCGACATCCCGTTGGCCGATACGGGGCTCGCGCAGGCGCAGCGGCTGGCGGCGCGGCTCGGGCGCGACGCGCGCGACGGCGCGCGGATCGACGCGGTGTATTCGAGCGACCTGATGCGCGCGCAACAGACCGCCCAACCGTTTGCCGATGTGCTCGGGCTGCCGCTGCTGCTGCGCGAAGGGTTGCGCGAACGCTCGTACGGCGCATTCCAGGGGCACGACAGCACCGAGATCGAGGCGCTGTTTCCGGACGCGTATGCGGCGTGGCAGACGCGCGATCCCGGCTTCGCGCCGGAGGGCGGCGAGTCGCAGCGCGAGTTTTATCACCGCGTGCTGCATGCGCTCGAACCGATCGTCGCCGCGCATCCGGGCGGCCGGATCGCATGCGTCGCGCACGGCGGCGTGCTCGATTGCGTGTATCGCTTCGCGAACGGGATCGAGCTGTCGGCGCCGCGCAACTATCAGTTGCTCAATACCAGCATCAACGTCGTCGATTACGTGGATGGCCGCGCGCAGGTCGTGCAGTGGGCCGACGTGTCGCATCTCGAAGCCGCGAGCGACGATGACGACGGGTACCGCAAGGTGCTTTGAGCACGCGGGGCCCGTCCGGCATGGCATGGCCGGGGCGGGACTCCCTTCCTTCCGGCGTGACGCTTACTGCGGCAGCCCGTGGCGCGTCTTGTAGTCGAGCGCGTACGCGATCTTGCCGGGCTTGTCGGCCGTGATCGGCTGGCGCAGCTTGTCGAATTCCCCCTTGCTGTATTTCTTCCCGCCGTTGATCGCATCGGCGCGCCCGAGGTCGGCGCCCGTCTTGCCGTCGATCACGGGGTCCGTGGCCGCGACCATCCGCGTCGACGCATTCCAGACCGCATTCAGATAGCCCGTGTCGGCCTTTGCCGGATCGGGATCGGTCGCGCCGGGCCGCGTCCGGTCGTAGCCGGCCAGCGCGAACGTGTCCGGCTGCGCGCGCAGCCAGTCGGCCCAGTAGAACTCGAGGTAGTCGGTCGCTTGTGCGGGTTTGCCGTAACCGATGTCGCGCGTGAAATAGACGAGTGATCGATAGCGGTCGTTCGTCATCCCGAGTGTCAGGCCGAGGCCGGTCGGCAGTTGCGCGGTCGTGATCGGCTTGCCTTCGCCGTTCTTCAGGCGCAGATAGCCGCGGCTTTGCATCTGCTGCCAGAACACGTCGCCCGAGTAGTCGCCGAGGTTGTCCTTGACGACGACGTGCACGTGCAGCGCCGGGCCGCCGTCGGGCGTCTCGTAGTAAGTCGACAGGCCGTGGTGGCCGTCCGTCAGGTACAGCGCATCGCCGTTCGGGCCGATCACGACGGGGTTCAGCACCGAGCGGTCTCGAGCGTTCGCGTCGGTCGTCGCGCACCTGTAGCTGGCCGGCTCGCGCAGCGACGATCGGGCCGTGTAGCCGCTCGATGCGACGCCGCCGAGGCCTTCGTCCGCGCAGAAGTCGTCGAACTTCTTGTCGGGCTGCCGTTCGTAGCGGCCGAGCTTGTAGTAGATCTGGTCGTAGCCGATCGCTCCCTGCGTCGGATGGAGATCGCCGAGCGTCACGTCGATCAGGTCGCCGGCGCGGGCGGCTTTCCACTTGCCCGGTTGCGGCCGGGTGGTCGCGGGCGGCGTGGGGGCCGGTGCGGTCGTCGTGCCGCCGGACGGCGGTTGTGCGTCCATGCGCGCGACGGCGGCGACATCGTCGCCTCCGCACGCGGCGAGGGCGAAGACGGTGGACAGGCTGGCGGCAACGGCGAAACGGATCGGCAGGCGTGGCATCGCGGGCATCGGGCGTCGGTCGGGTGGGCGGGCGGGACTTCGCGCGGGTCAGTGGGCGTCGGCGACGAGCAGACGTGCGACCGTGCGCGGGTGCAAGCCCGTCAGCTTGTCACAGCTATTTGACAGCCAATTGAAATGATCGGAACAAGCGGACCGTCAGACAGACGGGGTGCCGTCGGACGGGGAGGCCGTCGCGCGGCGGCGCGCACGCTTCGACGCGCCGTTCACGAGCGCCCAGCGCAGCACGGGCGCAACCGCGCGTATGCCGGGCCGGACCAGCGCACGCCGCAACGGCGCGAACGTCGACACGCCGAGCATGCGCTGCGCCCACGGCGGCAGCAGGTCGATCCCGGCATGCATCACCAGCGACGCGGCCGGCCGCAGCGCCGGCTTCGCGACCGGCACATTCAGCAGGATGGACATCACGTCGAACGTACGCGGCCCGGCTTCGAGCTCGGGCAGCATGCGCGCGAGATAGGCGGCGACCTCGGCGCGCGAACGCGGCACCTCGCGGGCGCCGAGCAACTCGGCGATCAGCGCCGTCTCCGCGTAATAGCGGTCCTGCAGTTCGCCCGACAGCGCCGGATTCACGTAACGCAGATGCGCGGCGAGGAAGCTCGACACTTCCGCGACATGCACCCAGGTCAGCAACGCGGGATCGTCGGCGCGGTACGGCCGGCCGTCCGGTGCGCTGCCGGAGACGCGCGCATGGATCGTTTTCACGCGCTCGATCAGCGCGAGTGCGTCCGCGCGGCTGCCGAACGTCGTCCCCGTGATGAACGTGGCGGTGCGCCGCAAGCGGCCGAAGATGTCGGTGCGGAACGACGAATGATCCCAGACGCCCGCGAGTGCGAGCGGGTGGAGCGCCTGCAGCAGCAGCGCGGCGATGCCGCCCGTCATCATCGACGTGAAATCGGCATGCACGCGCCAGCACACGGCGTCGGGGCCGAATAGCCCGGGATCGCCCGGCGGCGAAGAGAGATCGATCGACGGACCGCCGCCGCCGGCCGTCAGGTGCGTGATGCCGGCCACGAGCCGCTTGCGGATCGGTTCCGCCCAGCGCGGGCCCGGCACGGTGGTGGGGTGGCGGCTGGGCGGCGTCGTCATGGCGGGTGCGGCTCGGGCGACGGATTACTTCCCGTCCGGGGTATCCCACTCGTCGCGTTCGGTGCGGCGGGCATCGGGCACCGACAGCCCGAAGTGGCGATACGTGAGCAGCGTCGCGACGCGCCCGCGTGGCGTGCGCTGCAGGAAGCCCTGCTGGATCAGGTACGGTTCGAGCACGTCCTCGATCGTGTCGCGCTCCTCGCCGATCGCTGCCGCGAGGTTGTCGATGCCGACCGGGCCGCCGTCGAACTTGTACAGGATCGCCTCGAGCAGCTTGCGGTCCATCAGGTCGAAGCCGACCGGATCGACGTCGAGCATCGCGAGCGCGGCGTCGGCCACCGCCGCGGTGATCTGGCCGTCGGCCTTCACTTCCGCGAAATCGCGCACGCGGCGCAGCAGCCGGTTCGCGATCCGCGGCGTGCCGCGCGCGCGCTTCGCGATTTCCAGCGCGCCGTTCGGATCGATCTGCGCATTCAGCAGCGACGCCGAGCGCTGCACGATGCGCGACAGTTGACCGGCGTCGTAGAACTCGAGGCGCGCGACGATCCCGAAACGATCGCGCAGCGGGTTGGTCAGCATCCCGGCACGGGTGGTCGCGCCGACCAGCGTGAACGGCTGCAGGTCGAGCTTCACGCTGCGCGCGGCCGGGCCTTCGCCGATCATGATGTCGATCTGGTAATCCTCGAGCGCCGGATACAGGATTTCCTCGACGACCGGCGACAGCCGGTGGATTTCGTCGATGAACAGCACGTCGTTCGCTTCGAGGTTCGTCAGCAGCGCGGCGAGATCACCCGCGCGCTCGAGCACGGGGCCCGACGTCTGGCGCAGGTTCACGCCCATCTCGCGCGCGATGATGTGGGCGAGCGTCGTCTTGCCGAGACCCGGCGGCCCGAACAGCAGCACGTGGTCGAGCGGCTCGGCGCGGCGCTTCGCGGCTTCGATGAAGATCTCTAGCTGGCCGCGCACCTTTTCCTGGCCGACGTAGTCGTCGAGCTGGCGCGGCCGCAACGCACGTTCGAACACCTCCTCGTGCGACGAGGTGGGCGTGGCGGCGATGATCCGCTGCTCGGTGGCGAGTTTGTCGGTTTCAATCATGCGGCCATTGTACCGCGCGACGAAGCACGGGCCACCTGGCCGAACGGCCGACTGGCGAGCGTCGCGCGGCGGCGCGACACTGGCTTCGACGGCCGGAACGAACGCGCGTTATGCCTTCGACAATGCCTTCAGCGCGAGCTTGATGCCTTCGGACACGCCGGTGCCGGCCGGCACGTTCTTGATCGCGGCCAGGCCTTCCTTTTCGGAGTAGCCGAGCGCGAGCAGCGCGTTGAGGATGTCGGTCGCATGGTCGGACGGCGACGCGGCGCCGGCGAGCGCGCCGAGGTCGGCGCCGAGCTTGCCCTTCAGTTCGAGCAGCAGGCGCTCGGCCGTCTTCTTGCCGATGCCGGGCAGCCGCGTGAGGCGGGCGGCGTCCTGCATCGTCACGGCCTGCGCGAGCTCCTGCACGCTCATGCCGGACAGCACGGCGAGCGCCATGCGCGCGCCGATGCCGGTGATCTTCAGCAGCTCGCGGAAGGTCGTGCGCTCCTGCGGCGTCAGGAAGCCGTACAGCAGGTGCGCGTCCTCGCGGACGATCTGCTGCGTGAGCAGCACGACGCGTTCGCCCGTTTGCGGCAGGTTGTAGAAGGTGCTCATCGGCACGTCGATTTCGTAGCCGACGCCGTTGCAGTCGACGAGCAGATGAGGCGGATTCTTTTCGAGCAGGATGCCGGCGATGCGACCGATCATGGAGGACGGGATGCGAGGAAGAAAGCGCGAGTGTAGCGCACGCGCGGCGCAATGCCGATGGGCGCGGCCGTCAGGCCGAAGCGGCGCGTGTCGCGGGTGTGTCGGGCGTGGGTAGAACGGTGAAGGTGGTCAACGCAGCCAACGCAGCCAACGCAGCCAACGCAGCCAACGCAGCCAACGCAGTCGAGCCGACGTACGTGCCGCGGCGCACGACTGGCGTCAGCCGACCAGCCGGCCGCGCCGCACGCGCAGCCCTTTCTGCGCGAGCGCCGGCGCGAGGCCGCCCAGCGTGCTGAGCGTGTCGCCGCCGTGCGCGTGGCAGATCGCCATGCCGAGCGCGTCGGCGGCGTCGGAGCCCGGCTGGCCGGACAGGTTGAGCAGCCGCGTGACCATTTCCTGCATCTGCGTCTTGGTCGCGCGGCCGTAGCCGACCACCGCCTGCTTGAGCTGCAGCGCCGTGTATTCGGCGACCGGCAGCCCGCCCGCGACGAGCCCGCAGATCGCGGCGCCGCGCGCCTGGCCGAGCAGCAGCGTCGACTGCGGGTTCACGTTGACGAACACCTTTTCGATCGCGGCCTGGTCGGGCGCGTGTTCGCGTACGATCGTCGAGACGCCCTGGAAGATCGTGCCGAGCCGGGTGGCCAGGTCGGCCGTCGGCGTGCGGATCACGCCGCTCGTGACATAGGCGAGCCGGTGGCCGCTGACGTCGATGACGCCGAAGCCGGTGACGCGCAGGCCGGGGTCGATGCCGAGAATTCGCATGAGTGAGGAGAGTGGCGTGATGCAGCGATACTACAACGAATGGTGCGGCAAGCCGATCGCCCGGTCGTGCGCGACGGCGCCGCGCAATAAAAAACCCGGCGGGAGTGATGCCGCCGGGTTCCCGTGCAGTGGCCGCGCGGGCCGCATGCGGCGATCAGTGACGGAAGTGGCGCACGCCCGTCAGGACCATCGCGATGCCGTGCTCGTCGGCCGCCGCGATCACTTCGTCGTCGCGCATCGAGCCGCCCGGCTGGATCACGCAGGTCGCGCCGGCCGCCACGACGACGTCGAGGCCGTCACGGAACGGGAAGAACGCATCCGACGCGACGGCCGAACCGGCGAGCGTGAGGCCCGCGTTCTGCGCCTTGATGCTCGCGATGCGCGCGGAATCGACGCGGCTCATCTGACCGGCGCCGACGCCGAGCGTCATGCCGTTGCCGCAGAACACGATCGCGTTCGACTTCACGTACTTCGCGACGCGCCAGGCGAACAGCAGGTCGTCCATTTCCTTCGCGGTCGGCTGGCGCTTCGTGACGACGCGCAACTCGCTCGGCTGCACGTTGCGCGAATCGAGCGACTGCACGAGCAGGCCGCCGCCCACGCGCTTCAGGTCGAATGCGTTATGGCCGTCGCCCAGTGCGATCTCGAGCAGGCGCACGTTCTGCTTCGCGGCGAACACCTGCTTCGCGGCGTCCGTGAACGACGGCGCGATCAGCACTTCGACGAACTGCTTCGCCACCGCTTGCGCGGCCGCTTCGTCGACTTCGCGGTTGAACGCGATGATGCCGCCGAACGCGGAGGTCGGATCGGTCTGGAACGCCTTCGCATACGCGTCGGCCGAGTCGTTGCCGACCGCGACGCCGCACGGGTTCGCATGCTTGATGATCACGCAGGCCGGCGCGTCGAACGTCTTCACGCATTCCCACGCCGCGTCCGAATCCGCGATGTTGTTGTACGACAGTTCCTTGCCCTGCAGCTGGCGGTAGTTCGCCAGCGCACCGGCCGGCGTCGCGAGGTCGCGGTAGAACGCCGCGCTCTGGTGCGGATTCTCGCCGTAGCGCAGGTCCTGCACCTTGTCGAACGCCATGTTGAGCGTGGCCGGATACGCGCTGCGCGATGCGTGCTGCAGCTCGTCGGTCAGGCTCGTCAGGTAGTTCGTGATCGCGCCGTCGTATTGCGCGGTGTGCGCGAACACCTTCGTCGCGAGACGGAAGTTGGTCGGGTAGCCGATGGTGTTGCCGTTCGCCTTCATTTCATCGAGCACGACCGCGTAGTCGGCCGGGTCGACGACGACCGTCACGTCGCGGTGGTTCTTCGCGGCCGAGCGCAGCATCGTCGGGCCGCCGATGTCGATGTTCTCGATCGCGTCGGCGAGCGTGCAGTCGTCCTTCGCGATCGTCGCGACGAACGGATACAGGTTCACGACCAGCAGGTCGATCGTCGGGATGCCGTGCTGTTCCAGCGCCTGCATGTGCTCGGGCAGGTCGCGGCGGGCGAGGATGCCGCCGTGCACCTTCGGGTGCAGCGTCTTCACGCGCCCATCGAGCATTTCCGGGAAGCCGGTGTAATCGGCCACTTCGGTCACGGGCAGGCCGGCGTCGGCGAGGAGTTTCGCGGTGCCGCCCGTCGACAGCAGCTTGACGCCGAGGTCGGACAGCGACTTCGCGAAGTCGACGATGCCGGTCTTGTCGGAAACGGAAATGAGCGCTTGCTTGATCATGATGGAACCACCAATAGCCAGGGAAACGGGGACGGGACGGCCGCCTACAGCAGGCCGTGCTGCTGCAGCTTCTTGCGCAGCGTATTGCGATTGATGCCGAGGTACTCGGCGGCGAGCGACTGGTTGCCGCCGGCCTGGTCGAGCACGACCTCGAGCATCGGCTTTTCGACGCAGGACATCACCATTTCATAGACGTCGTGCGGATTGGAGCCGTCTAGATCCCGGAAATACACGTCCAGGCTCTCGCGGACACATTGTTCGATGTTGTGCTTGCTCATGCTGCTAACTGGTTATGGTCGTCCGACTCGCCCTGGCTGTTTTCCGCATCGTCATCGACGTAGACGAGGTGGTCCGACAGCGCCTTTTGCGCCTCGAAGAATGCATTGACGGCGGCGAGCTGCTCGCGGGTGGAATCGAGCGTGTTCATTCGGTGCCGGAACCCGTTGGCACCGGAAAGGCCGCGAGTGTACCAGCCGATGTGCTTGCGCGCAGTACGGACCCCGGTGAATTCGCCATAGAAAGCGTAGTGGTCTTCCAGGTGTTCGTTCATCACGTGCTGGATCTCGTCGATCCGCGGCGGGGGCAGCAGCTCGCCGGTTTGCAGGAAATGATCGATTTCGCGGAACAGCCACGGCCGGCCTTGCGCGGCGCGACCGATCATCAGCGCGTCGGCGCCGGTTGCATCGAGCACGGCCTTCGCCTTGGCGGGCGACGTGATGTCGCCGTTGGCGACGACCGGAATGCGTACGGCCGCCTTCACGGCCGCGATGGTGTCGTATTCGGCGTCGCCGCGGTACAGGTCGGCGCGCGTGCGGCCGTGCACGGTGAGCATCGAGATGCCGGCCGCCTCGGCCAGGCGCGCGACCGTGATCGCGTTCTTGTGCTCGCGGTCCCAGCCGGTGCGGATCTTCAGCGTCACGGGCACCGCGTCGGGCCCGGTGCCGACCGCCGCGACGACGGCCTCGACGATCCGCTGCACGAGCGGCTCGTTCTGCAGCAGCGCGGAGCCGGCCGCGACGTTGCAGACCTTCTTCGCCGGGCATCCCATGTTGATGTCGATGATCTGTGCGCCGTTGTCGACGTTGTAGCGGGCCGCTTCGGCCATCATCGCCGGATCGGCGCCGGCGATCTGCACCGCGATCGGCTCGACTTCGCCTTCGTGGTTCGCGCGCCGCATCGTCTTCGCGCTTTTCCACAGCTGCGCGTTGGACGCGACCATCTCGGACACGGCGTAACCGGCCCCCAGCCGTTTGCACAGCTGGCGGAACGGACGATCCGTCACCCCGGCCATCGGGGCGACGAACAGGTTGTTACGCAATACGTGAGGGCCGATAACGGGCATCGCAATGGCGCCGCCCGCGACACGCGCGGGCAGGGGAAGGGAAGACGGAAAACGGGCATTTTACCGTATTCCCATGCCCCGCCGATTTGACCCGGTTTGCCTGGATTGCCCGGAGAGGCTGCGCGGCGCGCCGCGCGTCAGTTGCGCTGGCCGAACATCATCTGGCGCGCGATCGCCTTCTTGAGCGGCGGCACGAATTCGAGCGCGGTGAGCGCCGCGCCGCGCAGCAGCGGAAGCGGGCCCGAGTCGATCGTAAACAGCCGCGCCAGCGTGTCGGTCGCGCCGATCGTGAAGCGCCGGTCGAGCGCGCGGCGCGCGTTGAAGGCCGCGAGCGCGGTCGCTTCGAAGCCTTGCGCGGACAGCGTGTCGACGAGCGTGTGCGCATCGCGCAGCCCGAGGTTGAGCCCCTGGCCCGCCACCGGGTGCAGCGTCTGCGCGGCATTGCCGACGACCGCGACGCGGCCGCTGACGAGCGTCTGCGCGGCGTTCAGGCCGAGCGGGAACGACGCGCGCCCGGCGATCGCGACGAATTCGCCCATGCGTTCGCCGAACACGCTGCCGAGCTCGTGCAGGAACGCGTCGTCGGGCAGCGCGGCACGTCGTGCGGCTTCGTCGGGCGTGCAGCACCACACGAGCGAATACTCGGCCTGGCGCGGCCCGCCGAGCGGCAGCAGCGCGAGCGGGCCTTCGTGCGTGAAGCGTTCCCACGCGACGTTCGGGCGCGGCGCCGAGACCGTGACCGTGCCGACGAGCGCGGTCTGTCCGTAGTCGCGGCGATGCTTGCCTGCGTCGGCCTGCTGTTCGTGGAACAGCCCGCCTTCGGCATTGATGACGAGGCGCGCGCGCAGCGAGCGCTCGCCTTGCGGGCCGTCGAGCGTCAGCGTGACGCCGTCGGCGTCCTGCTGCGGCGCGCGTGCGGTGGTCGACGTGAGCCAGTCGACGCGCGTGCCGCGCACGGCGCCCGCGAGCGCCTGCACGATCGAGCCGTAGCGCACGACGTAGCCGAGCGCGGCGAGCGCGTGTTCGTCGCGGTCGATCAGCGTGCGGCCGAAATGGCCGCGCTGCGATACGTGGATATGTTCGATCGGCGTGGCGTCGGCCGGCCACGCGAGCGTGTCGAGCAGCACGCGGCTGCCGTGCGACACGGCGATCGCGCGCGGGTCGTTTGCGCTCGCGGCCGGTTCGCGCGCATCGATCAGCGCGATCGATGCATGCTGCGTCGCGCTGCGGCGCGCGAGCCAGCCGGCGAGCGCGAGCCCGACGGGGCCCGCGCCGACGATGGCGAGGTCGTAATCCGGCGTGGCCGGCGAGGAAGCGGTCGTCATCTTGATTCGTGAAACGGAGGGAACGGTCGGCGGCCGGTCATGCGCCCGCGCGCATCAGCGCCTCGATCTCGTCGGCCGCGACCGGCACGCCGCGCGTGATCAGTTCGCAGCCGTGCTCGCGCACGATCGCGTCGTCCTCGATGCGGATGCCGATGTTCCAGTACTCGGGCGGCACGTCGTCGGCCGCGCGCACGTACAGGCCGGGCTCGACGGTCAGCGTCATGCCCGGCCTCAGCGTGCGCCACGGCAGCGCGCCGTTCGCGTCGCGTTCGGCGAGCCGCTCGCGGTAGTCGCCGCAGTCGTGCACGTCCATGCCGAGCCAGTGGCCGGTGCGATGCATGTAGAAGCGCGTGTACGCGCGCTCGGCGATCACGTCGTCGACGCTCGAGAAGCGTGTTTTCGGGATGATGCCGGTGTCGAGCAGCCCTTGCGCGAGCACGCGTACGGCCGCGTCGTGCGGCGCCTCGAACGGCACGCCCGCGCGCGTCGCGTCGATCGCCGCCTGCTGCGCGGCGAGCACGATGTCGTACAGCGTGCGCTGCGCGGGCGAGAAGCGGCCGTTGGCCGGGAACGTGCGCGTGATGTCCGATGCATAGCCGTCGAGTTCGCACGCGGCGTCGATCAGGATCAGGTCGCCGTCCCGCGCTGCCGTGTTGCCGGCCGGGTAGTGCAGCACGCACGCATTCGCGCCGGCCGCGACGATCGACCCGTACGCGGGCGCCT
Organism: Burkholderia sp. CpTa8-5; assembly: GCF_017815045.1. Lineage (NCBI taxonomy): Bacteria > Pseudomonadati > Pseudomonadota > Betaproteobacteria > Burkholderiales > Burkholderiaceae > Burkholderia > Burkholderia sp. CpTa8-5. The sequence continues at coordinate 156,764 of NZ_JAGIQD010000007.1, forward strand.
GCGCGCCGTGCTTGCGGAACAGGTACAGCAGCTCGGCTTCGAGCTCGTATTCGCGGATGCCCGGGCGGCACACCTGCATCGCGCGGCGGTGCGCGAGCGCGGAGATGTGCGCGGCGCGCGTCATGATCGCGAGTTCGTGTTCGTCCTTCACGAGCCGCATGTCGTCGAGCAGCGGCGTGAGGTCGAGCAGCGCGTCCGGCGCGGCGACGCCCGTGCGCGCCTGCGCACGCACCGCGTCGATCCAGCCGGCGAGCTGGCGCTCGAACTCGGCCGACGCGCCGAACCGATAGTGCACGGTGCCCGCGTCGGCGAGCAGGCGGGGCATTTCGGTGTCGATCACGTCGGTCGCGAACGCCGCATCGAAGCCGAACGCGTCGCGCGCGGCGTCGGGACCGTAGTGAAAGCCTTCCCAGGTCTCGCGGTCGACGTTCTTGGCGCGGCAGAACAGGATCGATTCCGGCGCACCGTGCGGCGCGGCCGCGTTCAGCACGAGCACGGCATCCGGCTCGGTGAAGCCCGTCAGGTAATGGAAGTAGCTGTCGAACCGGTACGGGTAGGCCGTATCGCGGTTGCGCAGCATTTCCGGCGCGGTGGGGACGATGGCGACGCCGCCGCCCGCGGCACGCAGTGCGGCAAGCACGCGTTCACGGCGCTGGCGGTAGACGTCGACGGCGATGGCGGTATCGAGGGGCGCATTCATCGTTGGATTGTAGCGCCGCCGAGCGCCGCGCGTCAGGACCGCGGCTGCAAGGCCCGCCCGGCGGGGCTCGGCGGCGGCTGTTGCAAACCTTCCACAGGCCGGACCGGCGATTTTCTGCCCGGCCGCGCGAGCCGGTTATGATCGACGACAACGTATACTCTCGGCGGTTCCCTTAAAAAGGCAGATGATGAAATTAATCGGTTCGCTCAGCAGCCCGTACGTCCGAAAGGCGCGGATCGTGCTTGCTGAAAAGAAGATCGACTACAAGCTGGAGCTCGAGAACGTGTGGGCGCCGGACACGAACATCCATGCATCGAACCCGCTCGGCAAGGTCCCGTGCCTGGTGATGGAGGATGGCGCCGCGGTGTTCGATTCCCGTGTGATCTGCGAATACGTCGATACGCTGTCGCCGGTCGGCAAGCTGATTCCGCCGTCGGGCCGCGAGCGCGTTGAAGTGCGCTGCTGGGAAGCGCTGGGCGACGGCGTGCTCGACGCAGCCGTCGCGATCCGTCTCGAACACACGATGCGCGACGAAGCGCAGCGCAGCGTGAGCTGGATCGCGCGCCAGCAACGCAAGATCGACGACGCGCTCGTCGCGATGTCGCAGGGTCTCGGCGGCAAGACGTGGTGCGTCGGCAATCATTACACGCTCGCCGACATCGCGCTCGGCTGCGCGCTCGGCTATCTCGACTTCCGGATGCCCGAGCTCAACTGGCGCGATCGCCACCCGAACCTCGACAAGCACTTCGTGAAGCTGCAGCAGCGACAGTCGTTCGCCGATACGCTGCCGCAGAGCTGAGCCGCGGCCCGGTCTTCACGCATTCGGCAGACGAAAGAAAAGCGCCCCGCGGGGCGCTTTTCTTTTTGCGGCGCAGGCCGCCCGCCGCCGGAGCGGGCTGGCCGCTTGCATCACTCGATCGACGCGTACACGGCTTCGCCGAGCGTGAACGAATCGCTGCGCGCGATCGGCCACCACTTGTCGTACAGCGAGAAGCCGCAGGTGTGGCCGTCGAGCAGCGCACCGGGTTTCAGGTACTTCAGCAGTTGCGACATCAGCCGCACCTCGTGCGGCGCGACCCGCTGCACGATGTGGTGCGCGCGCAGTTCGGACGGATGCGCGAGGCCGGCCGCCTGCACGAGTTCCTGCAGCGCATGCAGCGTATTGCGGTGGAAGTTGTACACGCGCTCGGCCTTGTCGGGCACGACGAGCGCGCGCTGGCGCACCGGGTCCTGCGTCGCGACGCCGGTCGGGCAGCGGTCGGTGTGGCAGTGCTGCGCCTGGATGCAGCCGACCGCGAACATGAAGCCGCGGGCCGAGTTCACCCAGTCCGCGCCGATCGCGAGCGTGCGCGCGATGTCGAACGCGGTGATGATCTTGCCGCTCGCGCCGAGCTTCACGCGGTCGCGCACGCCGATCCCGACGAGCGTGTTGTGCACGAGCAGCAGCCCTTCCTGCAGCGGCACGCCGACGTAGTCGGTGAATTCGAGCGGCGCCGCGCCCGTGCCGCCTTCCGCGCCGTCGACGACGATGAAGTCGGGCACGATGCCGGTCTCGAGCATCGCTTTCGCGATCCCGAAGAATTCCCACGGATGGCCGATGCACAGCTTGAAGCCGGTCGGCTTGCCGCCGGACAGCGTGCGCAGCCGCTCGACGAATTCGAGCAGCCCGCGCGGCGTCGAGAATTCCGAGTGCGTCGCGGGCGAGATGCAGTCCTTGCCCATCGGCACGCCGCGCGTCTCGGCGATTTCCGGCGTGATCTTCGCGGCCGGCAGCACGCCGCCGTGGCCCGGCTTCGCGCCCTGCGACAGCTTCACCTCGATCATCCTGACCTGCGGATCGGCGGCCTGCTTCGCGAACTTGTCGGGGTTGAACGTGCCGTCGTCGTTGCGGCAGCCGAAGTAGCCGGACGCGATTTCCCAGATGATGTCGCCGCCGTGCTCGCGGTGGTACTTCGACAGCGAGCCTTCGCCGGTGTCGTGCGCGAAGCCGCCTTTCTTCGCGCCGAGGTTCAGCGAGCGGATCGCGTTCGCGGACAGCGAGCCGAAGCTCATCGCCGAGATGTTGAAGATCGAAATGTCGTACGGTTGCGCGCGATTCGCGCCGACGCGGATGCGGAAATCGTGGTTCGGCAGCTTCGTCGGCGCGAGCGAATGGCTGATCCATTCGTGCGCGACGGCCTTCACGTTCAGCTCGGTGCCGTACGGACGGTTGTCGGCGACGTTCTTCGCGCGCTGGTAGACGAGGCTGCGCTGCGCGCGCGAGAACGGTTTTTCGTCGGTGTCGTCCTCGACGAAGTACTGGCGGATTTCAGGTCGGATGAACTCGAACAGGAAGCGGAAGTGGCCCCAGAGCGGGTAGTTCCGCAGGATCGCGTGGCGGTCCTGGTTCAGGTCGTACAGGCCGAGCGCGACGAGGGCGATGGGGATGGCGGTCCACAGCCAGGAGAGTGCTTGGACCGACGCGAGGACGGCCGCCGCGACGAGCAGCAGCACGGCACACCACATCGCGAGGTAGCGTCTTGAAAGCATGGGGACTCCGTAAGAATTCTGGAATGCCGCCATGCGTACGCTGCGAAGGCGGCGCGCCGGCCGCGGCGGAATCGTGTTCCGCCGGGCGCGGCGTGCCGCAAGTCTAAACCGAATGGGTGTCAGCGTGCATCGGCGAGCGCCGGGGCCTGGCCGCCCGCCGCAGCCTGACCGGGCTGGCCGGTGCCCGCGGATTCGATGATGCCGCCGCCGAGGCAGATCTCGCCGTCATACAGCACGGCCGACTGGCCGGGCGTGACCGCCCACTGCGCGTCGTCGAACGCGAGCGAGAAGCGCGCTTCGCCTGCCGGACCGGCGGCCGCAGTGCCGAATGCGCACGCCGCATCGGCCTGCCGGTAGCGCGTCTTCGCGCCGCACGAAAAGCCGTCGGCCGGCGGCTCGCCGGCGACCCAGCTCACGTTGCCGGCGACCAGTTCGCGCGACAGCAGCCACGGATGGTCGTGGCCCTGCACGACGTACAGCGCGTTCGACGCGATGTCCTTCGCGGCGACGAACCACGGCTCGCCGTTGCCGCTCTTGCTGCCGCCGAGGCCGATGCCCTTGCGCTGGCCGAACGTGTAGAACGCGAGGCCGATGTGCTCGCCGACCACCTTGCCGTCGGGCGTCTTCATCGGGCCGGGTTTCGTCGGCAGATAGCGGTTCAGGAAATCGCGGAACGGCCGTTCGCCGATGAAGCAGATGCCGGTCGAATCCTTCTTCTTCGCGTTCGGCAGCCCGATCTGCGCGGCGATCTCGCGCACCTTCGTCTTCGGGATCTCGCCGAGCGGGAACATCGTCTTCGACAGTTGCGCCTGGTTCAGCCGGTGCAGGAAGTACGACTGGTCCTTCGTATGATCGAATGCCTTCAGCAGTTCGAAACGCCCGTCGCGCTCGCGCACGCGCGCGTAGTGACCGGTCGCGATCATTTCCGCATCGAGCGACATCGCGTGGTCGAGGAACGCCTTGAACTTGATCTCGGCGTTGCACAGCACGTCGGGGTTCGGCGTGCGGCCGGCCGAGTATTCGCGCAGGAACTCCGCGAACACGCGGTCCTTGTATTCCGCCGCGAAGTTGACGGCTTCCACGTCGATGCCGATCAGGTCGGCCACCGACACGACGTCGATCCAGTCCTGGCGCGTCGAGCAGTATTCGCCGTCGTCGTCGTCTTCCCAGTTCTTCATGAACAGGCCGACCACGTCGTAGCCCTGTTCCTTCAGCAGCCACGCGGTCACCGACGAGTCGACGCCGCCCGACATGCCCACCACTACACGACGCTTGCTCATTTGCTGACCGCCTGACGTTCGAATGCCTCGGGGCGCGGCGCGACCGAATGCGTGTGCACGAAATCGAGCGGAATGCGCCGCCCGGCGAGATAGTCGTCGACGCAGCGCATCACCGCGGGCGAACGATGGCGCTCGCTGCAGGCGCGCAGTTCGTCGGACGTCATCCACAGCGTGCGGACGATGCCGTCGTCGAGCGCATGGCCCGCGACCGGTTCGCCGGCCGTGCCGCAGAACGTGAAGCGCAGGTAGGTCGCGCCGGCGCTGCCGGGGCGATCGTAGTGCGCGAGATAGACGCCGACGAGCGCGTCGGGCGTGAACGGGTGCGCGGTTTCCTCGAGCGTTTCGCGGATCACGGCGTCGGCCAGCGTCTCGCCGGCTTCGAGGTGACCGGCCGGCTGGTTGATGCGCAGGCCCGTCGAGGTTTCTTCCTCGATCACGAGAAAGCGGCCGGCGCGCTCGACCAGCGCGGCGACCGTCACATGCGGGGTCCAGATTTCGGGTTTCATGGTTCGGCATTTTACCGGTTGCGCCCGAACGCTGCCGGCCGTTTCCCGCCGGGCCGCCCGCTGCCGGTCGCGCGTTAGACGATCCGACCCTCGCAGATCGTCCGTCCCGGCGATGCATGACGGCAGCGACCAGACTCATGTCGCATTCGAGCACGGTCGTGCGCAAAGTGCTGGCGGGGCCATCGCTTTCGGTTAAAGTGCAGCGTGAACGCCGTTGCTCGTGAGCCGGTAAGTCAGCCTGTCCGGCTCGTTGTGCAGTAAAGATCGCAAGAAAAGAAATACTGACAATGACTGGAGGAACTGACGATGCATATTGGAGTGCCTGCTGAAACGCGGGCCAACGAGGCGCGCGTGGCCGCGACGCCGGAAACCGTGAAGAAATACGCGGCGGCCGGCCATCGGGTCAGTATCGCGAAAGGGGCCGGCAGCGCCGCCAGCTATCCCGACGAAGCCTATGTGGCCGCCGGCGCCGAATTGACCGACCAGTCGGCCGCTTTTGCCGCCGATCTCGTGCTGAAGGTCCAGGCGCCGACCGACACCGAGCTGCCGTTGCTCAAGCGCGGCGCCGTGCTGGTCGGGATGCTCGATCCGTTCAACGGCGAGCAGGCGGCGCAGCTCGCCGCGGCCGGCGTGACCGGCTTCGCGCTCGAGGCCGCGCCGCGCACGACGCGCGCGCAGAGTCTCGACGTGCTGTCGTCGCAGGCGAACATCGCCGGCTACAAGGCCGTGCTGGTGGCCGCGTCGCTGTATCCGCGCTTCATGCCGATGCTGATGACGGCCGCGGGCACCGTGAAAGCGGCGCGCGTGCTGATTCTCGGCGCGGGCGTCGCGGGCCTGCAGGCGATCGCGACCGCGAAGCGGCTGGGCGCGGTGATCGAGGCGTCCGACGTGCGGCCGGCCGTGAAGGAGCAGATCGAGTCGCTCGGCGCGAAATTCCTCGACGTCCCGTTCGAAACCGACGAAGAGCGCGAAGCCGCGCAGGGTGTCGGCGGCTACGCGCGCCCGATGCCGCCGTCGTGGCTCGCCCGCCAGGCCGCGCTCGTGCACGAGCGCGCGAAGCAGGCCGACATCGTGATCACGACCGCGCTGATTCCCGGCCGCCCGGCGCCGACGCTGATCTCGGTCGAAACGGCGCAATCGATGAAGCCCGGCTCGGTGCTCGTCGATCTCGCGGCCGGCCGCGGTCCGGACATTGACGGCCGCAAGGGCGGCAACTGCCCGCTGACCGTCGCCGACCAGGTGATCGTGCACCACGGCGTGACGATCGCCGGCTACACGAACCTCGCGTCGATGGTCGCGTCGGACGCGTCGGCGCTGTACGCGCGCAACCTGCTCGACTTCATGAAGCTGATCGTCACGAAGGAAGGCACGCTGAACATCGACCTGACCGACGACATCGTCGCCGCGACGCTGCTGTGCCGCGACGGCGAAGTCACCCGCAAATAACGGAGGAGACCATGGAAGTCATCAATCACACGGTGATCAACGTGATCATCTTCGTGCTGGCGGTGTACGTCGGCTACCACGTCGTCTGGAACGTCACGCCGGCGCTGCATACGCCGCTGATGGCCGTGACCAACGCGATCTCGGCGATCGTGATCGTCGGCGCGATGCTCGCGGCGGCGCTCACCGTCGGCGCGACCGGCAAGTTCTTCGGCACGCTCGCGGTCGCGCTCGCGGCCGTCAACGTGTTCGGCGGCTTCCTCGTGACGAGGCGCATGCTCGAGATGTTCCGCAAGAAGGAGCCCAAGCGTGTCGAGGGCGGCAAGGAGGGCGCGCGATGAGCATGAACGTCGTTACGCTGCTGTACCTCGTCGCGTCGGTGTGCTTCATCCAGGCGCTGAAGGGGCTGTCGAACCCGAAGAGCGCGCGGCGCGGCAACCTGTTCGGGATGGTCGGGATGGCCATCGCGATCCTCACGACGATCGCGCTGATCGTCAAGCAGGCCGCGTGGCTCGGCGCGAACCTGCCGCTCGGCCTCGCGCTCGTGCTCGGCGCGCTGATCGTCGGCGGGGGCGTCGGCGCATTCGTCGCCGCGCGCGTCGAGATGACGAAGATGCCGGAACTCGTCGCGGCGATGCACTCGCTGATCGGTCTCGCGGCCGTGTGCATCGCGTATGCGGTGGTGTCGGAGCCGGAAGCGTTCGGGCTCGTGCCGCAGGACGCGGTGTCGTCGAGCTTCATCCCGTACGGCAACCGCGTCGAGCTGTTCATCGGCACGTTCGTCGGCGCGATCACGTTCTCCGGTTCGGTGATCGCGTTCGGCAAGCTGTCGGGCAAGTACAAGTTCCGGCTGTTCCAGGGCGCGCCGGTCGTGTACGCGGGCCAGCACCTGATCAACCTGATGCTCGCGATCGCGATGCTCGGCTTCGGCATCCTGTTCTTCATCACGCAGGCGTGGCTGCCGTTCATCATCATGACGGCGATCGCGTTCGTGCTCGGCGTGCTGATCATCATCCCGATCGGCGGCGCGGACATGCCGGTGGTCGTGTCGATGCTGAACTCGTACTCGGGCTGGGCCGCGGCCGGCATCGGCTTCTCGCTGAACAACGCGATGCTGATCATCGCCGGTTCGCTGGTCGGCTCGTCGGGCGCGATCCTGTCGTACATCATGTGCCACGCGATGAACCGCTCGTTCTTCAACGTGATCCTCGGCGGGTTCGGCGGCGAAGCGGCGGCCGGCGGCGCGGCGGGCGCGCAGGAGCAGCGGCCGGTGAAGTCGGGTTCGGCCGACGATGCGTCGTTCATGCTCGGCAACGCGGAAACGGTCGTGATCGTGCCGGGCTACGGGCTCGCCGTCGCCCGCGCGCAGCACGCGCTGAAGGAGCTGACCGACAAGCTGATCGAGAAGGGGATCGACGTGAAGTACGCGATCCACCCGGTCGCCGGGCGGATGCCGGGCCACATGAACGTGCTGCTCGCGGAAGCGGAAGTGCCGTACGAGATCGTGCACGAGATGGAGGACATCAACGGCGAATTCGGCCAGGTGGACGTGGTGCTCGTGCTCGGCGCGAACGACGTCGTGAACCCGGCCGCGAAGACCGATCCGAAATCGCCGATCGCGGGGATGCCGATCATCGAGGCGTACAAGGCGCGCACGGTGATCGTCAACAAGCGCTCGATGGCGGCCGGCTACGCGGGCCTCGACAACGACCTGTTCTACATGGACAAGACGATGATGGTGTTCGGCGATGCGAAGAAGGTGATCGAGGACATGGTGAAGGCCGTCGAGTAACGCTCGCCCCGACACGCGTCGCCTGCTTCGATGCGCGGGCGCCGCGCAGCGGACAGGCCCGGCCGGCGCAAGTGAGCCGGTCGGGCTTTTTTCATGGTGCGACGCGTTGGGCGACGCAGGCGGCGATCGCGTCGCGCACGCGCACGATCGCCGGGTCGCGCTGCGTGCTCGTGCGCCAGCCGATCTCGACCGGATAGCGCGGCAGGTCGACCGGGCACGCGAGCGCACGCAGCGACGTCGCTTGCGCGATCGCATGCGCCGCATGCGCGGGGATCGTCGCGACCGCGTCGGAGCCGGCGAGCAGGTACGGCAGCGCGGCGAAATGCGTGGTCGACGCCGCGACGCGCCGCTTGTGACCGAGCGCGGCCAGCGCCTCGTCGACGATCCCGATCACGCCGCCCGATGACACGAGCAGGTGGTCGCGCCGCAGGAACTCGGCGAGCGTCAGCGTGCGCGGCGCCCGCGCGCGGCCGGTCGGATCGATCAGGCACGCATAGCCGCCCGTGGCGACCGCGCGCCGGCTGAGGCCGTTCGCCGAGAATCCGCCCGACGCGATCGCGAGATCGACGCCGTGCCGCAGCAGCGCGTCGCCGGCGATGCCGCTGTGGGTCTGCCGGAAGATCAGCCGGATGCCGGCCGCTTCGCGCGCGACCGCATCGATCAGCGCGCGCCCGAGCGCGATCTCGAAATCGTCGGACAGCCCGATCGAGATCGTGCGGCCGACGCGGTCGCCGCCGTCGGCCGCGATCGCGAGGCTTTCGCGGCAGCGGTCGAGCGCATCGGACAGGATCGGCTTCAGTTCGTCCGCGCGCGGCGTCGGCGCGAGCCCGCGGCCGGTGCGCACGAACAGCGGATCGGCATAGATCACGCGCAGCCGGCCAAGCGCCGCGCTGACCGCCGACTGCGTGAGATCGAGCCGCAGCGCCGCGCGGCTCGCGCCGCCTTCCTCGTACAGCGCCTCGAACACCTTCAGCAGGTTCAGGTCGAGGTCGGCGATATTATCTGCATTCATGACACATATCGTTCTATCGATTTGATCGATGACATCTTATCGATAAAGATGGCGCCATCCCACTCATCGGAGACGCCTATATGTCCACCTCAGTCATCGCCGCGCTGCAGATCGGCGCATCGCCCGCCGGCACGCGCGCCACGCTCGACACGATTCTCGGCTACGAAAGCGCGATCCGCGACAGCGGCGCGTCGCTGGTCGTGCTGCCCGAGGCCGTGCTCGGCGGCTATCCGAAAGGCGAGATCTTCGGCACGCGGCTCGGCTACCGGCTGCCCGAAGGGCGCGACGCGTATGCGCGCTACGCCGCGCAGGCGATCGACGTGCCGGGACCGGAAACCGACGAGCTGGCCGCGCTGTCGCAGCGCACGGGCGCGAGCCTCGTGGTCGGCGTGATCGAGCGCGGCGGGAGCACGCTGTACTGCACGGCGCTGTTCTTCGATCCGCGCGACGGGCTCGTCGCGAAGCACCGCAAGCTGATGCCGACCGGCACCGAGCGGCTGATCTGGGGGCAGGGCGACGGCTCGACGCTGCCGGTCGTCGACACCGCCGCCGGCCGCGCGGGCGCCGCGATCTGCTGGGAGAACCACATGCCGCTGCTGCGCTGCGCGATGTACGCGAAAGGCGTGCAGATCTGGTGCGCGCCGACCGTCGACGAGCGCGACGTATGGCAGAGCTCGATGCGGCACATCGCGCACGAGGGGCGCTGCTTCGTCGTGAGCGCGTGCCAGGTGCAGCCGTCGCCGCGCGCGCTCGGCATCGACGTGCCGGGCTGGGACCCGGAGCGGCCGCTGATCCGCGGCGGCAGCGTGATCGTCGGGCCGCTTGGGGACCTGCTGACCGAGCCGCTGATCGGCGAGGCCGGGCTCGTGACCGCGCACGTCGATACCGACGAGCTCGTGAAGGCGCGCTACGACTTCGACGTCGTCGGCCACTACGCGCGTGCGGACGTGTTTTCGCTGCACGTCGACGAGCGGCCGAAGCGGCCGGTGGTGTTCGGCGGGTAACGCAAGCGGGGCCGGGCGCCACCTGGCGCCCGGCAAACGAAGGGGCGGCGGCGTGCGCCCGCCGCCTTGCCGCGTCAGCGCATCGGCGCTTCCGCGATCCGCATGTAGTCGGCGATCCGCCGGCCTTCCATGTCCGGAAACTGCTCGTGCACGGTGATGTCGCCCATCCGCGCGATGTCGAAGGTGCGGAAATCGTCGCGCAGCTCGCACCACGCGCCGATCGTCCAGCGCCCGCCCCAGTAGACGAGCCCGAGCGGCCACACGCGGCGCTGCGAATGCGCGCCGAGCCGGTCGCGATAGTCGAAGCTGACGATGTGGCGCGTGTCGATCGCCTGATGGATCGCGTCGACCTTCGCGCAAAACGTCTCGTCGATGTGGAACGACGGCGCGAATACGGGCAGCCGGTCGAGCGCCGTGCGCTTGTCGGCCGGCATCGCCGACGCGATCTTCGCGAGCGCCGAGCGCGCGCCGCTCGCGAAGCGCGCACCGCCCCAGGTCTCGAGCATGCGCGCGCCGGTGGCGAGCGCCGCCAGCTCCTCGGCCGTGAACGTGAGCGGCGGCAGGCTCGCGTTGCGGTTCAGCCGGTAGCCAATGCCGGCTTCCCCTTCGATCGGCACCCCTGACAGTTGCAGGTCGCGCACGTCGCGATAGACCGTGCGCGGCGACACCGACAGCCAGTCGGCCAGTTGCTGCGCGGTCGTGAGACGACGCCCGCGCAACAGCTCGGCGATCTGGAACAGGCGGTCGGCACGGCGGGTCATGACAGCACCTCGATTCCTCGGGCGACGGGGACTTCGCGATGATAGCGCCGCGCCGGCCCGCTGACCGCTGCGCTCAGTGGCATTTCGGCGCGTGCAGGCCGACGCGGTTGCCTTCCGTGTCGATCAGATAGCCGACGTAGCCGTAGTTGTTCGGCAGCTCGACGACCGAGCCCTGCACGACGCCGCCCGCGCGCTTCGCGCGTTCGAGCGCCGCGACGACCGATTCGCCGGCGTTCAGGTAGACGAGCACGCCGTTCGCGCTCGGCTTGATCTGCTGCGGATCGAACACGATGCTGCCGCCGGTGCTCGACGCGTCGCGATCGAACGTCGCCATCGGCACGCCGCCGATGACCGCGCGCTGCAACGTGGTTTGCAGCACGGTCTCGTAGAAGCGGATCGCGCGATCGAAATCGAGGGACGGAATGTCGAACCACGCGATCGCGCGTTCCGGGGTGGCAGTGGCAGTTGCAGACGTCATGACGAGCTCCTTGTTGTTCGGGTTCTTGATGGAAACCAGCCTTGCATTGCGCCGGGATTGCAGTGTGGCGGGGGGCTGCTGACAGCGTGCTGTCAGTAGTCATGGCGGTGCTGACAAAAGGCGGCGGTGGCGTCCGGTCGTGCGGGAGCGCCCGCGCGGATGGGAGGCGGCAGGGACGTGCAGGACGGCGGCGTAAAGAAAAACGCCCGGCGGGTGCCGGGCGTCGTCTGGTTGTCAGCAGGCGGCCGCAGCGGCCGGTTCGCGTGTCAGGCGTCGCCTTCCGGCGCGGCCGGGCGTGCCTTCACGCTGCCGGCGATCAGGTCGAAGCGGAACAGCCGGCATTCGAGCGCGCCGTTGAACAGCGGCGTCTTCGCCGATTCGCGCAGCCGCAACTGGCCCGGCAGCGAACGGTCGGACGTCAGCAGGAACGCCTGCCAGCCGGTGAAACGCTGCTTCAGCGCATCGCCGAGCGCGTTGAAGAACTCGCTGTCCGGCGCGTCGGTGTGCGTGCGCCGGAATGCGTCGTCGTTGCCGCGGTTGCGGCCGGTTTCGCGCACCTCGCCGCGCGCACTGCGGCCGCGCACTTCGATCCGCTCGCCGTACGGCGGGTTCGCGAGAAGGATGCCCGGCCCGTCGCACGGCGGCGTCATCCCGCGCGCGTCGACCTGCTTGAGCCACACCGACGGCACGCCGGCGCGCTCGAGGTTCGCGCGCGCCTTCTCGAGCATGTCGCCGGAAATGTCGCTGCCGTACACGCCGAGCGCGTCGCCGCGCTTGGCCCGTGCCGCGCGCTTCGCGTCGAGCGCCGGAACCTTCAGCCCCTGCCACGCGGTGATGTCGTACTGCTTGAGCTTTTCGAAGCCGAACCGGCGTTCGACGCCGGGCGCCACGCCGAGCGCGATCTGCGCGGCTTCCGCGAGGAACGTGCCGCTGCCGCACATCGGGTCGTACAGCGCGGTGCCGGGCGTCCAGCCCGTCAGGCGCAGGATGCCGGCCGCGAGGTTCTCGCGCAGCGGCGCCGCACCCTTGTCGAGACGCCAGCCGCGCTTGAACAGCGGCTCGCCCGACGTGTCGAGGTACAGCGTGCATTCGTTGACGGTCAGGAACGCGAACACGCGCACGTCCGGCGCCCCGGTGTCGATGCTCGGGCGCGAGCCGGTTTTCTCGCGCATCCGGTCGCAGATCGCATCCTTCACGCGCAGCGTCGTGAATTCGAGGCTTTTCAGCGGCGACTTGATCGCGGTGATGTCGATGCGCAGCGTCTGCGTCGACGCGAACCAGCGTTCCCACGGCTGCTCGAGCGCGAGCGCGTAGACGTCCTGCTCGTTGCGGTACGGGCCGTGCGCGATCTTCAGCAGGATCCGGCTCGCGATCCGCGAATGGAGGTTCGCGGCCATGCCGGCGGCCCAGCCGCCGCTGAAATGGACGCCGCCCGGCACCTGCGCGCCCGCGGTGAACGGCGCGCCGTTCAGGTGGCGGCCGGCGATTTCGGCCAGCTCGGCGGCAAGCGCCGCTTCGAGGCCGCGCGGGCAGGGGGCGAAGAATTCGAACAGGGTGGGCGAGGACATAAGGCGGGTGAGGACGTGCAAAAGTCCACTATTGTACGCGGCGCGGGCGACCGGGGCCGGCGTTTCGGCGCGGCGGCGCCGGCGCGGCCGCCGCTCGCGCGTGCCGGGCGGGCCGGGAAGGCGGCGAGGGGCGGCCGGGCACGCGCCGCCGCGCCGCCGCAGCTCAGTGCGCGCCCGGCTGGCCGGCGCGCGCGGCCGGGTGGGCCGCCGGCCAGAACAGCGCGAGCGGATTCGACAGCACCGTGCGGACGATCGCGGCGACGAGCGCGCGCACCTTGGTCGGGCGCAGGCTGCGCGAGCGCACGGCCATCGTGAACGCGAGCGCGAAGCTCACGAGCACGTTGAGGATCGCCATGCTCAGCACGCCCGCGCCGGCCCACCACAGCTCGGGCGTGCCGAGCGCACCCTTGCCCAGCACGCCGAGCGCGACCCCGATCGAGCCGGCCGACAGCGTCACGTGCCGCACCTCGAACGGGAACATGAACACGGTGACGATCGCCGGGACGAGGCCGAGCATCAGGCCGAGGCCGACGTTCGCGACCACGCCCGCGACGTTCGACCGGCAGAAGTGCGCGAGCTTCGCGGCGCCGGCCGCGCCGAGCGTCAGGCGCAGCCGGCGGTTGTACGTGATCGCGTCGCCGACCCGATGCAGCACGAACCAGTTGTCGGCCCAGCCCGCGAGCAGGCTCGACGCCCACAGCAGCACGCCGGTGAGCGCCGCATAGAACGGCGTCGGGCCCAGCAGCGAGAACGAGTGCAGCGTCGCGTGCGCCTTCTCCGGCGAGATCAGGTTCGCGTGCAGCACGTTGCTTGCGAACAACTGCACGAGCAGGCACACCGGCAGCACGACGAGCACGTTGCCGGAAATCGCGGCCGCCTGCGTGCGGATCAGCGCGATCACCGACCCGACGAACGCCTTCACGCCTTCGTCGTGGCCGGTGTCGTCGAGCTCGCGCGCGAGCGTCGGCGCGGTCATCGCGGGCTGCTTGGTCGCGAGCGTGAAGTGCAGGAAGTGCATCAGCATGAAGCTGGCCGCGTAGTTGACGCCCGCGAGCAGCCCTTCGAGCATCGACTGCAGGTGCGCGCCCGTGATCGCGAACTTCACGCACACGGTCGCGACGGTGACGAGGCCGCCGCCCGCGGCCATCCGCAGCATCTTCAGGTACTCGGCGCGGCCGCGCGAAATGTAGTGCTCGCCGGTGTCCGCGTTGGTCTCGACGAGCTTGCGCGCGAACAGCGAGAAGTTGCTGCGCACCAGATGCGCGACGCTCTGGCTGCTCTGGTTCGCGTCGACGAGTTCGGCGGTCAGGTGCGCCATCCCGCGCAGGTCGTCGCGCGCCATCCACGCGTTCAGCAGCATTTCCGCGCGCAGGATGCGCATGCGCATCCGCTCGACCTGGAACACGATGTCGACCGACACGCCGTTGCGGTACAGGTGCGCGAACACGTCGTCGACGGCGATCCGGCATTCGTCGAGCAGCACGCGCAGGTAGTTCACCTCGTGCAGCAGCTTGCTCGGGTCGCCGCCGTCCTCGACGGCCGCGTGCGCGGTCTCGACCGCGAGCATCGCGCGCGTGAGGCGGTAGAACGGCTGCGATTCGAGCGGCTGGCGTTCGAGCGGCTTGCGCGCGTCGTCGTCGGACAGCCGGCTGCGCACCGTCTGCGACAGGCCGGTCGAGCTGATCTGGCAGGTCAGGTTGTGCAGTGCGGCCAGCAGGTCGCGCGAGAACGAGCCGGGCTCGTGGCGTTCTTCGTCGGTGACGTCGAACGAAATCAGCTCGGCGATGCGCGCGAGCAGGTCATCGGGCAGCGCGTCGATCCATTTCGCGTCCTCGGGCGTCGGGAACATCAGCGTGAACAGCGCCGACAGCTCGCGGCGGTTCGGCGCGGGCGGGATCAGCGACGAGTCGATCCGCTCGAACAGCGCGCCGAAGAAGCCCGAATGCACGGGCATGCCGGCATCGCACAGCAGCGAGATGCCGTCGCACTCGCGCAGGATGCCGCGCAGGATGCGCGCCGCGTGCGCTTTCCACGCGGGGTTGCGATCGAGTACGTGGAACAGGTAGCGCAGCCGCGCATGGGCCGGATACGCGCGGGTGTCGGCGTCGCGCTCGGCCGGCGCCTCCTGCACGGTGCCGTTGCGGCGCAGCCAGTGCGCGAGCTCGATCAGCCATTCGCTGCGCTCGGCGTACGATGCGTCGGCATCGGCATTGGCGAGCAGCGCATCGAGCTGGTGACCGGCATTGCGCGACGCGCGCCACTTCTTGATCAGGGTCGTCAGGGAACGAAACATAAACGGAATAGCGAAAGCCCGGGACGGGCGGGTTCGGGATGCCGGCCGGGGAAACGGCGCGGCGCCGGTGAGAACGGGTAAGACGGGGCCGGTGGCCGGACGATGCGCGGCAACCCGCGATGCGCTGCCCCGCCGCGGTGCACGCGGTTCGCGTGCGGGCGCCGGGAGGCACGGCGGTCGGGTCGAACGCGGCCCGGCGCCGCTGACTGGCGCGCACGACGAACGGCGCGAGCCTGAAAGTGCGTAGGATCGTCAATCGGGCCGGAAAACGCAAGCCGACCGCATTGCATGGCGCGGGGTTCCGGCGGCTTTTGACAAAGAATGTCATGGCCGTCCGGCCGATGCGCGCGGTGCGCGAGGCCGGCTGCTGCGGCGTGCTGCTCGCGTTCGGCTTTCCGCGTGTGCGACTGGATGCGCCGCGCGATTCGACACCGCGCACGCGAACGCCGTATCGAACGTTCGCGTGCGCGCCGTCGGCGGTTCGCTTATGCGCCGGACTTGCCCGTCGCGCCGGCGTCGCCGCCGGCCGTCGGGTTGGCCGGGCACGGCACGACCGGCGCGGCGGCCGTCTTGCCGCCGGGCGCGGCCGCCGCGCCGCGGCGGGCGGCCATCGCACGCACGGCGTCCGCGGCCTGCGCGGCAATCACGTCGAGCGCGCGCCGGTGGCCGGCGACGAGCGCGTCGTAGCCGTCCGCGACCGGTTCCGCGACGCTCGTGCGGCAGGTCATCACGGCCTGCGAGGCCAGCGAGCGCACGCTCCAGACGGCGTCGATCGCCGCGCGCTTGCCCGGCCACGACTCGAAGCGCTGCACGTTCACGCTGATGCGGTACACGGGCACGCCGGCCGGATACGCGGAATTCGCGACGTCGATCGTGCCCAGCTGCGCGGCCAGATCGTCCGACAGCGCGCGGCGGATCTCGTCGGCGGGCGGCGACGCCCAGCGTTCCTGCTCGAGCACGTCGACCTGCGCGGCGTTCTTCTGCACGACCAGCTGGCTCTTCGCGACCTGCTCGGGCACGCCGACCGACGGCACCTCGATCAGGAACGCCGGGTTGGCCGGTGCGGTGCGCAGCGGCGCCGCGGCGTCGGCCGGGCTGAGCGTGTAGAACCGCGCGGGCGGCGAGCTGCACGCGGCGAGCGCGAGTGCGGCGAAGACTGCCGCCGCGCCGCTCGCGAAACCGTTCACGCGTGTCGTCATTGTTTATCTCCTGGCTTGCCCTTGAGCAGCGATTCGGGGTGGCGCTCCAGATAATCGGCGAGCGCGTTCAGCGATTGCAGCGTGCGCGTGAGCTCCTTCAGCGCGCCGCGCACGTCGGACTGCAGCGGCGAATCCTGCTGCAGCGTCGCTTCGGCGGTCGAGAAGGTCTGCTTCGCGGCCGACAGCGTGTCGCGCGCTTCCGGCGCGACCTGCGTGTCGAGCTGCTTGAACAGCTTGTCGGCGTTCGACAGCGCACTGTTCAGGTTCGCGCCGATCTGGTCGAACGGCACCTTGTCGAGCTTCTTCGCGATGTCGGCGACCTGCAGCTGCAGCTCGTCGAGCGTGTTCGGCACGGTCGGCAGCTCGAGCGGCTGGCGGGCCGTGTCGATCTTCACGGCCGGCGCCTTCGGGAAGAAGTCGAGTGCGACGTACAGCTGGCTCGTCAGCAGGTTGCCGGTGCGCAGCTGGCCGCGCAGCCCGTGCCGGACGAGCCGCTCGACGATCTCGCGCCGCGCCGGTTCGCCCTTGCTCTCGATCGTCTCGCGGAAGCGGCGGCCGAGGCGTTCCGGATACACGTTGATCGTCACCGGCATCAGGAAGTTCTTCGTCTTCGGATCGAAGTCGATGCCGATGTTCGTCACTTCGCCGAGCACGATGCCGCGGAAATCGACCGGCGCGCCGACGGCGAGCCCGCGCAGCGACTGGTTGAAGTTCATCACGACCTGCAGCGGCTGGCCGTCCGGGTCGCGCATCGCGTCGCCCTCGTCGGAGCCGAGACGGAACGTCGTGTTGTTCGGCGCGGTCGTGCCGGTGCCCTGGTTCGGCGGCGTCTGGAACGCGATGCCGCCGAGGATCACGGTCGCGAGCGACTGCGTGTTCAGCTTCAGGCCGCTCGAATCGAGCCGCAGATCGACGCCGCTCGCCTGCCACCAGCGCGTGTTCAGCCCGACGTACTGGTCGTACGGCGCATTGACGAACACGTTGAACGTCACGCCGGTGCCGTCCTTGTCGAGCGAGAAGCCGACCACCTGGCCGACCTGCACGCGGCGGTAGTAGACCGGCGAGCCGATGTCGACCGAGCCGAGCGAATCGCCGCGCAGCACGTACTGCGTGCCTTTCTGGTCGCCCGTGACGGCGGGCGGCGTCTCGAGGCCGGTGAAGTCGGTCAGCGTGTCCTGGCCGTGACCCGCGTCGACGCCGATGTACGCGCCGGACAGCAGCGTGCCGAGCCCCGACACGCCGGTCGCGCCGACGCGCGGCCGCACGATCCAGAAGCGCGAGCCCTTGACCGCGAAATCCTCGGCCTCCTTCTTGAGCTGCACCTGGACCAGCACGCGCGACAGGTCTTTCGACAGCTTGATCGTCTTGACCGTGCCGATCTCGACGTCCTTGTACTTGACCTGGGTCTTGCCCGGCTCGAGCCCTTCGGCGCTATGGAAGCTGATCGTGATTTCCGGGCCGCGCTCGCGCACGGACTTGATCACGAGGCCGATGCCGATCAGCGCGGCGATCAGCGGCACGAGCCAGACGAGCGACGGCAGCCAGCCGCTTTTCGTCGAGATCGTCGGATCGGGCGGCCGGGGCGCGTCGTGCTGCGGGCCTTGTGGACTATTCATGGTGATTCCCTGAGGTTTCGACTGGATCCCAGATCAGGCGGGGATCGAACTGCATCGACGCGAGCATCGTCAGGATCACGACCGAGCCGAACGCGAGCGCGCCGGGGCCGGCCGTGATGACGGCGAGCGAACGGAAATGGACGAGCGCGACGGTCAGCGTCACGACGAAGATGTCGAGCATCGACCAGCGGCCGATGCGCTCGACGATCCGGTAGAGGCGCGTGCGCTGCAGCGGCCGCCACGCGGCGCGGCGCTGCGCGCTGGTGACGAGGATCGTCAGCACACCGAGCTTGAGCATCGGCACGAGGATGCTGGCGACGAACACGACGACGGCGAGCGGCCAGTCCCCGGACGTCCAGAAATAGATGACGCCGCTCATGATCGTGTCCTGCTGCGACCCGACGATCGACGACGTGCGCATGATCGGCAGCAGGTTCGCCGGAATGTAGAGGATCGCGGCTGCGAGCAGCAGCGCCCACGTGCGCATGATGCTGTTCGGCGTGCGCACGTGCAGCGCGCTGCCGCAGCGCGCGCAATGCGCGTGCGGCTGGTCGATCGTCTGCACGAGCCCGCACGCGTGGCAGCTGGCATAGCCCTCGCGGGCGGCGGTCGGCGTGGGGCGCGTCATCGGCGGGGCGCGTCCGGCAGCGGCGCGGCGGGGTCGGGCCGCCCGGGCGTGCGGCCGGCGCGCAGGTCGTCGGCGATGTCCCACACCGTGCGCGGGTCGAACATCAGCACGACGGCGGTCATCAGCGTGAGCGCGCCGAACGCGAACAGCGCCGCGTCGGGCACGACGCGCGCGAGGCTCACCATCTTCACGATCGTGACCACGATGCCGAGCATGAACACCTCGATCATCCCCCACGGCCGCACGAACTGGATCGTGCGCAGCACGAGGTTGAGGCCGGGCGGCACGACGCCGCGGCGGAGCGGCAGCAGCACGTAAAGCAGCGCGGCCATCTCGACGAGCGGGAACAGCACGGTCGAGCAGAACACCATCACGCCGACGATCGCCATGTCCTGATGCCACAGCGTGTCGATCGCGCCGATCAGTGTCGTCTGCACGCGCGTGCCGTTCAGGTCCATTTCGAGGATCGGGAACGTCTGCGCGATGATGAACGTGACGAGCGCCGCGACCGCGAGCGCGGTGATGCGCTCGATCTGCGTGGTGCTGTTGCGATAGAGCAGCGCGTCGCAGCGCGGACAGCGCGCGATCTCGCGGCCGGCGAGGCGCGGTTTATGCAACAGTGCGTCGCATTCGTGGCAGGCAATCAGGTCGTATCGTTGCATGGAAAAGGCGGTGTCGCGACGGCCGGGGGAACGCGTCGACGGGGCCGGAACCCGCGCCAATCTTACCAAAAGGGCTTTTTCGGTGGGTCAAGGATCGTGCGTTGCGTGACCGGTCGGTAACATGGCGGGAAGCCGTCAGCCGGCTGGCGCGCCTGTCCTCAGAGTCCGCGCGCGTCAAAAGGTTGCGGTAGCATGGCGCCCTTGACGTGCGTCGGACGAATTGACCGGCGCAGCCGTTCGCTGAACTGAGGAACCCAAGATGGCATCGAAATCGCCGCCGGCCGTGCCGGCACGCTACGCGCACACCGCGATCGCACTGCACTGGCTGATCGCGCTGCTGATCGTCTGCGGCTTCGCGCTCGGCTGGGTGATGACGGACATCCCCGGCTTCACGCCGACCAAGCTGAAGTACTTCTCGTGGCACAAGTGGATCGGCGTGACGGTGTTCGCGCTGGCCGTCGTGCGCGTGCTGTGGCGGGCGACCCACGTGCCGCCGCCGCTGCCGGGCAACACGCCGGCGTGGCAGCGCGCGGCGTCGCACGGCGTGCACATGCTGCTGTACGTGCTGATGATCGTGATCCCGGCGACGGGCTACCTGTACAGCTCGGCGTCGAACATCCCGGTCGTCTATCTCGGCATCGTGCCGCTGCCGCGCCTGATCGACCCCGATCCGGCGCTCAAGGAAACCTTCAAGACGCTGCACGTGTCTTTGAATTACATTCTGCTTGCGCTCGTCGCGACGCACGTGCTCGCGGCGCTCAAGCACCAGCTGTTGGACCGCGACGGCCTGTTGTCGCGCATGCTTCCCTTTGCCAAATGAAGGATCCCATGAAAGTGTCTTTCTCCCGCTCCATGCTGACCGCGTTCGCCGCGGCGGCGCTTGTCGCGTCGGGCGCGGCGCATGCCGACGTCGATCTCGCGAAGAGCAAGGTGTCCGCCGTGTCGAAGCAGATGAACGTGCCGACCGAAGGCGCGTTCAAGAAGTTTTCCGCGCAGGTGAAGTTCGACCCGGCGAAAGCGGCGCAGGGCAGCGCGCAAATGACGATCGACGTCGCGAGCTTCGACCTCGGCGACAAGATGTACAACGACCAGGTCGCCGGCAAGGACTGGTTCGACGCGAAGACCTATCCGCAGGCGACCTTCGTGTCGTCGGCGATCGCGCCGGCCGGCGGCAACAAGTACAACGTGACCGGCAAGCTGACGATCAAGGGCAAGGCCGAGACCGTCACGGTGCCCGTCACGGTCGCGCAGAACGGCGCGACGCAGACGTTCGACGGCGTACTGCCGATCAAGCGTTCGGCCTTCAACGTCGGCACCGGCGAGTGGAAGGACACGTCGATCGTCGCGGACGAAGTGCAGATCAAGTTCCATCTCGTTGCCACGAAGTAAGCGGCGGGTTGCCGCGTCAACTGAATGCCGCGCGAGGGCGCGGCGCCGTTCCCAGGAGAAAAAGTTTGAAAAAGCATCTGATCATCGCCGCCGGCGCGCTGGCCGCTTCGCTGTCGTTCTCGGCCTTCGCCGAAAGCGCGACCTACCAGTTCGACCCGAGCCACACGTACCCGAGCTTCGAGGCTGACCACTTCGGCGGCCTGTCGGTCTGGCGCGGCAAGTTCGACAAGTCGAGCGGCACCGTGACGCTCGATCGCGCGGCGAAGACCGGCACGGTCGACGTGACGACCGACATCGCGTCGATCCACACGGGCAGCGCGAAGCTCGACGAGCACCTGCAGACGGCCGAATTCTTCGATGCGGCGAAGTTCCCGCAGGCGAACTACAAGGGCACGATCAAGTTCGACGGCGACAAGCCGGTGTCGGTGGTCGGCAACCTGACGCTGCATGGCGTCACGAAGCCGCTGACGCTGAAGATCGATTCGTTCAAGTGCATGCCGCACCCGATGCTCAAGCGTGAAGTGTGCGGCGTCGACGCGGTCGGCGAATTCAGCCGCGACGATTTCGGCCTCGACTACGGCAAGCAGTACGGCTTCAAGATGAAGACGAAGCTGCTGATCACGGCCGAAGCGGTCAAGCAGCAGTAAGATTCGCTGGCGAGGCCGGCCGTCGCGCCGGCCGCCGCGGGCCAACCGCCGCGCTCCCGTTACCGGGGCGCGGCGGTTTTTTTGCGCGCCTATAATCGCCCGAGCGCCGCATGTGGCCAAGCGGATCGCGCAGCGCCGGGCAGGCCGACGGCGCGACGGCGGCCGCCCCGAACAGAACGTACAACGACAAGGAGATCGCCGATGCATGCCGTCACGCAGTCCAGCTACATTGCCTCGTCGCCGCGCGTGTGGCGCGCGGTGGTCGCCGCATCGATCGGCAACGCGCTCGAGTGGTTCGATCTCGTCGTCTACGGCTTTTTCGCGGTGACGATCTCGAAGCTGTTCTTCCCGGCCGGCAGCGACACCGTGTCGCTGCTGCTCACGCTCGGCACGTTCGGCGTGTCGTTCTTCATGCGCCCGCTCGGCGCGATCGTGCTCGGCGCGTATGCCGACCGCGCGGGCCGCAAGGCCGCGCTCACGCTGTCGATCCTGCTGATGATGGCCGGCACGCTGATCATCGCGGTGCTGCCGACCTACGGGACGATCGGCGTCGCCGCGCCGCTGATCCTCGTCGCCGCGCGGCTGATGCAGGGCTTCTCGGCCGGCGGCGAGTTCGGCAGCGCGACCGCGTTCCTCGCCGAGCACGTGCCGGGCCGGCGCGGCTTCTTCGCGAGCTGGCAGGTCGCGAGCCAGGGGCTCACGACACTGCTCGCCGCGGGCTTCGGCACCGTGCTGAACGCGCAACTCACGGCCGACCAGATGGCGTCGTGGGGCTGGCGCGTGCCGTTCTTCTTCGGGCTGTTGCTCGGGCCGGTCGCGTACTACATCCGCACCAAGGTCGACGAGACGCCCGAATTCCTCGCGGCCGAAGGCACCGCGAACCCGCTGCGCGATACGTTCGCGACGCACAAGGCGCGTCTCGTGGCCGCGATGGGCGTGGTCGTGCTCGGCACCGTCGCGACCTATCTCGTGCTGTTCATGCCGACCTACGGCGTGAAGCAGCTCGGCCTCGCGCCGTCCGCCGCATTCGCCGCGATCCTCGTGGTCGGCGTGATCCAGATGGCGTTCGCGCCGCTCGTCGGCCACTGGTCGGATCGTTACGGCCGCGTGCGCGTGATGATCGCGCCGGCCGTCGGCATTCTCGTGCTGATCTACCCGGCGTTCGCGTATCTCGTCGCGCATCCGGGCTTCGGCACGCTGATCGCGCTGCAGGTGCTGCTCGCGTTCCTGATGACCGGCTACTTCGCGGCGCTGCCGGGGCTGTTGTCCGAAGTGTTCCCGGTGCAGACGCGCACGACCGGGATGTCGCTCGCGTACAACGTCGCGGTGACGATCTTCGGCGGCTTCGGGCCGTTCATCATCGCGTGGCTGATCCGCGAGACGGGGATGAAGACCGCGCCGAGCTTCTACCTGATGTTCGCGGCCGTGCTGAGCCTCGCGGCGCTGGTCGTGCTGCGGCGGCGGTTCGGGTTTCGGTGAAACGGGGCGGGCGGCGCGTCAGTTGTCGCCGCGCTCGCATACCGGCTGCGCCGGCATCAATTGCGCGGGCGCGGCGATGGTCCGCACCGGGCGGCCGGCGAGCGCATTGAGCGCCTGCCGGAGCTGCCAGTCCGCGGCCGTGCCGAAGGCGCGCTGCGGCAGCGCCGCGCTCCTTGCCGTATCGACCTTCGCGCGCACGCGCTCGTCGCGCCGCCTCTGCCGCGCCTTGCGCACCTGCGCGAACGGATCGGGCGCTTGCCGGTCCGCGTACGGCGCGCGCGAGAGATCGACTTCGCGATACCACAGCAACACGCCGTCGACGTCCGCATCTTGGCGCGGCGGCACGAGCCAGTTCGGCACGACGCCGTAACCATCCATCGGGCAGCCGTTCGGCCGCAGGTTGCGCGCGAACGTGAAATTCAGGCGCGTGCCGTCGATCAGGTCGACGCCCGTCTGCGCGAGCCCTTTCCCGTAGGTCGGCATGCCGAGCAGTTGCGCGCGGCCGAGATCCTTCAGCGCCGCCGCGGTTGCTTCGGCGGCCGACGCGCTCTGCCCGTCGACGAGCACGACGAGCGGCACGGTGTGCCACCAGTCGTCGGCCTGCAGCGGCGCGAGCGGATCCTGCCCGCGCATGACGGGCAGTTCGTAGTCGGGCCAGTTGGTCGTGTAGCGGCGGCGGTGCGTGCCGTCGCGCTCGACCGTCACCATCGCGGTGCGGTCGCGTCCCGCGAACAGTGCGGTGATGCCGATCGCCGCATTGAGCGCGCCGCCGCCGTTGATGCGCAGGTCGAGGATCAGCTGTTTCACCGGCGGGCCCGCGCGGCGCGCGGCCTGCACCGCGTCGATATAGTCGCCGACCGCCGGCTCCGGGAAGCTCGACAGCCGCGTGTACAGGACGTCGCCGTCGAGCCGCTTCGCGGTCGCCGGATGCGGTTTGACGATCGCGCGCACGGGCGCGAAGCTCAGCACCGCATGCGTCGGGCCGCGCTGCACCGTGAGCTTCAGCGGCACGCCCGCGTCGCCCTTCGTGAGCTTCGTCAGCGCGCTGCCGTCGAGGCCGACGACGCTCTTGTCGTTCATCGCGACGACGAGATCGTCGGGCCGCACGCCGGCCTTTTCGGCCGGCGCATCGGGAATCACGTCGATGATGTGCAGCCCGTCGGGCCGCGTCTCGAACACGATCCCGATGCCCGGCGTGCCGTCGCGCGCGCGCCGCTCGTCGTCGCGCCGTTCCTGCTCTTCCTTCGCGTTGAAGAAGCGCGCGTACGGCAGCGTCTTGATGCCTTCGTGGGTGGCGGCGTCGAGTAGCGCGCCGATGTCGACGTCGGTCAGGTGTTGCCGCTTCAGCACTTCGACGGCCGCCTTCAGTTCGCACAGTTGCCGCTCCCAGTCGGGCGGGCAGGGCGACGGCGGTTGGGTGGCGGGCACCGAAGCGGCGGCGGGTGAAGCGGCAGGCAGCGAAGCGGCGGGCGGCGCGGATGTCGGTTGCGCACCGACGAGCGGCGCATACGGGAACGTGGCCGCGGCGGCTGAGCAGACGACGAGGCGACGAACGACAGGCATGGGAAGCATCATCGGAACCGCACGTTCGGACGGGTGACGAGGGGGCTTGCCCGGTTCACGCGCGCGGCCGGCATGCGGCGGGGCAGGGCGGTGACGATTGTAGCCGACGCCCGCGACGGCGCCGATCGAGCCGTTTGCGTGCCGCTCGGCGGCGGCCCGCCCATAAAAAAACCGGCCCAAACGGGCCGGTTTTGCTTCGATGCCGAAACGGCGTGGCGCTCAAACCTGCGCGCCCGCGTTCGGATCGTCCGGATCGTGCGCGGTCTTCTTGTCCTTGATCAGGTCTTCGCGCTTGATGCCGAGCCACATCGCGAGCGAGCCCGCGACGAACACCGACGAGTAGATGCCGAACATGATGCCGACCGTCAGCGCGAGCGCGAAGTAGTGCAGCGTCGGGCCGCCGAAGAAGAACATCGACAGCACCATCATTTCCGTCGACGTGTGCGTGATGATCGTGCGCGACATCGTGGTCGTGATCGCGTGGTTGATCACTTCCTGCACGCTCATCTTGCGTTCGCGGCGGAACGTTTCCCGGATCCGGTCGAAGATGACGACCGACTCGTTGACCGAGTAGCCGAGCACCGCGAGGATCGCCGCGAGCACCGCCAGCGAGAACTCCCACTGGAAGAACGCGAAGAAGCCGAGAATGATCACGACGTCGTGCAGGTTGGCGATGATGCCCGCCACCGCGTACTTCCATTCGAAGCGGAACGACAGGTAGATCACGATGCCGATCACGACGCACGCGAGCGCGAGCAGCCCGTCGGTCGCGAGCTCGCGGCCGACCTGCGGGCCGACGAACTCGACGCGCTGCAGCGTGACGTCCGGGCTCTGCGCCTTCAGCGCGCCCATCACCTGGTCGCTCTGCTGCGCGGACGTGAGGCCTTCCTTCAGCTGCAGGCGGATCAGCACGTTGCGCGACGTGCCGAAGTTCTGCACCTGCGCGTCGGCGTAGCCGAGCTTGCCGAGCGTCGCGCGCACGGGCTCGAGCTCCGCGGCCTGCTGGTACTGCACCTCGATCACCGTCCCGCCGGTGAATTCGACGGACAGGTGCAGCCCGCGGTGGAACAGGAAGAACACGGCGGCGAGGAACGTGACCAGCGAGATCACGTTGAACACCAGCGCGTGCCGCATGAACGGAATGTCTTTACGGATGCGGAAAAATTCCATGGTTTCGTCTCCGGGGCCTTATTGGGTCGAGCCCGGTTTCTTCGGCGACACGCGTTGCTGCGCACGGTTGCGCAACTGCGGCTTGCCGGCGCGCGGCACGTTGCCCTTCGCCGGGGCGGCGAGCTTCGCGGCGCGCGCGGTGTCGGTCGATTCGTCCGCGTCGGTGAACGACGCGGCGGCCGCCGCGCCTTCCGGCTTCCACACCTGGCCGATCGCGAGCGACTTCAGTTTCTTGCGGCCGCCGTACCAGAGGTTGACGATCCCGCGCGAGAAGAACACCGCGGAGAACATCGACGTCAGGATGCCGAGGCAGTGCACGATCGCGAACGCGCGAACCGGGCCCGAGCCGAACGCGAGCAGCGCGAGGCCGGCGATCAGCGTCGTGACGTTCGAGTCGAGAATCGTCGCCCATGCATGCGCGTAGCCGGCCTGGATCGCGAGCTGCGGCGGCTGGCCGGCGCGCAGTTCTTCACGCACGCGCTCGTTGATCAGCACGTTCGAGTCGATCGCCATACCGAGCGCGAGCGCGATGGCCGCGATACCGGGCAGCGTCAGCGTCGCCTGCATCAGCGACAGCACGGCGACGAGCAGCAGCAGGTTCACCGACAGGCCGATCACCGACACCACGCCGAACAGCATGTAGTACGCGATCATGAACACGGCGATCGCGCAGAAGCCCCAGATCACCGAGTGGATGCCCATCTTGATGTTGTCCGCGCCGAGGCTCGGGCCGATCGTGCGTTCCTCGATGATGTCCATCGGCGCGGCGAGCGAACCGGCGCGCAGTAGCAGCGCGAGGTCGGCCGCGGCCTGCGGCGTCGGTTGGCCCGTGATCTGGAAGCGGTCGCCGAGTTCGGACTGGATCGTCGCGACCGTCAGCACTTCGCCCTTGCCCTTCTCGAACAGCACCATCGCCATCGGCTTGCCGATGTTCTCGCGCGACACCGTGCGCACCGCGCGGCCACCCGCGGAATCGAGGCGGATGTTGACCGACGGACGCTGGTGTTCGTCGAAGCCGGCCGATGCGTCGATGATGCGGTCGCCGGTGAAGATCACGTCCTTCTTCAGCAGCACGGGCGCCTGGTTGCCTTGCGTGAACAGCTCCTCGCCCGGCGGCACGGGGTCGTTCGGGTTCGGGTGCGTGTTGATCGGGTCGGCGAGGCGCGCCTCGAGCGTCGCGGTGCGGCCGATGATGTCCTTCGCCTTCGCGGTGTCCTGCACGCCCGGCAGTTCGACGACGATGCGGTCGCTGCCTTGCTGCTGCAGGATCGGCTCGGACACGCCGAGCTCGTTCACGCGGTTGTGGAGCGTCGTCAGGTTCTGCTTGAGCGCGGCGTCCTCGACGGCCTTCTGCACGGCCGGCGTGAACGTGCCGACGACTTGCGTGCCGCCGCCGCCGGGCTGGGTCGCCCATTGCAGCTCGGTGATCGACGCGGCGAGCACCTTGCGGGCGTCTTCCGCCGTCTGCGCGTCGCTGAAGTTGACGACCACGGACTGCTCGACGCGGCTCACGCCGCCGTCGCGGATGTTCTTGTCGCGCAGCAGCGTGCGCGCGTCGGACGCGTCGGAGTCGAGCTTCTTCGTGAGCGCGCCCGTCATGTCGACCTGGAGCAGGAAGTGCACACCGCCGCGCAGGTCGAGGCCGAGATACATCGGCAGCGCGTGCAGCGCGGTCAGCCAGCGCGGCGACGCGCTCTGCAGGTTCAGTGCGACGACGTACTGCGGATCGTTCGGGTCGGTGTTCAGCGATTTCTGCAGCAGGTCCTTGACGCGCAGCTGCGTATCGGTGTCCTTCAGGCGCACGCGGATGTTCGCGCCGGTCGCCGTGTTCTCGAAGGTGATGTCGTCCGGCTTGATCTGCGCGGACGCGAGCGCCGATTCGACCTGGGTCAGCGTGGTCGAGTCGAGCTTGACCGTGGCCTTGCCGCTCGACACCTGCACCGCCGGCGCTTCGCCGAAGAAGTTGGGCAATGTGTACAGAAGGCCGATGGCGAGCGCCACGACCATCACGACATATTTCCAGAGTGGGTAACGATTCATGAGGGGGCCGAACGGGTGGTTGGCGTGAAAGCGTCGCGTCCGGCGCCGCGGCGGCCCGCTCTCTCAGGCGGGCACGTCGCGGGGAGCCGGACGCTCGGTGTAAGCCTTACAGCGACTTGATCGTGCCCTTCGGCAGGATGGTCGTGACGGCAGCCTTCTGCACGGTGATTTCGGTGCCTTCGGCGATTTCGACGCCGATGTAGCCTTCGGTGACCTTCGTCACCTTGCCGACGAGGCCGCCGCTCGTGACGACTTCGTCGCCCTTCGCCATGGCCGCGAGCATGTTGCGGTGTTCCTTCTGGCGCTTCATCTGCGGACGAATCATGATGAAGTACAGCACCGCGAACATCAGGATGAGCGGCAGGAAGCTCATCAGGCTCGATTCGGCGCCACCGGCACCTTGCGCGAAGGCATTGGAAATGAACGGCACGTTGGTCTCTCCGTAGGGGAAGATCGAAAAATAAGCCGGTTATTCTACCACCGGCCCCATGCGCAAACGGCGCAGCAAATGCGCTTGCGGATCAAGCTGTTAAAGCATGATCCGATACCGTTGCGACTTATCTGGAAAGGCAATTGTAATGTTTGGCGGCCCCGTCCGGCGGTTGGATCGGGTTTTTTGGTGCGTGTCCCATTGGATACGGCTTTCTTTTAGGTCGTGTCCTATGGGGCGGCCCGTCAGTCGACCCCTCTGGCCCGATCCTCCGCGAAGCGCTGCCGGAATGCGTCGAACGTATGCGTTTCGATCGCGTCGCGGATCTCGCTCATCAGCTGCAGGTAGTAGTGCAGGTTGTGGATCGTGTTCAGCTGTGCGCCGAGGATCTCGCCGACCCGGTGCAGGTGATGCAGGTAGCCGCGCGAGAAATTCTGGCAGGTGTAGCACGAGCAGGTCGAATCGAGCGGCTTCAGCGAATTCTTGTGCGTTGCGTTGCGGATCTTCACGTCGCCGAAGCGCGTGAAGAGCCAGCCGTTGCGCGCGTTGCGGGTCGGCATCACGCAGTCGAACATGTCGATGCCGTTCGCGACGCCCTCGACCAGGTCCTCCGGCGTGCCGACGCCCATCAGGTAGTGCGGCTTGTTGGCCGGCAGCTTCGGGCCCACGTGGCGCAGCACGCGCATCATGTCTTCCTTCGGCTCGCCCACCGACAGCCCGCCGATCGCGAGGCCGTGGAAGCCGAGTTCGGCGAGACCCGCGAGCGATTCGTCGCGCAGGTCCTCGAACATCCCGCCCTGGACGATCCCGAACAGCGCGTTCGGGTTGCCGAGTCGGTGGAACTCGTCGAGCGAGCGCTTCGCCCAGCGCAGCGACATGCGCATCGAGTCGGCCGCTTCCTTGTGCGTGGTCGGCACGCCGTTGGTCGCGTACGGCGTGCATTCGTCGAACTGCATCACGATGTCCGAGTTCAGCACCTTCTGGATCTGCATCGACACTTCCGGCGACAGGAACAGCTTGTCGCCGTTGATCGGCGACGCGAACGTGACGCCGTCCTCGGTGATCTTGCGCAGGTCGCCGAGCGAGAACACCTGGAAGCCGCCCGAGTCGGTCAGGATCGGCTTGTTCCAGCCCATGAAGCCGTGCAGGCCGCCGTGCGCGTCGATCGTGTCGAGGCCCGGGCGCAGCCACAGGTGGAACGTGTTGCCGAGGATGATCTGGGCCTTGATCTCGTGCAGCTCGCGCGGCTGGATCGCCTTCACGGTGCCGTACGTGCCGACCGGCATGAAGATGGGCGTCTCGACCGTGCCGTGATTGAGCTTCACGCGGCCGCGGCGCGCGTGGCCGTCGGTCGTCAGCAGTTCGAATTCGAGCCCGTTGGCGGGGCGGTCCTGCACGGGGGCGCTCGGACGAGCGTGCGTATCGTGGGATGAGCCTTCGGTCATCGCGTCATTCTCCTTGCCACCGAAGAACAGTTCGGCGCATGTTGGAAACACCGCCGGGCAGCCGGCGGCGGGGAAAGCGGGTGCGCGCCATCGTAGCGCGTACGGCGGGAAAACGGGGTAACAGCGCGAGGCGCGACCGCGCGGCGCGCAACGGCTGCTGGCAATCGCAGGCCGGTGCGTGATCGTGCCCGCCGCGCTTACGCGCCCGGCGCCTCCGGCGTGTCGCGCCGCGTGAGCAGCATCGCGTCGCCGTAGCTGAAGAACCGGTAGCGTTCGGCGATCGCGTGCCGGTACGCGGCGCGGATCGTCTCGACGCCCGCGAACGCGGACACCAGCATCAGCAGCGTCGATTTCGGCAGGTGGAAATTCGTGACGAGCCGGTCGACCACGCGGAAACGGTAGCCGGGCGTGATGAAGATGTCGGTTTCGGCCTGCGTCGCCGCGAGCGCGCGGCCCGCTTCGTCGGCACTGCGCGCCGCGGCTTCGAGCGCGCGCATCGACGTCGTGCCGACCGCGATCACGTTGCCGCCGCGTGCGCGGGTCGCGGCGATCCTGTCGACGAGCGACTGCGGCAGGTCGTACCACTCGCTGTGCATCTTGTGCTCGGCGATGTTGTCGACGCGCACCGGCTGGAACGTGCCGGCGCCGACGTGCAGCGTCAGCGTCGCGCGCTCGACGCCCATCGCGTCGAGCTTCTCCAGCAGCGGCTGATCGAAATGCAGCCCGGCCGTAGGCGCTGCGACCGCGCCCGGATTGCTCGCGTAGACAGTCTGGTAGCGCGTTTCGTCGGTCGCGTCGGGATCGTGCTCGATATACGGCGGCAGCGGCAGGCGGCCGTACTGTTCGATCAGGTCCAGGCACGGCGCGGGGAAGTGCAGCGTGAAGAACGGCTCGACGCGCTCGCCGACCGTCACGTCGAACGCGTCGGCCAGACGCAGCGTCGTGCCGGCGCCCGGCGACTTGCTCGCGCGGATCTGCGCGAGCGCCGTGTGCGTGCCGGTCACGCGCTCGATCAGTACCTCGATCTTGCCGCCGCTGGCCTTCTGGCCGAAGAAACGCGCCTTCAGCACCTTGGTATCGTTGAACACGAGCAGGTCGCCGGGCGCGATGCACGACGGCAGCTCGGCGAAATGGCGGTCGACGAGGCGTGCGGG
Organism: Burkholderia sp. CpTa8-5; assembly: GCF_017815045.1. Taxonomy (NCBI): domain Bacteria; kingdom Pseudomonadati; phylum Pseudomonadota; class Betaproteobacteria; order Burkholderiales; family Burkholderiaceae; genus Burkholderia; species Burkholderia sp. CpTa8-5. Next base: position 187,552 of record NZ_JAGIQD010000007.1, read on the forward strand.
CTCGACGGTGCGATCCACCTCGAGCAGGCGGCTCGCGGTGCGATCGGGCAGCGCGGTTTGTGCAATCAGCTCGGGCGGCAGATTGAAATCGAAATCGGAAAGCGTGAACATGCGGGCTGGTTCGAAGCGGCCGGCGGGCGTCGCCGGCAGGGCGGAAACGCGTAATTGGGGCGCGCGAGCCGCTATGATGACGGGATGCGCGGCCTGGCCGGCGTCGTTCGTTCGGACGACGTGAAAGCCGCTATTGTACTTGCCTTGCGAAGCACCCAGACGATCCGATGCCTGTGTCACCACGCCGTTCCCCCGCTGCCGTTGCCGATTCCGCCGATCCGTTCGACGCGGACGATGCCGCCACGCCCGCGCCGGCCGCATCGGGCCCCGGCGCCCGCCGCACCGGCCCGAAGCGCGGCGCCGACGGCCGGCTCGCGCAGCCCGCGGCCGCCGCGCCCGACGTCGACGGCGCCGCCGCGAGCGACGAAGCCGGCGCGGCCGGTGCGAAGCGCAAGAAAAAGGCAGTCGCCGACAAGCCGGTGAAAACCGCCGACAAGCTCGCGAAGCTCGGCCTCACGCGTTCGATCGATCTCGTGCTGCACCTGCCGATGCGCTATGAGGACGAAACCACGCTCACGCCGATCGGCGAACTGCTGCCGGGCGGCATCGCGCAGACCGAAGGCGTCGTGTTCGACAACGAGGTCACATTCCGGCCGCGCCGCCAGCTCGTCGTGAAGATCCAGGACGACGACGGCGAGCAGCTCGTGCTGCGCTTTCTGAATTTCTACGGGTCGCAGGTCAAGCAGATGGCCGTCGGCCAGCGGCTGCGCGTGCGCGGCGACGTGCGCGGCGGCTTCTTCGGGATGGAAATGGTGCATCCGGCCGTGCGCGTCGTCGAAGCCGACGCACCGCTGCCGCAGGTGCTCACGCCCGTCTATCCGAGCACGGCCGGCGTGTCGCAGGCGTATCTGCGCAAGGCGATCGAGAACGCGGTCGAACGCACGCCGCTGCCCGAACTGCTGCCGCCCGAGATCCAGCGCGATTACCTGAAGCCGCTCGACGTGCCGTCGCTCGAGCAGGCCGTGCGCATCCTGCACCACCCGCGCGTCGATTCGGACGAAGCCGCGCTGATGGACGGCTCGCATCCTGCGTGGACGCGCATCAAGTTCGAGGAGCTGCTCGCGCAGCAGCTGTCGCTGAAGCGGGCGCACGAGGAGCGCCGCACGCGCGCCGCGCCCGCGATGCCGCGCCGCACCGCGACCGATGCCGACGCACTGACCACGCGCTTTTACGCGGCGCTGCCGTTCACGCTGACGGGCGCGCAGGCGCGCGTCGTCGACGAGATCGCGCACGACCTCACGCTCGCGCACCCGATGCAGCGGCTGCTGCAGGGCGACGTCGGCAGCGGCAAGACGGTCGTCGCGGCGCTGGCCGCCACGCAGGCGATCGACGCCGGCTACCAGGCCGCGCTGATGGCCCCGACCGAAATCCTCGCGGAACAGCACGCGCGCAAGCTGCGCGCATGGCTCGAGCCGCTCGGCGTCACGGTGGCGTGGCTCGCGGGCAGCCTGAAAGCGAAGGAGAAACGCGCGGCGATCGAGGCGGCCGCGCTCGGCACCGCGCAGCTCGTGATCGGCACGCACGCGATCATCCAGGACACGGTCGAATTCGCGCGGCTCGGCCTCGTGATCGTCGACGAGCAGCACCGCTTCGGCGTCGAGCAGCGTCTCGCGCTGCGCGCGAAGGCCGCGAATGCGGCCAACGGCGCGCGCGACTTCCAGCCGCACCAGCTGATGATGTCGGCCACGCCGATTCCGCGCACGCTCGCGATGACGTACTACGCGGATCTCGAGGTGTCGACGATCGACGAGCTGCCGCCGGGTCGCACGCCGGTGCTGACGCGGCTGGTGGGCGACGCGCGGCGCGACGAGGTGATCGCCCGCGTGCGCGAGGCCGCGCTGACCGGGCGCCAGGTGTACTGGGTGTGCCCGCTGATCGAGGAGAGCGAGACGCTGCAACTGCAGACGGCCGTCGAAACCTACGAGACGCTGGCCGCGGCGCTGCCCGAGTTGAAGGTCGGCCTCGTGCATGGCCGGCTGTCGCCGGCCGACAAGGCGGCCGTGATGGACGCGTTCACGCGCAACGAAGTGCAGCTGCTGGTTGCGACGACCGTGATCGAGGTCGGCGTCGACGTGCCGAACGCGTCGCTGATGGTCATCGAGCACGCGGAGCGTTTCGGCCTCGCGCAGCTGCACCAGTTGCGCGGCCGCGTCGGGCGCGGCACCGCGGCGTCGGTGTGCGTGCTGCTGTACACCGGGCCGCTGTCGATCGCGGGCCGCGAGCGGTTGAAGACGATGCGCGAGACGACCGACGGCTTCGAGATCGCGCGGCGCGACCTCGAAATCCGCGGCCCCGGCGAATTCCTCGGCGCGCGCCAGTCGGGCGCGGCGATGCTGCGCTTCGCGAACCTCGAGACCGACGGCTGGCTGATCGATCCGGCCCGCGAGGCCGCCGCGCGGCTGATTGCCGCGTATCCGGAGGTCGTCACCCAGCATCTCGCGCGCTGGCTCGGCGCGCGCGAGCAGTACCTGAAAGCCTGATCGACCGGCCTGGGGGCCGGATCGAAAGCCGCCACGAAAGCCGCCACTCGACGCATCGCGATGCAGAGAAACTTGGCGAACCGGTGCCAACCGGTGTATAAATTAAACCTATCGCCTGTATATCCCTGATTGACCCACAATGACCCTGACTGAATTGAAGTACATCGTCGCGGTCGCGCGCGAGCGGCATTTCGGCCGCGCGGCCGAAGCGTGCTTCGTGAGCCAGCCGACGCTGTCGGTGGCGATCAAGAAGCTCGAAGACGAGCTCAACGTGCAGATTTTCGAGCGCGGCGCGAGCGAAGTGAGCGTGACGCCGATCGGCGACCAGATCGTCACCCAGGCGCAGCGCGTGCTCGAGCAGACCTTCGCGATCAAGGAGATAGCGAAGCAGGGCAAGGACCCGCTCGTCGGCCCGTTCCGCCTCGGCGTGATCTACACGATCGGGCCGTACCTGCTGCCGACGCTCGTCAAGCAGATGATCCAGCGTGTTCCGCAGATGCCGCTGATGCTGCAGGAGAACTACACGCTGAAGCTGCTCGAACTGCTGAAGCAGGGCGAGATCGACGCCGCGATCATGGCGCTGCCGTTCCCCGAAACCGGCCTGATGGTGCGGCCGTTGTACGACGAGCCGTTCGTCGTCGCGCTGCCGGCCGGCCATCCGTGGGAGAAGCGCGACGAAATCGACGCCGAGGACCTGAAGCAGGAAACCATGCTGCTGCTCGGCAACGGCCACTGCTTCCGCGATCACGTGCTCGGCGTGTGCCCGGAACTGATGCGCTTCTCGCAGACGGCCGACGGCATCCAGAAGACCTTCGAGGGCTCGTCGCTCGAAACCATTCGCCACATGGTCGCGAGCGGCGTCGGCATCACCGTGCTGCCGCGGATGTCGGTCGCCGAGGTCGGCCCGCGCGCGAACGGGCCCGACGCCGAGCTGTTGTCGTACGTGCCGTTCAACGAACCGGTGCCCGACCGCCGCGTGGTGCTCGTGTGGCGCAAGAGCTTCACACGGATGCCCGCGATCGACGCGATCAGCGACGCGATCGCCGCGTGCGAGTTGCCGGGTGTCGCGAAGCTCGACATGCCGGCCACGATGAACTGACGCGCTGGCGCAGGCGTGTGTGGCAGCGTGATGAACGGGGTCGTGCGACCCCGTTTATTTTTCCCTATCACATAGATGAAATTTATCAAATTCAAATAATTGATAGATATAGATAGAATCCTCTCCATGGATCGGCGTCGCGCCGACGTTCGGGATGCAGGTTGAATGCAAGCGTCAAAGGAGGATGTCATGATGCGGTCGGTATTGCAGCACGCGCAGCGGAACACCCCGTCGCGCGACACGGTCGTACATCGCGCCAGGGCGGCGGTTCGCAGCCTGCGCCCGATTGCGTTCGCATACCTGGCGGACCGTGTGTATGGCGGATGAGTGCCGCCGCACGCCGGTCCTGTGTTCCCCCGATTCACCCGCCGTCGAGCCATGAGGAAGCATTGCAGGTCCGATACCCGACAAGCCGGCCGCCTCGCCGGCACGACGCGTGCCGGCAGCCCCTTCCGCGCGCGCCCCGCCTGCGGCGCGTGGCAACGGGAATGCGTGTCGCAGGCCGCGCGCGACATCCCGTAGTACGACAGGAGGAACCGCCTGTTCCGTTTCATCCCCCCGCAATGCTCCACGAACCGCGCCCGGCACGTGGGGGCCTACGAGCAAGACAAGGAGAAAAAGCATGTCGAACGAAACGAAGTGCCCGTTCAACCACACCGCAGGCAGCGGCACGACGAACAAGGACTGGTGGCCGAATCAGCTGAACCTCAACGTCCTGCATCGGCATTCGGCGCTATCCGATCCGATGGACCCCGATTTCGACTACGCGGCAGCGTTCAAGAAGCTCGATCTCGCCGCGGTGAAGCAGGACCTGCACGCGCTGATGACGACGTCGCAGGACTGGTGGCCGGCCGACTTCGGCCACTACGGCGGCCTGTTCGTGCGCATGGCATGGCATAGCGCCGGCACGTACCGCACGGCCGACGGCCGCGGCGGCGCGGGCGGCGGGCAGCAGCGCTTCGCGCCGCTCAACAGCTGGCCGGACAACGTGAGCCTCGACAAGGCGCGCCGCCTGCTGTGGCCGATCAAGCAGAAGTACGGCCGCAACATCTCGTGGGCCGACCTGCTGATCCTGACCGGCAACGTCGCGCTCGAATCGATGGGCTTCAAGACGTTCGGCTATGCGGGCGGCCGCGCCGACACGTGGGAACCGGACGACGTCTACTGGGGTTCGGAAAAGATCTGGCTGGAACTGAGCGGCGGCCCGAACAGCCGCTACACGGGCAAGCGCGAGCTCGAAAACCCGCTCGCCGCGGTGCAGATGGGCCTGATCTACGTGAACCCGGAAGGCCCGGACGGCAACCCGGACCCGGTCGCCGCCGCGCACGACATCCGCGAGACGTTCGCGCGGATGGCGATGAACGACGAGGAAACGGTCGCGCTGATCGCGGGCGGCCACACGTTCGGCAAGACGCACGGCGCCGGCCCGGCGTCGAACGTCGGCCCCGAGCCGGAAGCCGCGGGCATCGAGCAGCAGGGCCTCGGCTGGAAGAGCACGTTCGGCACGGGCAAGGGCAAGGACACGATCACGAGCGGCCTCGAAGTCACGTGGACGTCGACGCCGACGCAGTGGAGCAACGACTTCTTCAAGCACCTGTTCAGCTACGAGTGGGAGCTCACGAAGAGCCCGGCCGGCGCGCACCAGTGGGTCGCGAAGGATGCCGGCGAAGTGATTCCCGATGCGTACGACGCGTCGAAGAAGCATCGTCCGACGATGCTGACGACCGACCTGTCGCTGCGTTTCGACCCGGCCTACGAAAAGATCTCGCGCCGCTTCTACGAGAATCCGGCCGAATTCGCCGACGCGTTCGCACGCGCGTGGTTCAAGCTCACGCACCGCGACATGGGCCCGCGTTCCCGTTACCTCGGTCCGGACGTGCCGGCGGAACACCTGCTGTGGCAGGACCCGGTCCCGGCCGTCGATCACCCGCTGATCGACGACGCCGACGTCGCCGCGCTGAAGGCGAAGGTGCTGGCCACGGGCCTGTCGGTGTCGCAGCTCGTGTCGACCGCATGGGCGTCGGCGGCGACGTTCCGCGGCTCGGACAAGCGCGGCGGCGCGAACGGTGCGCGCATCCGCCTCGCCCCGCAGAAGGACTGGGAAGTGAACCAGCCGGCGGCGCTCGCGGCGGTGCTCGAAACGCTCGAAGGCGTGCAGAAGGCGTTCAACGATGCGCAGACCGGCGGCAAGAAGGTGTCGCTGGCCGACCTGATCGTGCTGGCCGGTGCGGCCGGCGTCGAGCAGGCGGCGAAGCACGCCGGTGTCGCGATTACGGTGCCGTTCGCACCGGGCCGCACGGATGCGTCGCAGGAAGAGACCGACGTCGACGCGATGGCCGTGCTCGAGCCGGTGGCGGACGGGTTCCGCAACTACCTGAAGCACGCGTACAAGACGCCGGCCGAGGCGCTGCTGGTCGACAAGGCCCAGTTGCTGACGCTGAGCGCGCCGGAGATGACGGTGCTCGTCGGCGGCCTGCGCGTGCTCGGCGCGAATGCCGGCGGCGCGAAGCATGGCGTGTTCACCGATCGTCCGGAAACGCTGACGAACGACTTCTTCGTGAACCTGCTCGACATGGGCACGGAATGGAAGCCGGTATCGGCCGCGAACGACGTGTTCGAAGGGCGCGACCGCGCGACGGGTGCGGTCAAGTGGACGGGCACGCGCGTCGACCTGATCTTCGGCTCGCACTCGCAGTTGCGCGCGCTGGCCGAGGTGTACGGCAGCGCGGATGCGAAGGAGAAGTTCGCGCGCGATTTCGTGGCGGCCTGGAACAAGGTGATGAACCTCGACCGCTTCGACCTCGCATGAACCCGGCCGCATCCCGACGCGGTGATGTAGTCACGCAGTAACGTGAAACGGCCGGTCCAGCGACCGGCCGTTTCTTCTCTGAACGATGTCTTGTCAAAGGAGTGACGACCATGACGCAAATGATGCTCAACGTGCGCGCGGCCGCGTCGCCCATTCTGCGCTCGCCGGCGGAGCTGGCGCGCTACGGGGTCGGCTTCGCGATCGTCGTCGGCGGGGCGGCGGAGCTGGCCGCGCAGGCGCTGCATGCGCTCGCGTAGTGCGACGCCCGATTCGCGACGCTAGAATGGCGAGTCGCGAACGCATGCCGCGCGACACGGCATGCGGATTGCTCGACGCATTTTCGCCGGTTCAACATGTCGAATGAGGAGTCCCGAAGATGGCCAAGAAAGGCAACGCCACGCAGATCAACATCGGTATCAGCGACAAGGACCGCAAGAACATCGCGGACGGCCTGTCGCGCCTGCTCGCCGATACGTTTTCGCTGTACCTGAAGACCCACAATTTCCACTGGAACGTGACCGGACCGATGTTCAACACGCTGCACCTGATGTTCGAGGAGCAGTACAACGAACTGTGGCTCGCGGTCGATTCCGTCGCCGAGCGCATTCGCACGCTGGGCGTCGTCGCGCCCGGCACGTTCGGCGAATTCGCGAAACTGTCGTCGGTGCCGGAAGCGAAGGGCGTGCCGGCCGCCGAGGACATGATTCGCCAGCTCGTCGAAGGGCACGAGGCGGTCGTGCGCACCGCGCGCGACATCTTCCCGATCGCCGACGCGGCGAGCGACGAGCCGACCGCCGATCTGCTGACCCAGCGCCTGCAGACGCATGAAAAGACCGCATGGATGCTGCGGTCGCTGCTTGCATAAGCCCGGCGCGGCCGGGGGCGGCAGGCTGGCCCAATCCGGGGCGGCCTGGAATCTGGCCCCTGAATGATGCGCACAGCGGCACGGCCGCGCGCAGCGGGCCGCGGCGGCCAGCCGGCCCGCCACGACCGCCGGCCGCGGGTCGCGCCGACATGACGCGGAGCACCGGTCGGCTCTAAAATGCCGGGATTCTCTTCCCGGTGCTTCGCCATGCTTGCCCGCTTTCCCCTGTATCTGCGGCTCGTCCGGATGGACAAGCCGATCGGCAGCCTGCTGCTGCTGTGGCCGACGCTCAACGCACTGTGGATCGCGTCGGACGGCCACCCGCGCTGGCCGCTGCTCGTGATCTTCACGCTCGGCACGCTGCTGATGCGCTCGGCCGGCTGCGCGATGAACGACTACGCCGACCGCGATTTCGACCGCCACGTGAAGCGCACGGCCGACCGGCCGCTGACGTCGGGGAAGATCCGCGCATGGGAAGCCGTCGCGATCGCGGTCGGGCTGTCGTTCATCGCGTTCCTGCTGATCCTGCCGCTCAATACGCTGACGAAGGAATTGTCGGTCGTCGCGCTGTTCGTCGCCGGCTCCTATCCGTTCATGAAGCGCTTCTTCGCGATTCCGCAGGCGTATCTCGGCATCGCGTTCGGCTTCGGCATCCCGATGGCGTTCGCGGCCGTGCAGGACACGGTGCCGATGCTGGCGTGGGTGATGCTGGTCGCGAACATCTTCTGGTCGGTCGCGTACGACACTGAATATGCGATGGTCGATCGCGATGACGACATCAAGATCGGCATCCGCACGTCCGCGCTGACGTTCGGCCGTTTCGACGTCGCGGCTGTGATGGCGTGCTACGCGGCGACGCTCGGCATCTACGTGTGGATCGGCGTGACGCTCGGCTTCGGCCTCGCGTACTGGGCGGGCTGGGCGGCGGCGGTCGGTTGCGCGCTGTATCACTACACGCTGATCAAGGATCGCGAACGGATGCCGTGCTTCGCGGCGTTCCGCCACAACAACTGGCTCGGCGGCGCGCTGTTCGCCGGCATCGCCGTGCATTACCTGCTGACCGGCAACTGACCGACACTGCGCGCGTCTTTTCGCGCGGTGCCAACGAAAAAGCGACCCGACGGTCGCTTTTTTTACGTCCGGCGCCGGCCAAACCGGCGCCGCTGTCGCGCTTACGCGCGGCCGAGCTCGTCGCCCATTTCCTTCGCCCGCGCTTCGGCCGCGAGCGCGCCGCGCACGATCGCTTCCTTCACGCCCTGCGCGTCGAACGCCGCGAGCGCGGCGGCGGTCGTGCCGCCCTTCGACGTCACGCGTTCGCGCAGCACGCTCGCCGGTTCGCCCGATTGCGCGGCGAGCTGCGCGGCGCCCGTGAACGTCGCGACCGCGAGTGCGCGGCCCTGCTCGTCGTTCATGCCGAGACGGCGCGCGGCTTCCTGCAGCGCTTCGATGAAATAGAACACGTACGCAGGGCCGCTGCCCGAAATCGCGGTGACCGCGTCGAGCCGCGCTTCGTCGTCGAACCACACGATCTCGCCGACCGCGCCGAGCACGTTCGACGCGAGTTCGCGGCCGGCCGCGTCGACGCCCGGCAGGGCGGCCAGGCCCGTCACGCCCATGCCGACCAGCGCGGGCGTGTTCGGCATCGTGCGCACGACGCACGCGTAGCCACCGAGCCAGCGGGCGAGATCCGCGCCGCGGATGCCGGCCGCGATGCTGATCACGAGCTGCGACTTCAGGTGCGGCGCGAGCGCCTGCGCGACGTCGTGCAGCACCTGCGGCTTCACCGCGAGCACGATCGCGTCGTAGTCGGCGAGCGTCGCGTCGACGGCCGCGCCGGTACGGACGCCGAACTGCTGCGCGGCGCGCGCGCGGACGTCCTCGTTGACGTCGATGGCGTACAGGCCGTCCGCGGCGACGCCGCGCTTGATCAGGCCGCCGATCAGGGCCGCGGCCATGTTGCCGCCGCCGATGAATGCGATTTTCATGATGTCGGGAATGAGCGAGTGAGTGGACGGAAAGGCGGAAAAGAGCGCGGCGCTCAGTGCGCGTAATCGCGCGCGCCGAAGATCGCGGTGCCGACGCGCACGATCGTCGCGCCTTCGAGCACCGCAGCGTCGAGATCGGCGGACATGCCCATCGACAGCGTGTCGAGCGGCAGGCCGTCGGCGCGCAACGCGTCGAACAACGCGCGCAGCGCGCGATGCGGCGCGCGTTGCGCGTCGGTGTCGCCGGCCGGTTCGGGAATCGCCATCAGGCCGCGCAGCCGCAGCGACGGCAGCGCGGCGACCGCACGTGCGACCTCGGCCACGTCGGCCGGCGCGACGCCGCTCTTCGACGCCTCGCCGCTGATGTTCACCTGCACGCACACGTTCAGCGGCGGCAGATGCGCGGGGCGCTGTTCCGACAGGCGCTGCGCGATCTTCAGCCGGTCGACCGAATGGACCCAGTCGAAGCGCTCGGCGACGGCGCGCGTCTTGTTCGATTGCAGCGGCCCGATGAAATGCCATTCGAGGCTCGCGCGCAAGTCGGCGAGCGCGTCGATCTTGTCGATCGATTCCTGCACGTAGTTTTCGCCGAACGCACGCTGCCCGGCCGCATGCGCGGCGCGCACGTCGTCGGCCGGAAACGTCTTCGACACGGCGAGCAGCGAGACGGTGGCGGGATCGCGGCCGGCCGCGCGGGCGGCGTCGGCGATGCGGCGGTGAACGGAGTCGAGACGGGCGGCGAGATCGGACATGACGGGCACGGAAGCAGGCACGCAAGCAGCGCGGAAACGGGCATGAAGCCGATGCGCGGCGACACGCGGCGCATCGATCCGCTCATTATACGGACGCCGCGCGCCCGCCCGTTATCGGCGTGAACAGCCTCTAGCCGTACAGCAAATGCTCGACGAGCTGGACCCAATGAGCGACCGGCACCTGCGTGCCGCTCTGCAGATGCGCGATGCAGCCGATGTTGCCGGACACGATCATCTGCGGTTCGAGCGCCTGCAGCTTCAGCAGCTTCTGCTTGCGCAACCGGTACGACAGCGACGGCTGCGTCAGCGAGTAGGTGCCGGCCGAGCCGCAGCACAGGTGGCTGTCGGCCGGTAGCCGCACGTCGATGCCGAGCGTCTCCAGCAGGCGCTCGACCTTGCCGCGCGACTGCTGGCCGTGCTGCAGCGTGCACGGCGGGTGGTACGCGACCGTATGGATCGCGCGGCGCCGCGCGATCGTCGCGAGTTCGGCCTCGAACGCGAGCAGCACGTCGGAGATGTCGCGCGTCAGCGACACGATGCGCTGCGCCTTTTCCGCGTAGGCCGGATCGTCGCGCAGCAGGTGCGCGTATTCGAGCACCGTCGCGCCGCAGCCCGACGCGTTCATCACGATCGTCTCGACGCCCTGTTCGACGTGCGGCCACCACGCGTCGATGTTGCGGCGTGCGTCGTCGAGCGCTTCGTCGTGATAGTTCAGGTGCAGGCGGATCGCGCCGCAGCAGCCCGCGTCGGGCGCGACGACCGTCTCGATGCCGAGCGCGTCGAGCACGCGCGCGGTCGCGATGTTGATGTTCGGCAGCATCGACGGCTGCACGCAGCCGCCGAGCATCAGCATCTTGCGCGTATGCGTGCGATGCGGCCATTCGAGCAGCCGCGTGCGCGGCGGCACCTTGTCGCGCAGCCGCTTCGGCAGCAGCGGCCGCACGTGCTGGCCGAGCCGCATCACCGGCGAGAACAGCGCGGCGTTCGGCACGACGCTCGCGAGTACGCGGCGCATCAGCCGCTGCTGCGCCGGGCGCTCCACCTGCGCCTCGACGTGCTTGCGGCCGATCTCGACGAGCCGGCCGTACTGGACGCCGGACGGGCAGGTCGTCTCGCAGCTGCGGCACGTGAGGCAGCGGTCGAGGTGCTGTTGCGTGCTGCGCGTGACGGCCGCGCCTTCGACCATCTGCTTGATCAGGTAGATGCGGCCGCGCGGGCCGTCGAGTTCGTCGCCGAGCAGTTGATAGGTCGGGCAGGTCGCGGTGCAGAACCCGCAGTGCACGCACTTGCGCAGGATCGCGTCGGCCTCGTCGCCGTCGGGCGTGTTGCGGATGAAATCGGCGAGATTCGTTTGCATCGATCCCTCAGAGATCAGGGTACAGCCGGCCGCGATTGAAGATGCGCGCGGGATCGAACGCGCTTTTCAGCCCGCGGTGGATCTTCATCATCGGCGCGGGCAGCGGCGTGAACACGCCCGCGCTGCGGTCGTAGGTATCGCCCGCGCGGAACAGCGTCGCATGGCCGCCGGCCTGCTTCGCGCTCATGCGCACGGTCTGCGCGTCGGCGTCGGTGATCCACCAGCGCTGCGCGCCGCCCCATTCCATCAACTGGGTGCCGGGCAGGTGCATCGGTTCGGTGATCGACGGCAGCGACAGGCGCCACAGCGCGTAGCCGGGCGGGATGCCGTTGAAGAACGGGTCGGTGTGCTCGCGCAGGCCGGCCCAGAAGCGCTCGGCCTCGACCGCGTCGACGACTTCGCCGCCGAGCAGCGTTTTCGCGGATTTGACGGCGGCTTCCGCGCCCGACAGGCGCAGCACGAGCGTGCCGTTGCGCCACGCGCTCGCGCTGACCGGCAACGGATGACCGCCCCATTCGTTGAGCTTGCGCACCGCGTCGCTCGCGGTCATCTCGAACTTCAGCGTGACCTCGGCGACAGGCATCGGCAGTACCTTGATCGACAGGTCGAGCATCAGCCCGAGCGTGCCGAGCGCGCCGGCCATCAGCCGCGACACGTCGTAGCCGGCGACGTTCTTCACGACCTGCCCGCCGAAGCGCAGCATGTCGCCGCAGCCGTTCATCAGCGTGACGCCGAGCACGAAATCGCGCGGTGCGCCGCAGGTGGCGCGGCGCGGGCCCGCGAGGCCGGCCGCGACGCAGCCGCCGACGGTGGCCGCGCGGCCGAAATGCGGCGGCTCGAACGGCAGCATCTGGCCGCACTCGGCGAGGACGGTTTCAAGCTGCGCGAGCGGCGTGCCCGCGCGGACCGTGACGACGAGCTCGGCCGGGTCGTACGACACGATGCCCTGAAACGCGCGCGTGTCGAGTATTTCGCCGTCGAGCGCCTGGCCGTACCAGTCCTTGGTGCCGCCGCCGCGAATCCGCAGCGGCCGGCCGTCGGCACTGGCCGCGCGAACGCGCTCGGCCCATCCGGCGACGATGTCGTCCTCTTCCATGTTCTGTTGCTGCCTCGACTTGTTGTTCGGTCGATTGTACCGGGGTGGCGCGATTCCACATCGCGACTATCCCTAAGCCCCGTCTCGCGTGCGGCATGCCGGCGCCGGCGCGCGACCGCGCCGCGCGGGCGCGGCAGAGCCCCGCACCGCGGCCGCCGGTGCGGAGCCGCGACCCGTGCGCCGTTCAGAAACGCGGCAGGTCGGGGTGCGGCAGCAGCCCGCCGCGCACGTGCTGGCGACCGTATTCGGCGCAGCGCGCGCGGGTCGGGATGCCCTTGTCCGGGTTCAGCAGCCCGGCCGGATCGAATGCGCGCTTGACCGCGAAGAACGCATCGCGCTCCTGCGGCGAGAACTGCACGCACATCGAATTGAGTTTTTCGATGCCGACGCCGTGCTCGCCCGTCACGCTGCCGCCGAATTCCACGCAGCATTCGAGGATTTCCGCGCCGAACTGCTCGGCGCGGTGCAGCTCGTCCGGATCGTTCGCGTTGTACAGGATCAGCGGATGCATGTTGCCGTCGCCCGCATGGAACACGTTGATGCAACGCAGCCCGTAGCGCGTTTCGAGTTGCTCGATGCGCGCGAGCAGCGGGCCGATCGCGCGGCGCGGCACGGTGCCGTCCATGCAGTAATAGTCGGCGGAAATGCGGCCGGCGGCCGGGAACGCGTTCTTGCGGCCCGACCAGTAGCGCAGCCGCTCGTGTTCGTTGCGCGACACCTGGATGCGCGTCGCGCCGTGTTCGCGCAGCACGGCGGTCATCCGCACGATCTCCTCGGCGACTTCTTCCGGCGTGCCGTCCGATTCGCACAGCAGGATCGCCTTCGCGTCGAGGTCGTAGCCCGCGTGCGTGAACGCCTCGACGGCTTGCGTGGCCGGCTTGTCCATCATCTCGAGCCCGGCCGGGACGATGCCCGACGCGATGATCGCCGCTACCGCCTCGCCGCCCTTGACGACGTCGTCGAAGCTCGCCATCACGAGCTGCGCGGTCTGCGGCTTCGGGATCAGCCGCACCGTGACCTCGGTGACGATCGCGAACATCCCTTCGCTGCCGATCATCACCGCGAGCAGGTCGAGGCCCGGCATGTCGAGCGCGAGCGAGCCGAATTCGACGACCTCGCCGTCGATCGTCACCGCGCGCACGCGCATCACGTTGTGCACGGTCAGCCCGTATTTCAGGCAGTGGACGCCGCCCGAGTTTTCCGCGACGTTGCCGCCGATCGTGCACGCGATCTGCGACGACGGATCGGGCGCGTAATACAGGCCGTACGGCGCGGCCGCCTCCGAGATCGCGAGGTTGCGCACGCCGGGCTGCACGGTCGCGGTGCGGGCGTACGGGTCGACTTCGACGATGCGCGTGAAGCGCGCGAGCGACAGCACGACGCCGAGCGCGATCGGCAGCGCGCCGCCCGACAGGCTCGTACCGGCGCCGCGCGGCACGATCGGCACTTCCATGCGGCGGCAGATCTGCACGATCCGCTGCACCTGCGATTCCGTCTCGGGCAACGCGACCGCGAGCGGCAGCCGGCGGTAGGCGGACAGGCCGTCGCACTCGTACGGCGCCGTGTCCTCGTCGCGGTACAGCAGGCAGTGCGTCGGCAGCACGGCCATCAGCGCCTGCACGACTTCGCGCTGGCGCTGCGCGCGTGCGGCGCTCGACAGTTCGACGGGAGCGTTCATGAGGTCTCCAGCGTGGGGCGCGATGTCGCGCCGCCGGGTCAGCACGTGAAAATCTTGCCCGGATTCATCAGGTTGCGCGGATCGAGCGCGAGCTTGATCGCGCGCATCGTGTCGATCGCGTTGTCGCCGTGCTCCTTCGGCAGGAAGCGCATCTTGTGCAGCCCGACGCCGTGCTCGCCCGTGCAGGTGCCGCCCAGCCGCAGCGCGCGCTCGACGATCCGGTCGTTGATGCGTTCGGCTTCGGCGAGCTCCTCGGGCTTGTCGGGATCGATCAGGATCGCGACGTGGAAATTGCCGTCGCCGACGTGGCCGACGATCGGGCAGGGCAGCGACGACGCGCGCAGGTCGACCTCGGTTTCCTCGACGCACGCGGCGAGCTGCGAGATCGGCACGCACACGTCGGTCGTTACCGCACGGCAGCCGGGTTTCAACTGCAGCATCGCGAAGTACGCGTTGTGGCGCGCGGACCAGAGCCGCGTGCGATCCTCGGGGCGCGTCGCCCATTCGAAGCCCTGGCCGGCGTTCTGGCCGGCGAGCGCCTGCACAAGTTCGGCCTGTTCCTTCACGCCGGCGTCGGTGCCGTGGAATTCGAAGAACAGCGTCGGCGCTTCGGCCAGCGTCAGGTTCGAGTGACGGTTGATCGAGCGCACGGCCAGCGCGTCGACGAATTCGACGCGCGCGATCGGCACGCCGATCTGGATCGTCTCGATCACCGTGCGGACCGCGTCGCCCATCGTCGGGAACGTGCAGATCGCGGCCGACACGGCTTCGGGCAGCGGGTGCAGGCGCAGCGTGATCTCGGTGATCACGCCGAGCGTGCCTTCGGACCCGACGAACAGGCGCGTGAGGTCGTAGCCGGCCGACGACTTGCGTGCGCGCGAACCGGTTTTGACCACGCGGCCGTCCGCGAGCACCGCGGTGAGGCCGAGCACGTTCTCGCGCATCGTGCCGTAGCGCACGGCATTGGTGCCGGATGCGCGGGTCGCGGTCATCCCGCCGATGCTGGCGTCGGCGCCCGGGTCGATCGGGAAGAACAGGCCGGTGTCGCGCAGCGCTTCGTTGAGCGCCTTGCGCGTGATGCCCGGCTCGACCGTCACGGTCAGGTCTTCGGCGTTGATCGACAGCACGCGGTTCATTTCCGACAGGTCGAGCGACACGCCGCCGCGCACCGCGAGCAGGTGGCCTTCGAGCGACGAGCCGGCGCCGTACGGGATCAGCGGCACGCTGTAGAGCGAGCACAGCGACACGACTTCGCGCACGTCGTCGGTGCTGCGCGCGAACACGACCGCGTCGGGCAGTTGCGGATCGAACGGGGATTCGTCGCGGCCGTGATGGGCGCGGACTGCGTCGGCGGTCGACACGCGCTCGCCGAAGGCGGCGCGCAGCGCATCGAGCATGGCGGGGGGCAGCGGGCGGCGCGTGGCGGCCGGCGGGGCAGGGTGGTTCACGAATGTCTCCTGACTGCTTGTCATACTGTCGGCCCATTCTACGCTGTAACGCCTGCTGCGCCTCCCGCCGCGGGCTGCGATAATCGCGTTCCAGCCAACCGGGCCGCGTCGCGGCCGCGCACGAGAGGACATTCGCATGGGCAACCGCTTGAGCAAGATCGCGACGCGCACGGGCGACGACGGCACCACCGGCCTCGGCGACGGACGGCGCATCGGCAAGGACGACGCGCGGATCGCCGCGATCGGCGACGTCGACGAACTGAACTCGAATCTCGGCGTGCTGCTGGCCGAGCCGCTGCCGGACGACGTGCGCACCGCGCTCGTCACGATCCAGCACGACCTGTTCGATCTCGGCGGCGAGCTGTGCATCCCCGGCCACGCGGTGCTCGACGACACGCATCTCGCGCGCCTCGACCAGTGGCTCGCCGATTACAACGCGACGCTGCCGCCGCTGAAGGAATTCATCCTGCCGGCCGGCTCGCGCGCGGCGTCGCTCGCACACGTGTGCCGAACCGTGTGCCGACGCGCGGAGCGCTCGATCGTCGCGCTCGGCCGCACCGATACGCTGAATGATGCGCCGCGGCGTTACGTGAACCGGCTGTCCGACCTGCTGTTCGTGCTGGCGCGCGTGCTGAACCGCGCCGGCGGCGGCGCCGACGTGCTGTGGGAGCGCGAGCGCGTCCGCTAACGCGCCATCCCGCTTTTTGCGCACTGCGACAATTTGCCCGAGGGGCGCCTGTTTTTAAACATGTATCGTATGTGCATGTTTAACGGAGAACGAACATGACCCACATCACCGCTGACCAGATGGCCCGTGTGAAGGCCACCGCCCCCGTCCTCGCCGAGCACGGCGCGACGATCACGAAGCATTTCTATCAGCGCATGTTCGCGCGTCATCCGGAACTGAAGAACCTGTTCAACCAGACGCACCAGAAGACCGGCAGTCAGCCGGAGACGCTCGCGAAGGCCGTCTATGCGTATGCGGCGAACATCGACAACCTCGGCGCGCTGGGCGGCGCGGTGTCGCGCATCTCGCACAAGCACGCGAGCCTGAACATCCGCCCCGAGCATTACCCGATCGTCGGCGAGAACCTGCTCGCGTCCATCGTCGAGGTGCTCGGCGATGCAGTCGATGCGGATACGCTCGAAGCGTGGCGCGTCGCGTACGGCCAGCTCGCGCAGATCCTGATCGGCGCCGAGGCCGATCTTTACGCAGGCGCCGCATGGAGCGGCTTCCGCCCGTTCCAGGTCGCGCGCAAGGTGCGTGAAAGCGACGAAATCACGTCGTTCTACCTGACGCCCGCCGATGGCGGCGGCGCGCCGACCTTCGAGCCCGGCCAGTACATCACGGTGAAGCGCTTCGTCGGCGATCTCGGCGTCGACCAGCCGCGCCAGTACAGCCTGTCCGACGCGCCGCACGGCAAATGGCTGCGCATCTCGGTGAAGCGCGAGGCCGGCAAGGCCGACGCGATCCCGGCCGGCAAGGTGTCGACGCTGATGCATGATGGCGTGGAGGAGGGCGCGATCGTCGAGGTGACCGCGCCGATGGGCGACTTCTCGCTGAAGCGCGACGTGGATACGCCGGTCGTGCTGATCTCGGGCGGCGTCGGCATCACGCCGATGATGTCGATGGCGTCGACGCTGATCGCCGAAGGCAGCCCGCGCGACGTGCGGTTCGTCCATGCATGCCGTTCGGGCGCGGTGCACGCGTTCCGCGACTGGCTGAACGACACGGCGCGCGAGCACGCGAACGTGAAGCGTACGGTGCTGTATGAGCTGGGCGGCCCGAACGATCGTGCCGGCATCGATCACGACCTCGAAGGGCGCCTCACGCCGGAACGCGTGAAGCAGCATGCGCTCGTGCCGGATGCCGACTACTACATCTGTGGCCCGATCGCGTTCATGAAGGCGCAACGCGATGCGCTCGTCGCGCTCGGCGTCGCGCCGGAACGCGTGAACACCGAGATCTTCGGGTCGGGCGCGCTCGAGTGAGGTACCGGCGGTCGGTCTCGGCCAACGCAACGATGCAATGACTAAGCCCGGCGCGAGCCGGGTTTTTTACTTGCGGCGCCGTGGGGCGACTTCAGGCGCGCAACATCAGCGTTGCGTGGTAGCGCCACACCTTCGGATCGGCGCTGACGAGCGGCATGCCTTCATGGAGTGCCTGCGCGACCATCACGCGGTCGAACGGATCGGCATGATCCGGGAAATCCGGCAACGCGGCGACTGCCTCGGCGTGATCGCTGCTGATCGGCAGCTCCGCAAAACCTGCAAGCCGAAATGCCGAACGCGCATCTCTCGGATGGACGGGCAGATTGCCTTTGCGATATTTGATCGCGATTTCCCAAATCGACGCGGCGCTGACGTACAGCGTGTTTTGGGGATGTTCGATCAATGCGGCCGCGGTTGCCGAAAGTTGCGGCGCGCCTTCAGCCGCCCAGAGCGCGATGTGCGTATCGAGCAGCAGCTTCACGGTGCGAGTCCCTCTTCCGAGCTCGCGTCGAAGTCGGCGGCGATCGATTCATCGCCGGCATTGAATGCCTCGACGGTTGTCGGGATGTTCAGCCCGGCAAGCAACTGACGGGCTGCACCGATCCGTTTTGGCGCGGCATAAGGAACGATCCGGGCAACCGGATGACCATTGCGGGCGATCACGACTTCGGATTCGCGCCCCAGTTCCAGCGCTTCGACGAGGCTTGAGAGCCGCGACTTGGCATCGTGCATGTTGACGGTCGGCATGGTCCCTCCTTGGTTAGCTAGGTAATGTTAGCTAGTCTAGCAGAGCGAAACGACGACCGCAGGCTGGCCGCATGGCCAACCCGCCGCCAAGCGGGGTCATGCGGCCAGTCTGGCGGCGCGCGTCAGTTCCCGCTGCCGCGCGCGACGCGCCGCGCCTTCACCGATTCCGCGAGGCCTTCGAGCACCTTCACGCTGTCGTCCCACGCGATGCACGCATCGGTGATGCTCTGGCCGTAGGTCAGCGCGCAACCTTCCTTCAGGTCCTGGCGACCCTCGACGAGGTGCGACTCGATCATCACGCCGACGATGCGCTCGTCGCCGGCCGCGATCTGGCGGCCGATGTCCGCGCACACCGGGATCTGGTTCTCGTGCTTCTTCGAGCTGTTCGCGTGGCTCGCGTCGATCATCAGGCGCGCGGCGAGGCCGGCCTTGCCGATGTCCGCGCAGGCCGCGTTCACGCTGTCCGCGTCGTAGTTCGGCGTCTTGCCGCCGCGCAGGATCACGTGGCAGTCTTCGTTGCCGGCCGTCGACACGATCGCCGAATGGCCGCCCTTCGTCACCGACAGGAAATGGTGCGGCTGCGACGCGGCCTTGATCGCGTCGACGGCGATCTTCACGTTGCCGTCGGTGCCGTTCTTGAAGCCGACCGGGCACGACAGCCCCGATGCCAGCTCGCGGTGCACCTGCGACTCGGTCGTGCGCGCGCCGATCGCGCCCCACGAGATCAGGTCGGCGATGTACTGCGGGCTGATCATGTCCAGGTATTCGGTCGCGGCCGGCAGCCCCATTTCGTTGATCTGCAGCAGCAGCTCGCGCGCGGTGCGCAGCCCTTCGTTGATCTTGAAGCTGTTGTCGAGGTGCGGATCGTTGATGAGCCCCTTCCAGCCGACCGTCGTGCGCGGCTTCTCGAAGTACACGCGCATCACGATTTCCAGCTCGCCGTTGAAGCGTTCGCGTTCCTTCACGAGCCGGCCCGCGTATTCGATCGCCGCCTTCGTGTCGTGGATCGAGCACGGCCCGATCACGACGATCAGCCGGTCGTCCATCCCGTGCAGGATGCGGTGCATCGACTGGCGCGAGTGGTAGATCAGCTCGGACGCGGCTTCGGAGCACGCGAATTCGCGGATCAGGTGGGCGGGCGGCGTCAGTTCCTTGAGTTCGCGAATGCGGACGTCGTCGGTGTTGTGCGGGGGCATGCTGTTTCTCCTCATTTTCCGGGGCGCCGTTCGGTCAGTGCGCGTGCGGCAGATTCATCAATTCGGGCAATTCAGTGGTTTCGGTCGGGGCCGCGGGACCGCTACGGCGGCGACCGGCTGGCGAAGGGCGAAAAAAAACCGCCGGGTTCGCCGGCGGTTTTTTCGGGAATTTCGGTTGCGCTTTACGCGCCATCAACCCTCTCGATCCGCCAGCGGTCTGAGATACCAAAAAAAGTAAAAGTAAAACTTGGCGGACATGACGGAAATTCGGCTCGTCAAAAAAGTTGATTCGGAATTTATACCCGGTCCCTGCGCGGCTGGCAACCGGGGGCATTCAAAAATGCGGACAATCCGCGTGTTTTCGTCAAAATGCGCGGATTGTCTGCGCCGCGATGCGGTTATGCCGTACCGCCGACCGTCATCTTGTCGATCCGCAGGGTCGGCTGGCCGACGCCGACCGGCACGCTCTGGCCTTCCTTGCCGCATACGCCGACGCCCGTGTCGAGCGACATGTCGTTGCCGATCATGCTCACGTACTTCAGCGATTCCGGGCCGCTGCCGATCAGCGTCGCGCCCTTCACCGGGTAGGTGACCTTGCCGTTCTCGATCATGTACGCCTCGGACGCCGAGAACACGAACTTGCCGTTCGTGATGTCGACCTGGCCGCCGCCGAAGTTCACCGCGTACAGGCCGTTCTTCACCGACGCGATGATTTCCTGCGGATCCTTGTCGCCGTTCAGCATGTACGTGTTCGTCATGCGCGGCATCGGCAGCGCCGCGTACGACTCGCGCCGCGCGTTGCCGGTGACCGGCATCTTCATCAGGCGTGCGTTCAGCGTGTCCTGGATGTAGCCCTTCAGGATGCCGTCTTCGATCAGCGTCGTGCACTGCGTCGGATTGCCTTCGTCGTCGATGTTCAGCGAGCCGCGGCGGTTCGGCAGCGTGCCGTCGTCGACGACGGTCACGCCCTTCGCGGCGACCTGCTCGCCGATCCGGCCCGCGAACGCGGACGAGCCCTTGCGGTTGAAGTCGCCCTCGAGCCCGTGGCCGATCGCCTCGTGCAGCAGCACGCCCGGCCAGCCCGGCCCGAGCACGACCGTCATCGCGCCGGCCGGCGCGGGGCGTGCGTCGAGGTTCACGAGCGCCGCGTGCACGGCGTCGTCGACGTAGCGCGACAGGATCTCATCGGTGAAGTAGCCGTAGTCGAAGCGGCCGCCGCCGCCGCCGGAGCCGATCTCGCGGCGGCCGTTCTGTTCGGCGATCACCGTGACCGATACGCGCACGAGCGGCCGGATGTCGGCCGCGAGCGCGCCGTCGCTGCGCGCGACCAGCACGACGTCGTATTCGCCGGCGAGGCCCGCCATCACCTGCGTGACGCGCGGGTCGCGGCCGCGCGCCATCTGCTCGATGCGCTCGAGCAGCTTGACCTTGGCCGTCGCGTCGAGCGACGCGAGCGGATCGGACGGCAGGTACAGGTCGCGGCCCGAGATGCCGGTCAGCGACGACGCGGCCTTGATTTTCTGGCGGCCGCCGCCGGCCGCCGCGATCGCCTTGGTCGCGGCGGCGGCTTGCGCGATCGCTTCGGGCGACAGGTCGTCCGAGTACGCGAACGCGGTGCGGTCGCCCGCGACCGCGCGCACGCCGACGCCCTGGTCGATGCTGAAGCTGCCCGATTTGACGATGCCTTCCTCGAGGCTCCATGCTTCGCTGCGGGTCGCCTGGAAGTACAGGTCCGCGTAGTCGACGCGATGCGTGAAGATGTCGGCGATCGTGCGCGTGAGCAGGCTTTCGTCGAGGCCGTACGGCGTGAGCAGGATGTCCTTCGCCAGCGCGAGGTTGCGGATGCCGGGTTCGATGATGTTCATGCGGATATCGGGGTTCTCAAAAAGTTGTCGGGTGCTGCCGGGCAGATGGTGGGCCGCGCGGCGTTTCAAGCGGTGCGGCGGATTCAGCTCAGCACGCGGTGCCGCCACGCGGGCAGGCTCTGGCGTACGTCGGCGATGCGTTGCGGATCGATCGCGCCGAGCACGACGCTCGCGCCCTCGTCGCGCACCGCGACGATCTCGCCCCACGGGTCGATCAGCATGCTGTGGCCCCACGTGCGCCGGCCGTTCTCGTGCTTGCCGCCCTGCGCGGCCGCGAGCACGTAGCACTGGTTCTCGACGGCCCGCGCGCGCAGCAGCGTTTCCCAGTGCGCGCGGCCCGTCGTATACGTAAACGCCGACGGCACGACCATCAGCGCGCAGTCGCCCATGCGGCGATACAGCTCCGGAAAGCGGAGATCGTAACAGACCGACAGGCCGACCTGCCCGAACGGGGCGTCGAACGCGACGACCGTGTCGCCCGCGCGGATCGTGCGCGCCTCGTCGAACGATTCGTCGCCTTTCTCGAAGTTGAACAGGTGGATCTTGTCGTAGCGCGCGGCCTCGTTGCCGGACGGATCGAACACGAGCGTCGTGTTCAGCACGCGGTCGGGTTCCGGCGCCTTCAGCGGCAGCGTGCCGCCGATCACCCAGATGCCGTGGCGGCGCGCGGCGTCGGCGAGGAATTGCTGGATCGGGCCGTCCCGGTACGGTTCGGCGAGCGCGAGCTTGTCGGTGTCGCGGTGGCCCATGAAGCAGAAATATTCGGGCAGCAGCACGAGCTGCGCGCCTTCGCCGGCGGCTTCCGCGATCAGGCGGCGCGCTTCGGCGAGATTGCGGGTGACGTCCGGCGCGCTCACCATCTGCAGCGCGGCGACCTGGAAGGGCGTGGCGGAACGGGCGTGGTCGGTCATCGAGGAATCGGTTGCGTCATAAATGGGGTGCGGCCCGGGCCCCTGCGGTTCGATGCGCGCTCAATGGCTCGATGCATCGGCCGGACCGTGATTCATCTTACCCCGATCGCTCCGCACCCGCTCGATGTGCGGGTGCGCCCACGAGCCGGTGATCGCGTAGTCGAGCGCGAACGCGTGCGACAGCGTCTCGGACAGCGCGTAGTTCGCGGCCAGCACGCCGATGCCGAGCAGCGGATTGATGACGGCGGCCCCGATCGCGGCCGCGCCCGCGCTGATCTTCGGCGCGACGTGCGCATGCAGATCCTGCGTCTCGGCGCCGAGATCGACCGCGCCGCGCACGGTGACGTTCGCGGGGCCCGTCATCATCGAGAAGTCGTCGGTGCGCGCGATCCCGTTCGAAATCCGGCCGGTACCGGCGATCTTGTCGAACGGCAGCCCCTTGCCGACCACGTCGCGGAAGTTCAGCGTCAGGAAGCGCGCGAGGCTCTGCAGGCTCAGCACGCCGAGCAGTTTGGCCGCGCCCGGGTCGACCTTCAGGATCTTCCCGTGCTCCAGGTCGACCGCGACCTGGCCGCCGAGCGACGGAAAGTCGAGCGCGGTCGGGCCGCCGCGCCAGCCGACCTTGCCCGTGACCGAGCCGTGACCGTCCGCGAGCGTGCGCGGCAGGCCGACGCGGTCGAGCAGCGCGCCCGCGTTGTCGATGTCGAGCTTGAAGTCGAACACGGTGCGGCGCGGCGCATCGATTTCGTCGGCGCCGCGGGCGAGCGCGCGGCGCGACGTGCGCCAGTTGCCGGTGGCCGTCAGCTTCGCGGCCGGGTTCGACAGCTCCAGCTTGTCGAGCTGCCACACGGGCGTGCCGTCCTCGTCGATGTTGCGCGCGTTGACGACGAGCCGGCCGATGTCGTGATCGCGCGCGACGACCTGGTCGACGATCAGGTCGATCGACGGCATCGGGCGGTCGGTCGGCGTCGGCAGGTTCATCGCACGGCCGACGAGGTCGTGCTCCGCACGCTGCGGCACGACGAGCTTCGCGAGCCGCGCGTTGAGCACGCCCGCGCCGTTGTGACCGCCGCCCGGCGCCCACGACAGGTAGCCCGACACCTGGTTCGACGCGATGTTCGCCTGCCACAGGTCGTCGACGTGCGACGCGCCGACGATCACGTTTTCCCAGTTGCGCTTGAGCAGCTTCAGCGTGCCGAAATGGAACGCGAAGCGCTTCGGCGCGAAGCTCGCGAAATCGACGCGCGGTGCCGCCTGCGGTTCCGGCGCGCGCGGCGTGTCGGGCTTCAGCGTGTGGGCGAGGGCGAGCCACGCGTCGGCGTCCAGCTCGTTGACGTCGACGGCCGCGCTCACGCCGTCCTGCGGCATGTCGGGCATCCGGTGGATGCCCATCGCGCCGCGTACCGCGCGCAGCGGCTGGCCGCGCGTCGCGTCGAGCAGGTAGGTCGCGGTCACGGGGCCGAGCGTCAGGTCGGCGTGTTCGAGGCGTTTGCCGTCCGCCTGCGGCGCCGGCTGCAGCGTGAAGCGGAACGGCATCGGCGTGCCGGCCGGTTTCGCGAACGGCGCCGGGAAGTTCAGCGCCACGCCCGTCAGGTCGGATTGCGCGCTGACGTCGGGCAGGCGGCCCGGCGCGCCGCGCACCGCGACCTTGTACGGCGCGTCGCCGACCACGTGTTCGAGCAGCGCGGCGGCCGCGCCGTGCAGGTTCAGGCCGCGCGCGGCGTCGAGCGCGAGCCGGCCGTCGACGTCCACCGCGTACGGGCCGTGCGACCGGAAGGTGCCGTTCGCGCGCACCGGGCCGCCGAGGAAGCGCCCCGACAGGTCGTGCAGCGATGCGCCGGCCTCGGTGAAGCGGACGCTGCCGCGCAGGGCCGACAGCGGCGGCACGCCGCGGGTCGACAGCGTGTTGCCGCCGAACGCGAGCGCGCCTTCGACGTGCGTGTGCGGATGGGGGACGTGCTGCGGAATCGTGATCTTGAGCGCGAGCGACGCGGGGCCCTGCGCGTCGATCCGCTGGCCGATATGGTTGCTCATCGTGCCGAGCGAGCTGTTGTCCGCATAGTCGATCAGGTCGGCGAGCGGGCCTTGCGCATGGCCGTCGATGATCAGCGGCGAGTGCGACGGATTGCCGAGATCGTCGATGCGGCCCGCGACCTTCGTCAGCGTGACGCGCTTGTAACGCGCGCGCGCGATGTCGAAGCGCAGCTTGTTCTGCGCGAGCTCGAACACGCCGTCGATCCCGTCGAGCGCCGGCCAGACGCTCGGCGTGCCGTTCGCGAGCTTGCGCGGCGGGTACGGCGTCGGCTCGAAGCGGCCGCCGGTGAACGGCGCGACGATGTGGAACACGCCGGCGTCCGGCTCGTGTTCGAACGGGAATTTCTCGAGCGGGCCGCGCGCGACGATCGACGCGCCCTTGGTCACGTTGCCGTCCTGCAGTGCGTGGCCGAGATAGTCGCGCAGGTGCTCGGACATCCCGGTCGGCAGGTAGCGCGGAATGCGCGCGACCGATGCGCGCGCGAAATCGGCGCGCAGGTCGAGCGAGCCGCGGCCGTGGCCGGGATTCGTGTACGAGCCCGACACCGCGATTTCGGCGTCGGGGTTCGACACGAACAGGTCGGGCAGCGACACGTCGACGCGCGCGTGCTTGTCGCCCGGCGCGGGCGTGATCGTCCATTTGGCGTTGCCGCGCAGCCGGTCGAACGTCAGGCGCGGCTCGTCGAATTCGCCGGGCACGGTGACGGCCGCGTGGACCGTGTCGAAATGCGCGGCGCCGCCCGTCTCGTTCGCATCGACGCGGCCCCACAGGTTCTCGACGCCCGGCCAGCCGGCGCGCGGGTGACCGCGCGGCGAGAGCCCGGGCGGCGGCTCCTGCGCGGCGAAGCTGATGCCTTGCAGATCGCCGAGGAAGCGGTAGCGGACGATCGGCGCGGCACCCATGCGCCGCTCCTCGTCGGCGAGATCGGCGCGCGCGGGTTTCGCGCGCTCCACCTCGATGTGATAGTTCGACACCATCCCGCGCGGGTCGATCTTGATCAGCTCGTTGCGCAGGCGCGCCGGCAGCGGCAGCCCGCGGATGAATTCGCTGAGGATGCCGAGATCGACGCGGTCGCCGACCACGCTGAGCAGTTGCCCCTGGTTCGCGGTCGGCACGCGGTAGCGCGCCGTCAGCGTCGACAGCGCGAGCGAGCGGGCGAGCGGCGTGCCGTCCGGCAGCGGCGGCTGGCCGAGCTCTGCATTGAAGCGCGTCAGGTGCAGCGTGTAGTCGCGGCCCGCATCGAGCACCACGTCCCAGCCGAAGCCGACCGTCGGCACGTCGAGCCGCGGCTGCGTCGGGCGCACGCGCAGCGCGACGTCGGCGCCTTGCAGGTCGCCGCCCGCCGAGCGCAGATGGCCGTCGCCGAAGGTCGCCCAGATCGCGTTGTCGATCCGGCCCGCGTGGATCGTGAGCGGCACGTCGAGATAGCGCGTGAGCGTCTGCAGGTCGACGGGGCCGGTCGACAGGTACGCGTCGCCGGTCCAGTTCGCCGGCTTGCCGATCGGCGCGAGCGGCTTGTGCTTGAAGCGTGCGCGGAAATCGAGCGGGCCGAGCAGCAGCGTACCGTTCGCGGGCGCCTGCAGCGCGGCCTTGTGCACGCGGCCGTCGTTCAGCACCGCGAGCCGAATGCCCGCCAGCACGAGCTCCGGCGCGTCGTGCTGCGCGTCGCGCCAGCGCAGCGTGCCGCCGCGCAGCACGATCGCCTCCTGCTTCAGCAGCCAGGTGCCGAACGTGTCGTTGCCGCCGTGGGTGGTGGCCACGCCGACCCCCGCGACGCTCAGCGAGCCGTCGGCCGCCCGCGCGACGACAAGGTCGGGCTGGTCGACGATCAGGCTCGACAGCGCGGGCGACAGCCGCAGCAGCGACATCCACGACAGCGCGGCCGTCGCGTGCGGCACCGACAGCGCAACCTTGCCGTCGCGGCCGCGGATCGTCAAGTTCGTGAGTTCGACGCCCGGCTGCATGCCGGACCAGTTCGGAGAAAGCTTGCCGATCGAAAGCTGCGCGTGGAGCTTGTCGGACACCGCGCGCTCGATGCGCGGGCGGTATTCGTCGATGCGCGGCAGCAGCACGTAGCGCAGCCCGAGGAACGCGCCGGACGCGACGAAGTAGGTGCCGATCCCGACTGCCAGCGTCACCCTGAACACGCGACGCAGGACCGGATGATCGTGCTTCGGAGGTCCCGCTTCGGGCGCAGCTACGGCGGATTCCTGACGGTCGGACATGCGGCGGACGGGCGGCGATATGGTAGTTTTGCAGACTGACGTTGAAATGTATCACACGGG
This sequence comes from Burkholderia sp. CpTa8-5, assembly GCF_017815045.1. Taxonomy (NCBI): domain Bacteria; kingdom Pseudomonadati; phylum Pseudomonadota; class Betaproteobacteria; order Burkholderiales; family Burkholderiaceae; genus Burkholderia; species Burkholderia sp. CpTa8-5. Next base: position 214,263 of record NZ_JAGIQD010000007.1, read on the forward strand.
TTCGTGCCGGCGGCCGTTGGAGGCAGCATGGCACGGGCTTTCCGGCGCGCGGTGTCGCGACGGGCGCACGCGCGTCCGGCGACGCCGCGCCGAGTCCATGGGGCCGGCGGCAGCGGGGCGCGCATGCGCCGGCCCGCTGCCGCCGGCCTTTTCGCCAGGCCCGCTTCTCGATGACCGACGCTTCCGCCCTGATCAGCACGTCCTATTCCCGCTACCTTGCCCGCGCGGCGGCCGCGCGGCCCGCGCTGGCCGAGCAGATCGCCGCGTGGGCGGCCGCGCCGCTCGGCCGCGCGCAGCTCGACGCGCGCCTCACCGCGCTGCTCGCGACGCCCGCCGGCACCGCCGCGCCGGGCGACGAGCAACTGAAGCGCGCGCTGCGGCAGTTGCGCGCCGAGGCGTTCGGCGCGGTCGCGGAGCGCGACCTGCGCGGGCTGGCGGACGTCGCCGAGGTCACGGGCGCGATGACCGATCTCGCCGAAGTGGCCGTGCAGCGCTCGCTCGTGCTGCTGTCGGCCGAACTCGAGGCGCAGTACGGCGAGCCGCGCGGCGCCGACGGCCAGCGCGTCGTGCTCGGCGTGGTCGGGATGGGCAAGCTCGGCGGCCGCGAGCTGAACGTGTCGTCGGACATCGACCTGATCTTCGTGTACGAGGACGACGGCGAGACCACCGGCGGCACGCGTTCGCCGCTGTCCACCCAGGAGTACTTCACGCGGCTCGGCCGGCGCCTGATCGGCGTGCTGTCCGAGGTCACGGCCGACGGCTACGTGTTTCGCGTCGACATGCGGCTGCGTCCGAACGGCGATTCGGGGCCGCTCGTCTGCAGCGTCGGCATGCTCGAGGAATATTTCTACGTGCAGGGGCGCGAGTGGGAGCGCTATGCGTGGATCAAGGGGCGGCTCGTGTCGGAAGGCGACAGCGACGCGGCGCAGCGGCTCGCGGCGCAGCTCGAATCGATCGTCAAGCCGTTCGTCTACCGTCGCTATCTCGATTTCGGCGTGATCGGCGCGATCCGTTCGCTGCATCAGCAGATCCGGCACGAAGCCGCGCGCCGCGCGTCGATGCGGCCCGACAAGGCCGACGACATCAAGCTCGGGCGCGGCGGGATCCGCGAGATCGAGTTCAGCGCGCAGGTGTTCCAGTTGATCCGCGGCGGCCAGGATGCGGGTTTCCGCGTGCGGCCGACGCTCGCGGTGCTGCGGCATGCGCAGGCGCGCGGGCTGATCGGCGACGACGTGCGCGCGCGCCTGGCCGATGCTTATAACTTCCTGCGCACGCTCGAACATCGGCTGCAGTACCGCAACGACGCGCAGACGCACGCGATGCCGGTCGAGCCCGACGAGCGCGCGGCGCTGGCCGCGTCGCTCGGTTTCGCCGACTACGCGGCGCTGATGACGGTGCTGGACGGCCACCGCACGTTCGTCGAAGCCCAGTTCGACCAGATTTTTGCCGACAAGGCGAATGGCGGGCCCTGCGCGGCCGGCGACGACACGGCGGCTGCGTGGATCTGGAGCGGCGCGCTGGCCGACGACGGCGAGGACGACGCGCTGGTCGCGCGCCTCGACGGCCTGGGCTTCGCCGATCCGGCCGCGGTGCTCGCGCGGCTGCGCGCGATCTGGCAATCGTCGCGCTACACCGGGTTGCCGGAAAAGAGCCGGCAGCGCTTCGACAGCGTCGCGCAGCGGGCGCTCGACGCCGCGCCGAAGATCGACGCCGCGCGCCGCGACGACACGATCGTGCGCCTGTTCGACCTGCTCGAGACGGTCAGCCGGCGCGGCGTCTATCTCGCGCTGCTGACCGAATATCCGGCCGCGCTCGACCGCGTGCTGTCGGTGCTCGGCGCGACGCGCTGGGGCGGCGGCTACCTGATCCGCCACCCGCAGCTGCTCGACGAACTGCTCGACGACGAGGCGATCGCGAGCCCGTTCGACTGGCCCGCGTTCAAGGATGCGCTGCGCGCGCGGCTCGCGGCCGCCGACGGCCCCGAGCAGCAGATGGACCTGCTGCGCCACGCGCAGCACGCGGAGGTGTTCCGGATCCTGCTGATCGACCTGGCCGGGCAACTGTCGGTCGAGCACGTGAGCGACCGGCTGTCCGAACTGGCCGACGCGGTGCTCGACGTGACGATCGAAGTCGTGTGGTCGCAACTCGCGAAGCGCCATCGCGACGTGCCGAAGTTCGCGGTGATCGCATACGGCAAGCTGGGCGGCAAGGAGCTCGGCTATGCGTCGGATCTCGACCTGATCTTCCTGTACGACGACCCGGACGAGCGTTCGGCGGACGTCTACACCACGTTTACACGGCGCCTGATCACGTGGCTCACGACCGCGACCGGCGCGGGCGCGCTGTTCGACATCGACCTGCGGCTGCGGCCGAACGGCGAGGCCGGGCTGCTCGTCACCGATCTCGATGCGTTCCGCCGCTATCAGCTGCGCGAGGGCGATGCGGCGAACACCGCGTGGGTGTGGGAGCACCAGGCGCTGACGCGCGCCCGCTACAGCGCGGGCGACGCGCAGATCGGCGCGGATTTCGAGGCGATCCGCCAGCAGGTGCTGACGACGCCGCGCGACGGGGCCGTACTCGCGAAGGAGATCGTCGACATGCGCGGCAAGGTATTTGCCGGCCATTCGAACCACACCGACCTGTTTGACCTGAAGCACGACCGCGGCGGGATGGTCGACATCGAGTTCATCGTCCAGTACTGGGTGCTGCTGCATGCGTCGAGCGACGCCGAGCTGATCCGCAATACCGGCAATATCGCGCTGCTGCGCGAGGTCGCGCGCTTCGGGCTGATGGGCGAGGACGAGGCCGAGCGCGTCGGCGCGGCGTACCGCACGTACCGGAAGCTGCAGCACAAGCTGCGGCTCGACGGGATGGAGAAGGCGCGCGTCGATCCGGCCGTGGTGGCCGACGAGCGGGCGGCCGTGACGGCGCTGTGGGCGCGCGTGTTCGGCGGCGCGTGAAGGTCGTACAGACGGGCGGCCGGCACGGCGCCGGCTGCCGTGCGGGGCGGCCGGTCCGGCCGTGTTGAGAATCGTTTGAGATTGTTTGAGCGGCAGCGCCCGGATCGAAAGAATGCGGGCTTTCCGTTCAACCGGCGCCGCGCGCCCTCAACGAGCCCGTACCATCTTGAAACCGTTTCGCCTTGCCTTCGCCACGACGGCGCTGTCCGCGGCTGCCGCCGGACTGTTCTCCGCTTCCGCCCATGCCGCCGAGCCGGCTTCCACGACCCTCACGAACCTGTCGCGCGGCGACGGCCAGTGCCTCGCATGGCGGCCGGCCGACAACGCGGCAGTGTTCGCCGCGTGCGACGGCGGCGCCGCGCAGGACTGGACCTTCGAGCCGCGCGACGGTTTCCAGCGCATCGTCAACACCGGCGCCAGCGCCGCGCGCGGCACGAAGATGTGCCTGCACGCGGCCGCCGGCGATACCGGCATGGGGCGCGTGGCGGTTGGCGTCTGCAGCGAGGGCGACCAGACGATGCGCGACTGGCGGCCGGACCGCGGCCTGGACGGGCAAGTGGTGTTCGGCAACCGGTACCGGGTCAATACCGGCCGGACGGCCGAGGTGCTGGCCCCGCGCGACGGCGGCGCCGGCGTCGCGACGCAGAACCTGCGCGGCCAGCCGTCGTCGATCTGGAAGTCGGCCGTGTCGATCGCGCCGTCGCAGCGTCCGCTGCTCGGCGACAAGTCCGTGCTGCTGATGGTGACGCACTTCAACGACTCGAAGCCGGCCGACAGCGAGGTCGTGCGCAAGGCGGTGTTCGGCGACGGCGGCGACTATGCGTCGCTGCGGCGCTATCTCGAGGTCGCGTCGCGCGGCAAGCTGACGCTGCACGGGCAAACGCTCGAGAGCGTCAATCTCGGCGAGCGGCCGGCCACGTGCGACTCGGGCGCGATCCGCACGGCCGCGCGCAATGCAGCGCTCGCGCGCGGCGTGAATCCGGACAAGTTCAACTACCTGTTCGTCGACCTGCCGAAAATGAGCAATTGCGGCTGGGGCGGTCTGGCGGCGACGCCGGGCAACTGGATCCTGTCGAACGCGAGCGGCCACGGCTACTGGATGTGGTCGCACGAATTCGGGCACAACCTCGGCGCCAAGCATCCGGGCTCGCTCGTCGATTGCCCGACGCCGGGCGGCACGGTCGAGGTCGGCGGCGCATGCCGCGCCGGCAAGGTCGACGACCCGGCCGACACGATGGGCGGCGGCGGCCGGCGCCTGTATCCGGCGAGCTATCAATTGTTCGCCGGCTGGCTCGGCGAAGCCGACGTGCCGGAGATCCACGCGGACGGCACCTACCGGCTCGCCCCGCTGTGGGGCGATGCGCCGGGTGCGAAGGCGTACCGCATCGCGCGCGCCGACGGTTCGACGCTGTGGCTCGAGTTTCGTCAGCCGCAGCGCGGCTTCGACGACTGGAAGTCGGACGATCCGTTCGTCAACGGCGTGATCGTGCGGACCGTCGCGCATGGCGGCAACGTCGTGACGAACACGCTGGTCGATGCGATGCCCGGCAGCCCGTCGGGGATGAAGGACGCGCCGCTGATGCCGGGCCACGCGTTGCACGACACGCTGTCGGGCAAGATCATCACCGTCAAATCGGTCGGGCCCGACGGCGCCGTGGTCGACGTGACGAACGACGGCCTGCTGTTGCCGCGGGCCGTGGTGACCGGCCCGCAGCACGCGGCCGCGGGCGCGGCGGTCGTGCTGTCGGGCGCCGCGTCGGCCGGCGAGTCGTTGCGCCATGCGTGGACGGTGCCGGCCGGCATCGACGCACGGCCGGACGGCGCGGAACTGCGCTTCGTCGCGCCGACGCTCGAACAGGACCGCGAGTTCGCGTTCGAGCTGACCGTGAGCAATAAAGACGGCTATACGGCGCGGGCCACCCACGTCGTCAAGGTGAAGGCGCAGGAGATCGTCGCGCCGCCGCGCGCGGCGATCAGCGGGCCGGCGTCGGTCGACGGCGGCGCGACCGTCACGCTGTCCGGCGCGTCGTCGACGGGCAAGGGGCTGACGTATGCGTGGACGGGGCCGGCTGGGGTGTCGATCGTCCAGAACGGCGCGAGCGCGACGTTTACCGCGCCGAAGGCGGCCGACGAGCGTCGCTACGCGTTCAGGCTGGTGGTGACCGATGTACAGGGCCGCCACGCGAACGCGGCGCACGACGTGACCGTGCGCGCGTCGGCGGGCGAGGGCGCAGCCGCGTGGGATCCGAAGAAGACTTACGCGACGCCGTGCCACGAGGTCAGCCATGCGGGCAAGACCTGGCTCAACGGCTGGTGGGTGCTCGGCGACGTGCCGGGGACGGGCGGCGAGTGGGCGGCATGGCGCGAGAAGGGTGTCGCGAACATGCATGCGATGTGCAAGAGCAAGTAGGCGCGGCTGCGGCCGCGGTGCGGGCAGCCGTGACGGTGGACGCCGCGGGGTTTGCTGTCATACGCTGCCATGCGCCGCCTCCCGCGGCAACGGGCAGCAGCGCGGCGTCGCGCGGACGCCGCGCGACGCTTCGGCGGGCCGCACGCTTGCGAGCCGGTCAGGCCGCCAGCATTTCCTTCGCGTGCTTGCGCGTCGTGGCCGTGATTTCGAGCCCGCCGAGCATCCGCGCGACTTCCTCGACGCGGCTCGCCTTGTCGAGCGCGACGACCGACGACACCGTGCCGCCGCGCTCGTCGGCGCCTTTCGCCACCTGGAAATGATGGTCGCCGCGCGCGGCGACCTGCGGCAGGTGCGTCACGCACAACACCTGGCGCTCGCGCCCGAGCTGGTGCAGCAGGCGCCCGACCACTTCGGCGACGCCGCCGCCGATCCCCGTATCGACTTCGTCGAAGATCAGCGTCGGCGTCGGGCTCGCCGCGCTGGCGATGACCGCGAGCGCGAGGCTGATCCGCGCGAGCTCGCCGCCCGACGCGACTTTCGCGAGCGGCCGCAGCGGCACGCCCGGGTGCCCGGCCACGCGGAATTCGACCTGTTCGAGCCCGTGCGGGCCGCCGTCGGCGAGCGGCACGAGCGCGACTTCGAAGCTGCCGCCCGCCATCGACAGTTCCTGCATGCCGGCCGTGACGGCCGTGCCGAGCGCCTTGGCGGCCTGCGCGCGCGCCTTCGACAGGCGTTTGGCGTCGGCGAGATAGGCTTCCCGCGCCTTCGCCTGCGCGGCTTCGAGCGCGCCGAGATCGGCGGCCGCGTCGAGCGCGGCGAGTTGTGCGCGGCGGGCCGCATGCTCCTCATGAAGCGTGTCGGGCGGCAGCCGGAACTTGCGGGCGGTCGAGTGCAGCGCGTCGAGCCGGGTTTCGACCTGCGCGAGCCGCTCCGGGTCGAGATCGACGCGCTGCGCATAGTGCGACAGCGAATAGACGGCTTCCTGCAACTGGATCTCGGCCGGCTCCAGCGACGCGAGCGCATCGCCGAGCGCGGTGTCGTAGTCGGCCAGGCTGCGCAGCTTCGACACGATCGCGCCGAGCTGCGCGAGCATCGCGTCGTCGGATTCGGACAGCGCGTTGAGCGCGCCGCGCACGCCTTCGATCAGGTTCGCCGAATGCGACAGGCGCTTGTGTTCGTTGCTGACTTCGTCCCATTCGCCGGCTTGCGGCGCGAGCTTGTCCAGTTCGGCCAGCTGCCACGCGAGCTTTTCGCGTTCGAGCTGCAGTTCGCGCTCGTGCGCCTTCGCGGCGTCGATCGCCTGCGTCGCGTCGCGCCACACGCGCCACGCGCGCGCGACGTTCGCGGCATCGGCGACGAGCCCCGCGTGCGTGTCGAACAGCTCGCGCTGCGCGTCGGGCCGCATCAGCAGCTGGTGCGCGTGCTGGCCGTGGATGTCGACGAGCATCTCGCCGAGTTCGCGCAGTTGCGCGAGCGTCGCGCTGGTGCCGTTGATGAAGGCACGCGAACGGCCGTTCGCGTCGATCACGCGGCGCAGCATCACGGTGTCCTCGGCGTCGAACGCGTGTTCGTCGAGCCAGCGTGCGACGCGGTCGTGCGGCGTGAATTCGGCCGTGATGTCGGCGCGGCCGCAGCCGGTGCGCACGACGCTCGCGTCGGCGCGTTCGCCGAGCGCGAGGGCCAGCGCGTCGATCAGGATCGATTTGCCGGCGCCGGTTTCGCCGGAAAAGACGGAAAAGCCGCTGTCGAATTCGAGATCGAGCGCGGCGACGATGACGAAGTCGCGGATCGAGAGGTGGCGGAGCATGGTGTCGGGGGCAGCGGCGTCAGGACGCCTTGTCGTCTTCGTTCGATGCGTGTTCGTTCCAGTGCAGCTTCTTGCGCAGCGTCGTGAAGTAGCTATAGCCGATCGGGTGCAGGAACGGCACCGTGTGCTTCGAGCGGCGCACCTCGATCGTGTCGTTCAGCTCGAGCGACGTGAACGACTGCATGTCGAAGTTCACGTTGACGTCGCGGCCGCCGACGATCTGGATCGCGATCTTCGAATCGTCGGGCAGCACGATCGGCCGGTTCGACAGCGCGTGCGGCGCGATCGGCACGAGCACGATGCCCGCCAGCTGCGGATGGAGGATCGGGCCGGCCGACGACAGCGCATACGCGGTCGAGCCGGTGGGCGTCGCGACGATCAGGCCGTCCGAACGCTGGTTGTACATATAGCGGCCGTCGACCGACGCGCGCAGCTCGACCATCCCGGAGAAGCCGCTGCGGTTCACGACGACGTCGTTGAACGCGAGCGCGTGGTAGATCGGTTCGCCGTCGCGCATGATCCGCGCCTCGAGCAGCGAGCGCTCCTCGCGCTCGAACTTGCCGGCCAGCAGCACGGGGACGAGCGCGTGCATGTCGGATGCCGCGATGTCGGTGATGAAGCCGAGCCGGCCGTGGTTGATCCCGATCAGCGGGGTCCGGTATGGCGCGAGCTGGCGGCCGATGCCGAGCATCGTGCCGTCGCCGCCGAGCACGATCGCCACGTCCGCTCGCGCCCCAATTTCGGCCGGGGTGAGCGCCGGGTAGCCGGCGATGCCGATTTCGCGCGCGGTATCGCCTTCGAAGACGACCTCGAAGCCGAGCCTGGCGATGCTGTCCGCCAGCGTGGCGAGCGGTTCGGCGATGCCGGGCGTGTTGCTCCGGCCGACGAGCGCGACAGTACTGAACTGATTACCGGTTTTCATGCCGGCATTACACCATAGCTCGTGGACGAAAAGAACCGGCTGTACGCCGACGGGGCCGGATCGGGCCGGCCCGCGCAACGGTAGTTGACGCCACTCGCCGCGGTGGCGCGGTTGCGCTAAAATTTTCCACCATGCTAGATCCTCGCGCACGAACCCTCCTGAAAACCCTGATCGAACGGTATATCGCCGACGGTCAGCCGGTCGGCTCGCGCACGTTGTCCCGTTACTCCGGGCTCGAGCTGAGCCCGGCGACGATCCGCAACGTGATGTCCGACCTGGAGGAGCTCGGCCTCGTGTCGAGCCCGCACACGTCGGCCGGCCGCGTGCCGACGCCGCGCGGCTACCGGCTGTTCGTCGATACGATGCTGACGGTCGAGGCGCCGATCGACGCCGAGGCCGTCGCGCGCCAGGTGCAGAACACGCTGCAGGCGGGCGAACCGCAGCAGCGGGTGGTCGCCGCCGCCGCGAGCGTGCTGTCGAACCTGTCGCAGTTCGCGGGCGTCGTGCTGACGCCGCGCCGCAGCCACGTGTTCAAGCAGATCGAGTTCATGCGCCTGTCCGACAAGCGCATCCTGCTGATCATCGTCACGCCCGAGGGCGACGTGCAGAACCGCATGCTCGCGACGCCGCGCGACTATTCGCCGTCGCAGCTGACCGAGGCGTCCAACTACATCAACGCGCATTTCGCCGGCCTGTCGTTCGACGAGGTGCGCCGCCGCCTGCGCGACGAGATCGACCAGCTGCGCGGCGACATGACGACGCTGATGCACGCGGCCGTGACGGCCAGCACCGAGGTGCCCGACACCGAGGACACCGTGCTGATTTCCGGCGAGCGCAACCTGCTCGAAGTGGCGGATCTTTCGTCCGACATGGCGCGGCTGCGCAAGTTGTTCGACGTATTCGACCAAAAGACGGGCCTCCTGCAGTTGCTCGACGTGTCGAGCCACGCCCAGGGCGTGCAGATCTTCATCGGCGGCGAATCGACGCTCGTGCCGATCGAGGAAATGAGCGTCGTCACCGCGCCGTACGAGGTGAACGGGCAGATCGTCGGCACGCTCGGCGTGATCGGCCCGACCCGGATGGCGTACAACCGCGTGATTCCGATCGTCGACATCACCGCGCGGCTGCTGTCGCTCACGCTGAGCCAGCAGTAGCTGCGGCAGCCGACGCCGTCCCGCCATCGTGCCGAGGCGCCGTGCGCGCCGCCAGTCGGCCGAACGGCCAGCCGACCCGAGCGGGACGGCCCGCTATAATTGAGGGCCGTCCGGTCCCGTGCCCCGAGCACGTTCTTGCCCATGCGTTTCGATCTTGAGCCGCCTTCGAGCGTCGCGGCCGCCCATCGCGTCGGTGTGCTGCTGATCAATCTCGGCACGCCCGACGCGCCCACGCCGCGCGCGGTGCGGCGCTACCTGGCCGAATTCCTGTCGGATCCGCGGGTCGTCGAAATCCCGCAGGCCGTCTGGCAGGTGCTGCTGCGCACGGTGATCCTGCCGCTGCGCGGCCGTGCGTCCGCGAAGAAATACGCGGCCGTCTGGATGCCCGAGGGTTCGCCGCTGCGCGTGTACACCGAGCGCCAGACCGACAGCGTGCGGCACCTGCTCGTGTCGAACGGCTATCACGTGATGGTCGACTACGCGATGCGCTACGGCAGCCCGAACCTTGCGCACGCGCTCGCGCAGTTCAAGCGCGCGGGCGTCGAGCGCGTGCTGCTGATGCCGATGTATCCGCAATACTCGGCGTCGACCACGGCCACCGCGTTCGATGCCGCGTTCGCCGCGCTCGCGCGCATGCGCAATCAGCCGGAAGTGCGCACGGTGCGGCACTACGCCGACCATCCGGCCTATATCCATGCGCTGGCCGAGCAGGTTCGGCAGTACTGGACGCAACACGGCCGGCCCGATTTCGCGGCCGGCGACAAACTCGTGCTGAGTTTCCACGGCGTGCCGAAGCGCACGCTCGATCTCGGCGACCCGTATCACGAGCAGTGCCAGCAGACGGGCGCGTTGCTGATGGTCGCGCTCGGGCTGTCGGGCACCGAATGCCGCATCACGTTCCAGTCGCGCTTCGGCAAGGCCGAATGGCTGCAGCCGTACACCGCGCCGACGCTGCGCGAGTTCGGCGAGGCCGGCGTGCGGCGGGCCGATGTGTTCTGTCCCGGCTTCACGGCCGATTGCCTGGAGACGATCGAGGAAATCGGCATGGAAGTGCGCGACGAATTCCTCGCCGGCGGCGGCAAGACCTTCCACCGGATTCCGTGCCTGAACGGCGCGTCGGCGTGGATCGGCGCGCTCGGCGAAATCGTCGCGGAGAATCTGCAGGGCTGGCCGGTCAAGGCCGCGCAGCCCGAAACGGTAGGCTGAGATGGAACGATCCCCACGCTCGCTGCTCCCCGACACGGTGGTCGACCGCCCACGGCCGGCTTTGCAAAGCCGGCCGGCTACGCAGGCGCAGACCGATGCCCGGCGAATTCCCTGCTACGCCCTCCTTGGGGCGACCCGGCGGAGGCCGACATGAACTACAAGATTTCCACGGAGCCGGGCGCGAAGCTGCGCATCGACAAATGGCTGTGGGCGGCCCGGTTCTTCAAGACGCGCTCGCTCGCGACCGATGCGGTCGACAAGGGACACGTGAAGATCGGCGGCGCGGCGGTGAAGCCGGCGAAGGACGTGCGGGTGGGCGACGAGGTCGAGATTGCGATCGACGGCATCGTCTGGCACATTGCCGTGCTGGGCGTGTGCGACGTGCGCGGGCCCGCGAGCGTCGCGCAGACGCTCTACGCGGAGACGGAAGCGGGGCGGGCCGCGCGGCTCGCCGAACTGGAGCGGCGCCGCACGTATCGCGAGCCGGCGGCCGAACTGCACGGCCGGCCGACGAAACGCGACCGGCGCATCATCGACAGATTCTCTGGTGGGAGCTGAACATCTGGTCGAACGTCGCCCGCGCGCTTCCGTATTCGGTCGTGCGATCGGTGACGGCTCCCGACAGGCAGATGGTGGTGGTGCCGGCGATGAGTACCAGCGCGACCACCGATATCGCAAAGGTCAGTTTCACGGTACTCCCCTCGAGAACAAGGGTGAAAACGGCGCCAGGTGGATGTCACGCGACGGTCAGCTAGGGGTAAACACGCTTTCCGACGCTTGAATGGAGTGTAGTGCAGCCGGCCTGTGCGGAGCTAGTACTTGCCGGGTAAGCGTTGTTACAGGCCGTTTCGCCCGCTCCGGCGGACTATGCGACGCCTGCACCCGGAAAACGCCCGGTTGTTTCGCGGCATTGGCGAATGCTGGCGAATGACCCTCTTGAAACCGTAGTTTTCGCCCTTATTTGCACCAGTAATGTGCGGTGCCGCCGGGTATACGTCCGGCGGTCGCCGATTTGGCTTCAACCTCTAATCGACTTTCAGCGACATGGAAAACACGCAAGAGAATCCGGCTACCCAATCGGCCGAAGACATCGGCAGCGAGAAGCAGGCGGCGCAAGGCGCCGCACCCGCCGCCGAAGCTGCCGACGCGGCGCTCGCGGAGGCTCAAGCCAAGGTCGCCGAGCTTCAGGAAAGCTTCCTGCGGGCGAAGGCCGAGACCGAGAACGTGCGCCGCCGCGCGCAGGACGACGTGTCGAAGGCGCACAAGTTCGCGATCGAAAGCTTCGCGGAACACCTGCTGCCCGTGCTGGACAGCCTGGAAGCGGCCGTCGGCGACACCTCCGGCGACATCGCGAAGGTGCGCGAAGGCGTCGAGCTGACGCTGCGCCAGCTGACGAGCGCGCTCGAGAAGGGCCGCGTCGTCGCGATCAACCCGGTCGGCGAGAAGTTCGATCCGCATCAGCACCAGGCCATTTCGATGGTGCCGGCCGAGCAGGAGCCGAACACCGTCGTCACGGTGCTGCAAAAGGGCTACATGATCGCCGACCGCGTGCTGCGCCCGGCGCTCGTCACCGTCGCGCAGCCGAAGTAAGGCAGCGGAGATGGTGCCCGCCGGCGTCGATCCGGCCGCGTTCGACGCGTTCGACATGCAGGCGCTCGACGCCGGCACGTTCGACGCGGCCATCGACGGCGCGAGCGATGCGCTGGCCGTGGTGTTCTTCTGGGGCGTCGACTGCTTCAACTGCGAGATCGCGAAGAAGGCGATGCTCGCGCAGCCCGACGCGATCCGCGCGCTGGACCTGAAGTGGTTCCATTGCAACGTGTACGAACATCATCAGCTGGGGCGCCGCTTCGGATTGCACGGCGTGCCGACGTGGTTCTTCTTCCATCGCGGCAAGCGGCTGGGCCGCGCGACGGGCTGGCATGGCCTCGCCCAGTTCCAGGCGGCCGTCGCGGCGGCACGCGCGAAGATCGTGTCGGGCGGCGATCCGCTAGCCGGCGGCGATTGAAAAAATTTAATATCCGCATCGCTCGTCGGGTCTTGAAAACGGATCGGACGGACGCATTTCGGGAACAGAGTTGAATTCTGGCGTGCGAAACCGCCCAAAACGCGGGGTTTCGTGCAGCAAACAAGCATTTCTGGAGATTAGGAAAAAATGGGAAAGATCATCGGTATTGACCTCGGCACCACGAACTCGTGCGTCGCGATCATGGAAGGCAACCAGGTCAAGGTCATCGAGAACTCGGAAGGCACGCGCACCACGCCGTCGATCATCGCGTACATGGACGACAACGAAGTGCTGGTCGGCGCGCCGGCCAAGCGTCAGTCGGTGACCAACCCGAAGAACACGCTGTTCGCGGTGAAGCGCCTGATCGGCCGCCGCTTCGAAGAGAAGGAAGTCCAGAAGGACATCGGCCTGATGCCGTACTCGATCATCAAGGCCGACAACGGCGATGCATGGGTCGAAGCGCACGGCGAAAAGCTCGCGCCGCCGCAGGTGTCGGCCGAAGTGCTGCGCAAGATGAAGAAGACGGCCGAAGACTACCTCGGCGAGCCGGTCACGGAAGCCGTGATCACGGTGCCGGCGTACTTCAACGACAGCCAGCGCCAGGCGACCAAGGACGCCGGCCGCATCGCGGGCCTCGAAGTCAAGCGGATCATCAACGAGCCGACGGCGGCCGCACTCGCGTTCGGTCTCGACAAGGTCGAGAAGGGCGACCGCAAGATCGCCGTGTATGACCTCGGCGGCGGCACGTTCGACGTGTCGATCATCGAGATCGCGGACGTCGACGGCGAAATGCAGTTCGAAGTGCTGTCGACCAACGGCGACACGTTCCTCGGCGGCGAAGACTTCGACCAGCGCATCATCGATTACATCATCGGCGAGTTCAAGAAGGAGCAGGGCGTCGACCTGTCGAAGGACGTGCTCGCGCTGCAGCGCCTGAAGGAAGCCGCCGAAAAGGCGAAGATCGAGCTGTCGTCGGGACAGCAGACCGAAATCAACCTGCCGTACATCACGGCGGACGCGTCGGGCCCGAAGCACTTGAACCTGAAGATCACCCGCGCGAAGCTGGAAGCGCTGGTGGAAGACCTCGTCGAGCGCACGATCGAACCGTGCCGCATCGCGATCAAGGACGCAGGCGTCAAGGTGTCGGACATCGACGACGTGATCCTGGTCGGCGGCCAGACGCGCATGCCGAAGGTCATGGAAAAGGTGAAGGAGTTCTTCGGCAAGGATCCGCGCCGTGACGTGAACCCGGACGAAGCCGTCGCGGTCGGCGCGGCGATCCAGGGCCAGGTGCTGTCGGGCGACCGCAAGGACGTGCTGCTGCTCGACGTGACCCCGCTGTCGCTCGGTATCGAGACGCTCGGCGGCGTGATGACGAAGATGATCAACAAGAACACCACGATCCCGACGAAGCACGCGCAAGTGTATTCGACGGCGGACGACAACCAGGGCGCCGTGACGATCAAGGTGTTCCAGGGCGAACGCGAAATGGCGGCGGGCAACAAGCTGCTCGGCGAGTTCAACCTCGAAGGCATCCCGCCGGCACCGCGCGGCGTGCCGCAGATCGAAGTGACCTTCGACATCGACGCGAACGGCATCCTGCACGTCGGCGCGAAGGACAAGGCGACCGGCAAGGAAAACAAGATCACGATCAAGGCGAACTCGGGTCTGTCCGAGGCTGAAATCGACCAGATGATCAAGGACGCGGAAGCGAACGCAGCGGAAGACCACAAGCTGCGCGAGCTGGCCGATTCGCGCAACCAGGGCGACGCGCTGGTCCACAGCACGAAGAAGGCGCTGACCGAGTACGGCGACAAGCTGGACGCGGGCGAGAAGGAAGCGATCGAAGCGGCGCTGAAGTCGCTCGAGGACGCGCTGAAGGACACGTCGGCCGACAAGGCGGCGCTCGACGCGAAGGTCGAGGAGCTCGGCAAGGTCTCGCAGAAGCTCGGCGAGAAGATGTACGCCGACATGCAGGCCCAGCAGGCGGGTGCGGCCGGCGCGGCCGGTGCGACGGAAGGCGCGGCTCATGCGGGTGGTGCGCAACAGGCTGCCGACGACGTCGTCGACGCCGAGTTCAAGGAAGTGAAGAAGGACTAAGCCGGGTTGCCATGGCACCGCACGCCGCGCGCGACACGCGCGCGGCGCGGCTGAACAGCGGTCTGTCTTTCCTTCCGGATGGCCGGATCGACTCCACGCCTGGCGGGCTTCGCGGCCCTCCGGGCACATTTGTTTTTTGGCGGGTGCTGCGCGAGCCGTCCGCGGACGGTGCAGCGCCAGACGAGTCGAGAGACTTTACTGCGGGCGAAAGGAGCCGCCGCGTGCGCGATGCGTGGCGGCACAGTGAATCGATATGGCGAAACGGGATTACTACGAGGTTCTGGGCGTCGCGAAGAATGCGAGCGACGACGAAATCAAGAAGGCATATCGCAAGCTTGCGATGAAGTACCACCCTGACCGCAATCCGGACAGCAAGGATGCGGAAGAGCATTTCAAGGAGGCGAAGGAAGCCTATGAAATGCTGTCGGATGGTCAGAAGCGGGCCGCGTACGACCAGTACGGCCACGCGGGCGTCGATCCGAACATGGGCGGTGCGGGCGCACAGGGCTTCGGCGGCTTCGCGGATGCATTCGGCGACATCTTCGGCGACATCTTCGGTCAGGCCGCGGGCGGCGCCGCCCGGGGCGGCCGCGGCGGCCCGCAGGTGTATCGCGGCGCCGACCTGCGCTACAGCATGGAAATCACGCTCGAGCAGGCCGCGCACGGCTACGACACGCAGATTCGCGTGCCGAGTTGGGTGTCGTGCGAAGTCTGCCACGGGTCGGGCGCGAAGCCCGGCACGAAGCCGGAAACCTGCCCGACCTGTCACGGCCAAGGCACGGTGCGCATGTCGCAGGGCTTCTTCAGCATCCAGCAGACCTGCCCGAAGTGCCATGGCACGGGTACCTACATCCCCGAGCCGTGCGCGCATTGCCACGGGTCGGGCAAGGTGAAGGAAACCAAGACGCTCGAAGTGAAGATCCCGGCCGGGATCGACGACGGGATGCGGATCCGCTCGGCCGGCAACGGCGAGCCGGGCATCAACGGCGGGCCGCCGGGCGACCTGTACGTCGAGATCCACATCAAGCCGCACTCGGTGTTCGAGCGCGACGGCGACGATCTCCACTGCCAGATGCCGATCCCGTTCACGACCGCCGCACTCGGCGGCGAGATCGAGGTGCCGACGCTGGCCGGCCGTGCGTCGTTCCCGGTGCCGGAAGGCACGCAGTCGGGCAAGACGTTCCGCCTGCGCGGCAAGGGCATCAAGGGGCTGCGCTCGAGCATCGCGGGCGATCTGTACGTGCACGTGCAGGTCGAGACGCCCGTGAAGCTGACCGACACCCAGCGCGACCTGCTCAAGCAGTTCGAGAAGTCGCTGGCCGAGGGCGGCGCGCGTCACAGCCCGCAGAGCAAGAGCTGGTTCGACCGTGTGAAGAGCTTCTTCGAGTAATGGCATGACTGAAGGCAACGAGAGCGCGTCGTTCGCGCTCTTGGACGATTGCGACTCGACCGCGTCCGCGCGGTCGAGTCGTTTGTATTCGGGCTTCGTGCACGAACGCGTGTGCACGGACCCGGCGCAGCTCGACGCGATCGATGCGGCGGTTGCGCAGGATCTGCGCGACGGGCTGCATGCGGTCGTCGTCGGCGATTACGAATTCGGACGCAACCTGCAACGAGCGCAGCCGGGCCACGCCCCGCTGCGCTTTTTGCTGTATGCGTACTGTGAGCGGCTGTCGCGCGACGACGTCGACGCATGGCTCGCGCAGCAGGACGGCGGCGGCCCGCCGTCGATCGCGGGCGTCGCGCACGTCGCGAAGAGCGTGTCGCGCGACGCATTCGACGCGGCGATCGCCGCGGTGCACGACGCGCTGCGTGCGGGCGATTCGTATCAGGTCAATTACACGTACCGGCTGAATTTCGACGTGTTCGGCACGCCGCTCGCGCTGTACCGGCGGTTGCGCGCGCGCCAGCCGGTGCGGTACGGCGCGCTGATCGCGCTGCCCGACGGCGCATGGGTCGTATCGTGCTCGCCGGAGCTGTTCGTCGAGAAGCACGGCGATGTACTGCGTGCGCGGCCGATGAAGGGCACCGCACCGCGTTCGGCCGATCCGCGCGAAGATGCGGCCGCCGCCGCGTTCCTCGCGAACGATCCGAAGAACCGCGCGGAAAACGTGATGATCGTCGACCTGCTGCGCAACGACGTGTCGCGGATCGCGCGCACGGGCAGCGTCAAGGTGCCGGCGCTGTTCTCGGTCGAGCCGTATGCGTCGGTGTGGCAGATGACGTCGACGGTCGAGGCCGGCTGGCGCGACGGCACGACGTTCGCGCAGATGCTGCGCGCGCTGTTCCCTTGCGGATCGATCACGGGCGCGCCGAAGTACAAGACGATGCAGTTGATCGACGCGATCGAGTCGACGCCGCGCGGGCTCTATACCGGCGCGATCGGCTGGCTCGATGCGCCGAAGGAAGACGCGGGCGATGCAACGCCCGACGGCGCGGCCGGTTGCGGCGATTTCTGCCTGTCGGTCGCGATTCGGACGCTGACGCTGGATGCGGACGGCGCTAGCAATGACACGGACGGCACGGGTACCGCCACCGCGGCAGCCGGCCGGCGACGCGGCACGATGGGCGTCGGCGCGGGCATCGTGCTCGACAGCGTCGCGGCCGACGAATATGCGGAGTGCCAATTGAAAGCGCGATTCCTGACGGACGCCGACCCCGGCTTCCAGTTGTTCGAAACGACGGCCGCCACGCGAACGGACGGCATCCGCCATCTCGATCGCCATCTCGCGCGGCTGCAACGCAGCGCGGACGCATTCGGCTTCCGTTTCGACGCTGACGCGCTACGCCGGGAGATCGACGCACGCTGCGCGGCGCTCGACGGCGACGGCGCGTACCGGATGAAGCTCGCGCTGGCGAAGGACGGCACGATCGAGATCATCGCGGCGCCGCTCAAGCCGCTGCCGGCGGGGCCGGTCGGCGTGCTGCTGGCAGCCGAGCATGGCTTCGCGCCGACGCGCACCGACGACGCGCTGCTGCTGCACAAGACCACGCGCCGCGCCGAATACGACCGCGCGTGGCAGGCGGCGGAGGCGCTCGGTGGGTTCGACATGCTGTTCGTCAACGAGCGTGGCGAGGTGACGGAAGGCGGGCGCTCGAACGTGTTCGTGAAACTAAATGGTGTGTGGGTGACGCCACCGTTGTCGTGCGGCGTGCTGCCGGGCGTGATGCGCGGTGTGCTACTCGACGATCCGGCAGTAGGCGCCAAAGAGCGTGTGCTGACGCTCGACGATGTGCTGAACGCCGACGAGCTGATGATCTGCAATGCGTTGCGCGGGTCGATGGCAGCGCGGCTGATTCACGGCTGCGCACCGGCCTGAACGCGAATTACTTCTGCGGCGTACATTGCCAGCTTTGCACGACGGCGTGATCGGCTCGGGTAGCGGTCGTTCTCGAAAGTTGCAATGACGGTTCCGACGCGGATACTCCGGTCGCCGCCTGCTTTTTTTTCGGTCGCCAGATGGCGGTAGGGCCGACGGAAGTATAGATCGTGACCAGCGCGACGCACTCACCATCGCCTGCCAGCTTTGGCCCGACGAGTTCAGCCGCCTTTTCATACACATGAGCCATCTTTTGCCGCTCCTTCGATTGACGAAGGTTCGATGGTCGCCGCGACGAAGGCGTGTAGAAATAGGACGAGTTATAAAATACGCGTTGTCCGGTCATGCAGTACGAGAAACGGCGTACTGCATTGCCGGTCAGCTCAGCGAGTGTGCTGCAGCGAACGCCGGCAGTGCGCCATGGCGCTGCCGGCCCACTCAGAACGAGTGTTCCGGGCCCGGAAACGACCGATCCTTCACCGCGCTCACATAGGCTTCGACGGCCGCCTGAATGGTCGGCTGCCCGTGCATGAAATCCTTCACGAAGCGCGGCCGCTTGCCGGGAAACACGCCGAGCATGTCGTGCAGCACGAGCACCTGCCCCGAGCAGTCGGCGCCGGCGCCGATGCCGATCGTCGGGATCTTCAGCATGTGCGTGACTTCGGCCGCGACGAGCGTCGGTACCGCTTCGAGCACGACGAGCTGCGCACCGGCATCCTCGATCGCGCGCGCGTCGCGCAGCAATTGCGCGGCGCCGGCTTCGGTCTTGCCCTGCACCTTGAAGCCGCCGAACGCATGCACCGACTGCGGCGTGAGGCCGAGGTGCGCGCACACGGGCACCGAGCGTTCGACGAGGAAGCGGATCGTATCGGCGAGCCATTCGCCGCCTTCGAGCTTGACCATCTGCGCGCCCGCGCGCATCAGCTTGACCGCGTTCGCGAACGCGTCGGCCGGCGTCCCGTACGTGCCGAACGGCAGATCGGCGACGACGAGCGCGCGCGGCTGCGCCCGGGCGACACAGGCGGTGTGGTACGCGATGTCGTCGATCGACACGGGCAGCGTGGTCGAGTGGCCCTGCAGCACGTTGCCGAGCGAATCGCCGATCAGCAGCACGTCGGTGCCGGCGCGATCGAGCAGCGCGGAAAAGCTCGCGTCGTAGCACGTGAGCATCGCGATCTTCTCGCCGGCGTCGCGCATTGCCTGCAGCTTGGGGACCGTCACGGCAGGCCGGCTCGATTCCTGGAGATAGGTCATGGGAAATCCGGGTCGGTGGTGAGAAACGACAGGCGAGGACGCGTCAGCGCGTCGTCTCGCCCTTGACGAAGAATTCCTTGCGGCCGCGCATCGTCTCGATGCGCTCGACCAGCAGGGCGAGATCTTCGGGGGAATCCAGCGGGTTCAGGTGTTCGGCTGCGACCGTCAGCACCGGCGTGCGGTCGTAGTGGTAGAAGAATTCGTTGTACGCGTCGACGAGCGAGCGCAGGTACGCGTCGCTGATCTGCAGCTCCATCGGCGTCCCGCGCTTCTGGATGCGCGAGAACAGCACTTCGGGGCTGGCCTGCAGATAGACGACGAGATCGGGCGACGGCGCCTGCGGCACGTCGACGTGCGTGGCGACCGAGCGATACAGCTGCCACTCGTCTTCCGGCAGGTTCAGCCGCGCGAAGATGTCGTTCTTCTGCGGCATGAAATCGGCGATGACGGGGCGGCCCGTGTCGAGCGCACCGATCAGCTCGCGCGCCTGCTGCGCGCGCTGCAGCGCGAACGACAGCTGGACGGGCAACGCGTAGCGCGCGGTGTCGCGATAGAAGCGTTCGAGGAACGGGTTGTCCTGCGGGCGCTCGAGCAGCGTCTGCATCGACCAGCGCTCGCCGAGCAGCCGCGCGAGCGTCGTCTTGCCGACGCCGATCGGGCCTTCGATCACGAGATAGCGGTGCGGGGCGCGCAGGTCGGGCGCGGTGACGGTCAGCGGAGTCGAGTTCATCGGCAGCGGGTCTTGTCGGCGTCTTCGCCGGCAGCGAGCGCCTTTTGCATCGGGCACTGGCAGGTTTGCACCTTTTCGACGCGCTGATCCGCGACGGCGGCGAGAAAGGCGTCGGCACGGCCGCGCGCGGGGATGTCGAGCGCCGGCTCGATCTCGACGAGCGGCACGAGCGCGAACGCGCGGTCGGTGAGGCGCGGGTGCGGGACGATCAGGTCGGGTTCGTCGATCGAATCGGCGCCGAACAGCAGGATGTCGAGGTCGAGCGTGCGCGGCGCATTGCGATACGGGCGCTCGCGGCCGAAGTGATGTTCGATCTTCTGGCAGAGCGCGAGCAGCTCGCGGGCCGACAGCGTCGTGTCGAGCTTGACGACGCAGTTGTAGTAGTCGTCGCCGCCCGCTTCGAACGGCGCCGTGCGATACAGGCTCGATTTGCCGAGGATCGAGATGGTGCGCTGCTGCGCGAGGCACACCACCGCGTCCTTCAGGGTCTGGCGCGCATCGCCGAGATTCGCCCCCAGTCCGATATATGCAACCGTCATGGCATCACTTCCTACGTCGTTCGCCGGCGCGCGCGTCAGTCGTCGGAACCGCTCGCGGTATCTGGCGCCTGCTCGGCGGCACCTTCGCCCTGCTGGCGGTTTCGCGCACCGCCGCGGCGGCGCCGCTTGCGGGGCGATTTTTCCTTCGAGCCGCCCTGCGTGAGCAATGCCTCGCGAGCGGCCGCGTCGCCTTCGATGAAATCCGTCCACCACTGTCCGACTTCCGTCTCGAGCTCGCCGGATTCGCAGCGTAACAGGAGGAAATCATACCCCGCTCTAAACCTTTGGTGTTCCAGCAGCCGCATCGCGCTGCGGCCCGAGCGTTTCTCCAGGCGCAGCTGCAGGCCCCAGATCTCGCGCATGTCGGCCGAGTAGCGCTTGTGGATCGCAAGTTTCTCGGTCTGCATGTCGAGCACGTCGTCCATCGCGCGATGGAGCGCCGGCACCGGGATTTCGCCCGCCGCCGTGTATTGCTCGAAGCGCTGGCGCATGTCGTGCCACAGCAGCGTCGCGAACAGGAAGCCCGGCGACACCGGTTTGCCGGCGCGCACGCGCGCGTCGGTGTTGTTCAGCGCGAGCGTGATGAACTTCTCGCCCTGCGGCTGTTCGAGCACGACGTCGAGCAGCGGCAGCAGCCCGTGGTGCAGCCCTTCCTTGCGCAGCCGCTGCAGGCACGCGAGCGCGTGGCCCGACAGCAGCAGCTTCAGCATTTCGTCGAACAGGCGCGCGGCGGGCACGTTGTTGATCAGGTCGGCGAGCGCGTGGATCGGCGCGCGCGTATGCGGCTCGATCTCGAAATCGAGCTTCGCCGCGAAGCGCACGACGCGCAGCATCCGCACCGGATCCTCGCGAAAGCGCGTGGCCGGATCGCCGATCATCCGCAACAGGCGGGCGCGCACGTCGGCCATCCCGTCGTGATAGTCGAGCACCGTCTGCGTCGACGGGTCGTAGTACATCGCGTTGATCGTGAAGTCGCGGCGCGCGGCGTCCTCGTGCTGCTCGCCCCACACGTTGTCGCGCAGCACGCGGCCGCTCGCATCGACCGCGTGCGTGCGGCGATCGAGCTCGTCGCGCTTCAGGCGCCGCGGCGGCTCGGCCGTGGCCGCGGCCGCCTCGGGCGGTGCGTCGACCAGCGCGCGGAACGTCGAGACCTCGATCAGTTCCTGGCCGAACTGCACGTGGACGATCTGGAAGCGGCGGCCGATCAGGCGCGCGCGGCGGAACAGGCGCTGCACCTCGGTCGGCGTCGCGTCGGTCGCGACGTCGAAGTCTTTCGGCGCGATGCCGAGCAGCAGGTCGCGCACCGCGCCGCCGACGATGAACGCGCGGAAACCCGCCTGCTGCAGCGTGTCGGTCACGCGCACCGCGTTCTTCGAGATCAGCGCCGGGTTGATACCGTGCACGCTGGCCGGCACGACGGTCGGCTCATGGTTGCTGCGCGGTTTCTTCGCGCCGCCGCCGCGGGCGCCCTTCGGCGCGCGCGGGGCAGCAGGGGCCGCTTCGTCGGCCGGGGCCGCCGCGGGGGACGTTTGCTCGGTTTCGTCCTGGCCGAGCAGCTTTCGAATGAATTTTTTGATCACGACGTTCAGAAGAGATCGAGGATACGCCAGCCGCGGGTGCTTGCATGCGCACGCAGCGTGTCGTCAGGGTTGGTCGCGATCGGGTCGGTGACTTTCTCGAGCAGCGGGATGTCGTTGTGCGAGTCGCTGTAGAAGTAGCTGTGTTCGAAGTCGTCCCAGTGCTTGCCGAGCGACGCGAGCCATGCTTCGGTGCGCACGATCTTGCCTTCGCGATAGCTCGGCGTGCCGGTCGGTCGGCCCGTGTACGGCGAATCGGGATGCCCGTCGGTCGTTTCGACCTCGCACGCGATCAGCGTGTCGACGCCGAACGCGGTCGCGATCGGGCGCGTGATGAATGCGTTGGTCGCGGTCACGACGCAGCACAGGTCGCCCGCATCGAGGTGCTTGCGTACCAGTTCGAGCGCGGCGGGCGTCATCGCGGGGCGGATCACCTCGTGCATGTACTGCTCGTGCCATTCGGCGAGTTGCGCGCGCGAATACTTCGCGAGCGGCGTGAGCATCGCGCACAGGTACGCATGGATGTCGAGCTGGCCGGCCTTGTAGTCGGCGAAGAACTGGTCGTTCTGACGCGAGAAGCTTTCCGCGTCGACGATGCCGAGCTTCACCATGAAGCGACCCCATTCGTGGTCGCTATCGGTCGGGATCAGCGTGTGATCGAGGTCAAAGAGTGCCAGATTAGTCATGGAAGCGCATTTTACTCGAAGCGGTTCGGGCCCGTGCCCGGTGGTGTGATGTCGTCGCCGGGACGCGCGAGCATCCGGCGCAGCAGCGGCAGCGTGACCGCGCGTTTCTGCTCGAGCGAGAAGCGGTCGAGCGCGTCGAGCAACGCCATCAGGCTCGGCATGTCGCGGCGGAAATGGGTCAGCAGGTACGCGGCGATGTCGTCGGTGAGCGCGATCCCGCGTTCCTTCGCGGCGAGCTTGAGCACTGCGATCTTGCCTGCGTCGGACGGCGGCGACAGATGGAACACGAGCCCCCACCCGAGGCGCGTGCGCAGATCCTCGCGCACGTCGAGCGCGAGCGGCGCCGCCGGGCCCGCCGCGACGAACGCGCTGGACGGATGCGCGCGCACTTCGTTGAACAGGTTGAACAGCGCGACCTGCTGCGTGTCGCTCATCCGGTCGCAGTCGTCGATCGCGTAGATGCCGATGCGCGGGTCGAACGTGAAGGCGCCGAGCGGGCTCTGCGGCGTCAGGTAGCGCGCATAGCCGTACGACGCGTCGCTCACGAGCGCCTGCAGCAGATGGGTGCGGCCGCTGCCGGGCTCGCCCCAGATATAGAACGACCGGTCCGGCACAGGGCCGGCCGCGAGCGCGAGATCGAGCTTCTGCAGGCGCGAGACGAGCTCGTCGTTCTCCTCGTTCATGATGAAGTTGTCGAACGTGGCGGGCGGCGGCGTGCCGAGATCGAGCGTCAGTTGACGGGACACAGCAGTCACAATGCGGATCGGTTGAAAAAACGCGTGCCGTACGCCGGGCACGCGCGGGGGAAGGCGCCCCGGCTGGCTTCACGCGCGACCGTACGCACGGCGGCGCGGCGCGGGTTTCGGCGCGCTTCGCCCGGCGATGAAAACGGGGACGTGTCGACCAAGATGCAATCCCTGACGATTCGGTGCTGGGAATTCCGGCCAATGGGCCGGCTTCGGGTAAAATCGCATTTTACCGACCTTCTCGCATTCCCCCATGAATCCTCCGAAATCCGCTCCCGACGCTCAAGGTCTGTCCTATCGCGACGCAGGTGTCGACATCGACGCAGGCGACGCGCTCATCGACAAGATCAAGCCTTTTGCGAAGAAAACCCTGCGCGACGGCGTGCTCGGCGGCATCGGCGGGTTCGGCGCGCTGTTCGAAGTGCCGAAGAAGTACCAGGAGCCCGTGCTCGTGTCGGGCACCGACGGCGTCGGCACCAAGCTCAAGCTGGCCTTTCATCTGAACAAACACGACACCGTCGGCCAGGATCTCGTCGCGATGAGCGTGAACGACATCCTCGTGCAGGGCGCCGAGCCGCTGTTCTTCCTCGACTACTTCGCATGCGGCAAGCTCGACGTCGATACGGCCGCCACTGTCGTCAAGGGCATCGCGCACGGCTGTGAACTGTCGGGCTGCGCGCTGATCGGCGGTGAAACGGCCGAAATGCCGGGCATGTACCCGGACGGCGAATACGACCTGGCCGGCTTCGCGGTCGGCGCGGTCGAGAAGAGCAAGATCATCGACGGCAGCACGATCGCCGAAGGCGACGTGGTGCTGGGCCTCGCATCGAGCGGCATCCACTCGAACGGCTTCTCGCTCGTGCGCAAGATCATCGAGCGCGCGAATCCGGACCTGTCGGCCGATTTCCACGGCCGCTCGCTGGCCGATACGCTGATGGCGCCGACGCGCATCTACGTGAAGCCGCTGCTCGCGCTGATGCAGAAGCTGTCGGTGAAGGGCATGGCGCACATCACCGGTGGCGGCCTCGTCGAGAACATCCCGCGCGTGCTGCGCGAAGGCCTCACCGCCGAGCTCGACCAGAACGCATGGCCGTTGCCGCCGCTGTTCAAGTGGCTGCAGGAGCACGGCGGCGTCGCCGACGCGGAAATGCACCGCGTATTCAACTGCGGGATCGGGATGGCCGTGATCGTCTCGGCGGCCGATGCCGACGCAGCGATCGCCGACCTGACCGCCGCCGGCGAACAGGTGTGGAAGATCGGCACCGTGCGGGCGACCCGCGAAGGCGAGGCGCAGACGGTCGTGGTCTGACGCACCGCAGGCAGATGCAGTAGGAAAAGCCGCCCGGAGTCGATCCGGGCGGTTTTTTTCGGGCGCCGCGTGGCGGTCGGACGCGCGTCGACGCTTACGCGGACGCTCGCGGCGCGCTCGCCGGCCGCGCGCCGGCCAGCAACGGCGGCACGAACAGGTACAGCAGCGCGGCCGCGGCCCACACGAGGCCCGGCCACGTCGCACGCGTCGCCGCGTAGGTCGCGGTGACGACCAGCGGCCCCGCGACGCCGATCAGGCTCGCCACGCTCGCCAGTGTGCCCTGCAGTTCGCCCTGGCGTGCATCGTCGACCTGCCGCGCGAGCATCGCCTGCAACGCCGGCAGCGTCATGCCGCCGGCCGCGAACAGCGGCAGCAGCGCGAACGGCACCCATGTGGCGGTCGCGAACGCGATGACGGCCAGCCCGAGCGCATCGCCTGCAAGACCCAACGCGAGCGCGCGCCGCTCGCCGAGCCGCGCGATCAGTGGCCCGATCGCGAATGCCTGAGCGAGCGCGTGGCACGCGCCGTAACCGGCGAGCGACAGCCCCGCGACCGGCGTCGACCAGCCGAAATGTTCCTGGCCGTACAGGATCCACAGCGTCGCGGGCGCCTGCGACACCAGCGCGACGATCACGTAGATACCGACCAGCGGCGCGAGCGCGGGCGCACCGCTCAGCCGTCGCAGGCTCGCGAACGGATTGAGCGCGCTGGCCGTCCGGCCTTCGCGGGCCGAACGCGGCCGCGATTCCGGCAGTACGCGCCATACGAGCACGAGATTCAGCGCATTGAGCAACGCGGCCGCGACGAACGGCGCACGCAGGTGCAGCGCGCCGAGCAGCCCGCCGATCAGCGGGCCGGCGATGAAGCCGATGCCCATCATCGCGCCGAGCTGGCCGAAGCGCCGTGCGCGGTCGGGCTCGGCCGCAACGTCGGTCACGTACGCGGTCGCGACCGCGACGTTCGCGCCGCTGATGCCCGCGATCAGCCGGCCGACGTACAGCCACGCGAGTGTCGGCGCGAGCGCCATCAGCAGATAGTCGAGCGCGGCGCCCGCGAGCGATGCGAGCAGCACCGGGCGGCGGCCGAAACGGTCGCTCAGCGTGCCGAGCAGCGGCGCACACAGGAACTGCGCGAACGCGTACAGCGCGAGCAGGATGCCGTAGTGGGTGTCGGTGCTGCCCGCGGCGGCGAGCGAACGCAGCAGCCCGGGCAGGATCGGCATCACGATCCCGACGCCGATCGCGTCGAGTAGGACCGTGGCCAGGATGGCAATAAGGGACGGATTCAAGGGTATCACTCTATCGATGATAGAGTGCGAAGTATTCCACAGTTTCCCTATCGGTGATAGAGATGAAGGACACAGGCGCGCGGCTGACGCGCGACACGGTATTGCGCGCGGCGCTCGATTTGCTGAATGAGGTGGGGATCGACGGGCTGTCGACGCGGCGGCTCGCCGAACGGCTCGGCGTGCAGTCGCCGACGCTGTACTGGCATTTCAGGAACAAGGCCGAGCTGCTCGACGCGATGGCCGAGGCGATCATGCTCGAGCGTCACGGCGCGTCGCTGCCGCGGCCGGGCGACGTGTGGGATGCGTGGCTCGCGGAGAATGCGCGCAGTTTCCGCCGCGCGCTGCTGGCCTACCGCGACGGCGCGCGCCTGCACGCCGGCACGCGGCCGCGCGCGCTGCATTTCAGCTCGATCGAACGCAAGGTCGCGCTGCTGGGCGACGCGGGGTTCGCGCCGGACGAGGCGGTCGACGTGATGGTCGCGATCGGCCGCTTCGTGGTCGGATGGGTGCTGGAAGAGCAGGCGGGGCCGGGGGCAGGTGCCGATGCGCCGCTGCCGGATGCGGCCGAGTATCCGTTGTTCGCGAAAGGCTGGGCCGCGCTGCGCGAGCGCAGCGACGACGAAGCGTTCGAGCGCGGTATCGCGTGGATCGTCGACGGCGCCCGCGCGCGCCTGGCGGCGCGTCAGGCCGGCTGAGTGGTCAGCCCGGCGTGCGACCGTCCAGGACGCGTTCAAGCGCGTCGAGCGCGCGGGCCGTCGAATCCGGCGCGATGCAATCGACGACGATCCGCTCCGGCATCGCGCGCAGCCACGTGATCTGGCGCTTGCAAAGCTGACGTGTCGCGAAGATGCCCTTGTCGCGCATCGTCCGGTAGTCGGTGTCGCCGTCGAGGAATTCCCATGCTTGCCGGTAGCCGACGCAACGCATCGACGGCAGGTCGGGATGGAGATCGTCGCGGCGGCGCAGCCGTTCGACTTCGTCGATGAAGCCCGCGTCGAGCATCGCGTCGAAGCGCTGCGCGATCCGCGCGTGCAGTACCGCGCGGTCCGACGGCTCGAGCGCGACCGGCACGAAGCGGTATGCGGCGGCCGCATCGTCCGTGCGGCGCGGCGCGGCGAGCAGCGCCGACATCGGCTGCCCGCTCAACATGAAGATTTCGAGCGCACGCTGGATCCGCTGCGAATCGTTCGGCGCAAGCCGCGCGGCCGTGTCGGGGTCGACCTGCGCGAGCCGCGCGTGCAGCGCGGGCCAGCCATCGCGCGCGGCGTCGGCGTCGAGTGCCGCGCGGACCTCCGGATCGGCGCCCGGCAGGTCGTTGAGCCCTTGCGTCAGCGCCTTGTAGTACAGCATCGTGCCGCCCGCGAGCAACGGCGTGCGGCCGCGCGCGACGATCTCGCCGATCAGGCGCAGCGTGTCCGCGCGGAATTCCGCAGCCGAATACGCGTCGGCCGGGTCGATGATGTCGATCAGGTGATGCGGCACGCGCGCGCGCTCGTCGCGCGACGGTTTCGCGGTACCGATATCCATGTCGCGGTAGACGAGCGCCGAATCGACGCTGACGATCTCGATCGGGCGGCGCGCGGCGAGCGCCAGCGCCGCGGCGGTCTTCCCCGAAGCGGTGGGGCCGAGCAGGCAGGCGATCGTCGTCGGACGGGAGGGCGAAGCAGCGCTCATTGCCCGCGCATGAAGAGACGGTCGAGATCGTTCAGCGTGAGCTGATACCAGGTCGGCCGGCCGTGATTGCACTGGTCCGCGCGCTCGGTCGCCTCCATCTGGCGCAGCAGCGCGTTCATTTCGTCGAGCGTCAGGCGCCGGTTCGCGCGCACCGCGTGATGGCACGCGAGCGTGCCGAGCAGTTCGTGCTGGCGCTCGGTGAGCACGCGCGAGCCGCCGAACGCGTGCAGGTCGGCGAGCACCGCGCGCGCCAGCGATTGCAGGTCGGCGTCCTTCAGCAGCGCCGGCACCGCGCGGATCGCGAGCGTCGTCGGCGACAGCACCGCAAGGTCGAAGCCGAGCGATTCGAGCGTGTCGCGTTCTTCCTCGACCGTGCCGATCTCGACCGGCGTGGCCGTCATCGAGATCGGCAGCAGCAGCGACTGCACGGCGACCGTGCGGTCGGCGAGCGCGTTCTTGAACTGCTCGTACAGGATCCGCTCGTGCGCCGCGTGCATGTCGACGATCACGAGGCCGTATGCGTTCTGTGCCAGCACGTAGATCCCGTGGATCTGGCCGAGCGCGAAGCCGAGCGGTTGGTCGTCGTGCGCGCCGGCCGCGAGCGGCGACGCGGCGAAGCCCGGCAGCGGCGCGACCGGTGTGTCGGCCGGATCGGCCGCATCGCGGGCGATGAGCGTCGTGCCGTCCGGCGTGCCCGCGCCGCTGTCCTTGCGGCCGAACAGCGCGTCGTAGAGCGCGAGCGGCTGCGCGACGGGCAGCGTGCCTTGCGTCATCCGCGCCTGACGCATCCACGTGTTGCCGGACGACGATGACGATGACGACGACGAGAAGCCGCTGCCGCCGATTCCGCCGCTGCCGCCTGTCGCGTGGCCCGGGCTTTGGCCGAGCGGCGTGTCGAGGAACGACGACGGCCCGCGCGGCGCGGGTTCGAGATGCGCGGCATGGCCGCCCGCCGTGGTTTCCGGCGACGCGCCCGCATGGCGCGCGAGCGCCCGCTGGACCGCATGGAACACGTACTGGTGGATCGAGCGCGAATCGCGGAACCGCACTTCGATCTTCGACGGATGCACGTTCACGTCGACGGCTTCGGGCGGCAGGTCGAGGAACAGCACGTACGACGGATAGCGGTCGCCGTGCAGCACGTCCTCGTAGGCCGCACGCACCGCGTGCGTCAGCAGCTTGTCGCGCACGAAGCGGCCGTTCACGAAGAAATACTGCTGGTCGGCGCGCCCGCGGCTCGCGGTCGGCAAGCCGGCGCAGCCGTACACGGCGAGCGGGCCGGCCTGCTCGTCGAGCGGCAGGTGTGCGGTCGCGAAGCTGTCGCCGAGGATCTTCGCGACGCGCTGCGCGGGCTCGGTCGCATTCCAGTGCTCGACGGCCTTGCCGTTGTGCAGCACCGAGATCGCGACGTCCGGCCGCGCGAGCGCCGCGCGGCGGATCATTTCCAGGCAGTGGCCGAATTCGGTCTGCTCGCTCTTCAGGAACTTGCGTCGCGCGGGCGTGTTGAAGTACAGCTCGCGCACCTCGATCGTCGTGCCGATCGAGCCGGCGGCGGGCGACAGCACGCCCGTCTGCGCGTCGATCTTCATCGCGTGCGCGGCATCGGCCGTCCGGCTCGTGATCGACATCTCGGCGACCGACGCGATCGACGCGAGCGCTTCGCCGCGAAAACCGAGCGTCGCGACCGCCTCGAGCTCCTCGAGCGAGCGGATCTTGCTGGTCGCGTGGCGCATCAGCGCGAGCGCCAGTTCGTCCGGCGGAATCCCGCAGCCGTCGTCGGTGATCGAGATGCGCTTGACGCCGCCTTCTTCCAGCACGATGCGCAGCGTCGTTGCGCCGGCATCCATTGCGTTCTCGAGCAGTTCCTTGACGACCGACGCCGGGCGTTCGACGACCTCGCCGGCGGCGATCTGGCTGATCAGCTGGTCGGGCAGGGGCTGGATCGCGCGCAGCGGGCGCGCGGCGGGGGCGGGCGCGGCGCCCGCGGCCGTTTCGGTGATATCGGACATGGCCGAATTATAGCGAGGCCGCGAACGCATGCCGGGGCGGCCGGCCGTTACGTTTTTTCACGGAGCCTTAAGGTAGTTTCGGTATCATCACCCCGTTGCACGCGCCGCCTTGGCTGGCGGCCGCCTCGGCCATGTCTGGCCTGTTCCGGCCGTTCCGGCCCCATCGCCTTCGAGGAATCGCATTTGGATACGCTGCTTCATTTCGTCAACCTTGTCCTGCATATCGACGCTTTCCTCGGCGATTTCATCCGGCAGTACGGTGCGTGGGTCTATCTCGTGCTGTTTCTGATCGTGTTCTGCGAGACGGGCCTCGTCGTGTTCCCGTTCCTGCCCGGCGATTCGCTGCTGTTCATCGGCGGCGCGTTCGCGGCGACGGGCGAAATGAACGTCGGCGCGCTGATCGTGCTGCTGCTCGTCGCGGCGATTACCGGCAACACCGTGAACTACCTGATCGGCCGCTGGGTCGGCCCGAAGGTGTTCAATACGCATATCCCGGTGCTCGAGCGCTTCCTCGATCGCGCCGCGCTGCAGAAGACCCACTCGTTCTACGACAAGCACGGCGGCAAGACGATCGTGCTCGCGCGCTTCATTCCGGTCGTGCGCACGTTCGCGCCGTTCGTCGCGGGGGCGTCGTCGATGAGCGTCGGGCGCTTCCAGTTGTTCAACGTGATCGGCGCGCTGGTGTGG
Organism: Burkholderia sp. CpTa8-5; assembly: GCF_017815045.1. NCBI lineage: Bacteria > Pseudomonadati > Pseudomonadota > Betaproteobacteria > Burkholderiales > Burkholderiaceae > Burkholderia > Burkholderia sp. CpTa8-5. Next base: position 244,649 of record NZ_JAGIQD010000007.1, read on the forward strand.
GTGCTGCTGCTCGTGCTGCTCGGTTATTTCTTCGGCAACATCCCGTTCGTCCGCCAGTACCTGAACGTGATCGTGCTGGTCGGGATCGGCGCGGCAATCGTGCCGGTCGCGCTCGGCGCGGTATGGAAGCTCGTGCGCGGGCGACGCTCGGACGGGACGCCGAAGGCGGGCGGGCGCTGACGCGGCGCGCTTCGGCGCAATGAAAAAGCGTGGCAGTTTACGGCTGCCGCGCTTTTTTTTCGTCCGTGCGGTTCGGCCGCTGCTTTCGTCACGCGTTGCGTTGCGAGACCGGCGTTTCGGGCGTCGGATAGCCGGCTTCGCGGAACGTGTCGAGAATCACGCGGTGGGTGTCGCAGTACACCTGCCAGTAGTTCTCCGGCTGAGTCGACGGGCGCACGAACAGCAGCGGGCCTTCCGGCGTGAACTGCAGCACGCCGACGTCCGGCGCCGGTACCTTCAGCACGTTCGGAACCAGCTGGATCTGCGTCTTCAGGCGGTTGATCGCATCGGCCGCGTCGACGCTGTGCGCGATCTTCGCGGTCAGGTCGACGCGGCGGTGCGGCGTCGCGCTGTAGTTCGCGATGTTGTCCGAGAAGATCTTGTTGTTGCCGACGATCGTCACGATGTTGTCGGCGGTGATGATCGTCGTGCCGAACAGGCCGAGCTCCTTCACGGTGCCCGTGACGCCGCCCGCGCTGATCACGTCGCCGATCTTGAACGGGCGCAGCACCTGCATGAACACGCCGGCGGCGAAATGCGCGAGCAGGCCGCCCCAGGCGGTGCCGATCGCGAGACCGAGGCCGGCGAGCAGCGCGGCGAACGAGGTCGTCTGTACGCCGAAGATCTGCAGGATCGCGAGGATCAGCAGGATCGTCAGCAGCACGCCGACGACGGAGGTCAGGTAGTCGGTGAGCGTCGGGTCGACCTTGCCGCTGCGGCGAACGACCTTGCCGAGCAGGCGGGTACCGATGCGGATCGCCCAGCGGCCGACGAACCACAACACGATCGCGGCGAGGAGGTTGAGGCCGAAGTCGAGGCCGCGGGTCATCAGGAATTGCTGGGCGGTGGCGAGATCGATCACGCGTTCTCCGAAGTCGAGGGTAAAAGGGCGGCGCATGCGCCGGAATGGGAGGCGCTTTTATAACCTGACCTGTGAAGCGCGGGCAACCGGGCTGACATTGGTTGACGTAATGAAAAGCGGGCAGGACGTGGGTGCGTGCCGCCCGTTCGAGGTCCGGCCTGTCGTGGCGCGCGCCGGTGTAGCGTCGCTCACCGCGCTGCGCGCCCGTAGGTGTCCTCGAAGCGGACGATGTCGTCTTCGCCGAGATATGCGCCCGACTGGACTTCGACCGGTTCGAGCGGAATCGTGCTGGGGTTCGTCAGCCGGTGGGTCGCGCCGAGCGGGATGTAGGTCGACTGGTTTTCGGTCAGGTCGCGCCGCGGTGGCCGACGATGGCGCGATGTTCGCGGCGATGGAGGTTCACGACGGGCAGCGGACGACGGTCGACGACGTGCATCAGCCGTTCAACGGCAATTTCTGCATGATCGCGTGCACGCATTCCCGCGGACCTGCTTCGCCCGTGCGGACGTGCACGTCGGGCGATACCGGTTTTTCATAGGTCGATTCGATGCCGGTGAACTGCCGAAGCGTCCCTTGCCTTGCCCGCGCATAGAGCCCTTTGGGGTCGCGCGCTTCCGCCACATCCAGCGCAACGTCGACGAAGACTTCGAAAAACATGCCCTGCGGGAAGCGGGCGCGCGCTTTGGCGCGTGCGTCCCGAAACGGCGAGATCAGCGCAACGATGACGACGAGCCCGGCAGCCACCATCAGGCGCGCGACCTCGGCCGTCCGACGAATGTTCTCGTGGCGGTCTGCGTCGCTGAATCCGAGATCCTGGTTCAATCCTTCGCGAAGCTGGTCGCCGTCCAGCAGAAAAGTCCGAAGGCCGCGCGCATCGAGCTGTTCCTTCAGAAGATTCGACAGCGTCGATTTACCGGCACCGGACACCCCGGTGAGCCATACCACGAACGCATGGTCCTGCTTCATGCTGGAAAGCACGGATTGATTGCCCGTCGACATGACAGGGCGGGAATTGGGGCGATCTTGCGTCATCTCGGATTCGATGTGCCGGTAACGGCGTCGTACATTATTGATGCGAATTCATTCGTCGCCGAATTGTAACGGCGCCTTTAAAAATTGGTAAGTTGAATATTTTGATCGGGAATAAGCGCTTGCCTTCAAGCGGCGCGATGGTGTGCGCACCGCGTCCGTCCGGTAATGATTGCCGGCCCGTTGTAATGATTCGAAATAATGTGCGTGGTCGACAGGGTTCTCGACCGCATGTCGATTTATCGACCTGGATTCGGGGGTCGACATGAAGTCACAAGGGTATTAATTTTTTATTCGGCGAAATATCGCAATAGCCAGCACGGGCTGCTTTGTGATGCGTCTCTGTCACTTATTATCGAATTGGGGAATTATCCGAGGGCATGTTTTCCGACCTTATTTGCCGGGCGACGATTGGCATCCCTTCCGATTGCGTCGGCAGCACCGAGCGCCGGCCCCGTTGAAAGCCGGATCGCCGCGATTGCCCTGTCGCGCTGAAGTATCGGCTACCTGAATACGCTGGATTTCGTCAGGACTGCGGCACGTCATTTGTGCCGCGGCCCGAACGGCCGCTGCTGCACATCGGCGCCGTGCGCGACGATCGCCATGCCCTCCGGCACTTCCTCCCACGCGCCGCGCAGGTCGACGAGCGGCTCCGACACGACCATGAACGCATCGTCGCCGGCTTCCGCGATGCGCGGGTTATGCGGATACAGCGCGTGCAGGTGCTTGAACGACGTGCTGTGGAACAGCGAGCGCGATTGCCGTTCGCTCGAATAGCGCGCCGCGACGATCCGTTCGCCGTCGGTCGCGCAGATCGTCATGTTGAGCGGATCGGCGACGCGATGCCGCGCGGCGGTTTCCTCCACCACGCCGACCATCCGTTCGAGCGCCGGCAGCGGCGCCTGCTCGAGACCGTACGTCAGCGCGAGGCGGAACATCAGTTCGGAGTCGGTCGAGCCTTCGAGCGTCGGGAACAGCGCGGGATCGACCTTCATCGTCAGGTCGCGGCGCAGCTTGTGGAAGTCGCGGATCAGCCCGTTGTGCGCGAACAGCCAGCGGCCGTGGCGGAACGGATGGCAGTTGGTTTCCTGCACGGGCGTGTCGGTCGCCGCGCGAATGTGCGCGATGAACATCGGCGAGCGGATCGCACGCGCGGCCTCGCGCAGGTTGCGGTCGTTCCAGGCGGGATGCACGGAGCGATAGCGGAACGGAAGTTCGTCGGGATGCCCGTACCAGCCGATGCCGAAGCCGTCGCCGTTGGTGGTCGTCGCGCCCAGCTCCGAATGCAGGCTCTGGTCGATCAGCGAATGCTTCGCGCGGAACAGCACGGTTTCCAGATGGATCGGATTACCCGTATAAGCGAGCCAGCGGCACATGGAGCGCTCCTTCACGATGTATCGTTCGCGCATGGTAGCCGACTCCGCGACGCTTACGCGTCCACGCGAGTCGCCACATTCGTCACACATGGCAGGCCCGTACGCGCGATGCGCAATCGCCCAGCCGGCGGCCGGGCGCCACGCAGCGCAACGCAACAATGAATGGGGTGCGGCACGACGATCGTGCCGCACCGCGCCAGCTCAGTCGCCGAGCGCGTCCATCACGCGCGCCGAATAGACGAGCGCCGCGCCCGCATTCAACGCGATCGCGACGCCGAGCGCTTCCGCCACTTCCTCCTTGGTCGCGCCATGCTTGGCCGCTTCGGCCGTATGCACGGCGATACAGCCGTCGCAGCGCGTCGTGACGGCCACCGCGAGCGCGATCAGCTCGCGCGTTTTCGCGTCGAGATGGCCCGTCTTGGCGCCGGCGCCGGCCAGCGCCTGGTAGCCGGCCAGCGTATCGGGCGACAGCTTGGCGATGTCGCCGATACGCGTCGAGAGTTCCTTCCGGTATTCGTTCCAGTTCAGCATGATGCGTCCTTGTCGAGAAGAGTGAGGAGGGCGGCGGGCGCCGCGATCTCGGGCGATGCAACGCTATTCTGATCGCTGTCGAGGAGAGTGTGGATACGTCAGGGTGTCAATTTTCAGCGCAATCGTCTCACGGATGCATTGCATCAACCGCGGCTCGCGCTTGCGGCGAATGCGCGGCGGGGCCGTCGTGACGCGCGCCAAAGCTGCTACCATGCGCAAAACGCAGGTCAATGACAACGATTTCGAACAACAAGAAAGAGAGGGCAACGCAATGAACCAGACCACCATCCAGCAGCCGTCGTTCGCGTTCGTGGCCGCATCGTGGGCCGCGCTGATCGCCGGTTTCGCGGCCTTCCTGATCGGGCTCTGGAACGCCGGCATGCAGCTCAACGAGAAGGGTTACTACTTCACCGTGCTGGTGTTCGGCCTCTATGCGGCGATCTCGCTGCAGAAGAGCGTGCGCGACCGCGCCGAAGGCATTCCCGTCACCGGCATCTACTACGGCCTCAGCTGGATCGCGCTGCTGCTGTCGATCGCGCTCCTGATCGTCGGTCTCTTCAACGCGACGCTGCAATTGAGCGAAAAGGGCTTTTACGCGATGTCGTTCGTGCTCGCGCTGTTCGGCTCGGTGGCCGTGCAGAAGAACACGCGCGACTTGCAGAACGCGAAGCCGCGCTATACCGACGCCGATTCCGCGCCGTCGATCCAGGAGTGACGGCACGCGCAGCGGGCGCCCGCCGAGGCCGCCCGCTGCGCGACGATGTCCGCGCCGCCCGCATTCGCCGGCGTGCCGCAGGCCCGCCGTCCTTTCGTTTTGTCCATGCCGTCGCGCATGACGATGGAGATATTCCGGATGCCGAACCTGACCGACACCGCAGCGCGGACGCACGCGACCGCCCGTTCCGTAGCCGCGCGGGCCGCGCTTGTGCTGGAGACCAACAACCTGCGCGGCGGCGCGGGCCTTGCGCAGGCCGTCGGCAGCCTGAAACGCCTGGTGGCGGCGCTGTCGAAACAGACCGTGCCGCCGGCCGCCCTTGCGCAATGGATCATCACGCACGACGGCCTGCCCGCCGACGCGTGCGCGGAAATCGCCGCGCTGGCCGACCGCCCGATCGACTTCGTCGAGATCGGCGCGAGCACCGGCTACTACGATGCGAAGAACGACGGCTTCGATCGCGTCGATGCCGATTGCTGCGACATCGTCGTATTCGGCGATGCCGATTGCCGGCCGGCCGACGACTGGCTCGAGCACCTGCTCGCGCCGTTCGCGCGCGACGCGGGCGACGCGCCCGTCGCGGTGGCGGGGCGGACCAGCTACGCGCCCAACGTGCTCGGCATCGCGCTGACGTCGATCGATTTCATGTATTTCCCGAGCCCGCTGCGTGATGGCGCGACGCGCAACTTCTACGCGAACAACGTCGCGTTCCGGCGTGACGTGTTCGCGCAGTTCCGCTACGAGCCGCTCGACGGCGTCTATCGCGCGCATTGCCAGGTGATGGGGCTGCGGATGCAGGCGGCCGGCGTGGCCGTCGAATTCGCGCCGGCCGCGCATACCGAGCATCGGCTGCCGGACACGCATCGCGAGTCGCTGAAGCTGCGCTGGATGCGCGGCGAGGACAGCGTCGGGTTGACGCCGTATCTCGTGCACGCGTACCTGCCGCGTCGATGGCAGTGGCTCGGCCGCAGCGGCCCGCTCGGCCCGTTCTGCGTGATGGCGATGCGGCTCGGCTACAGCCTGCGCGCGCTCGATCGCCAGCAGTTGCCGCGACTGGGCGCCGCGCGCTATCTCGCGGCTGCCGGCGTCACGATCGCCGCGTCCGCCGTCGATACGCTCGGCGCGCTCGCGCGCGGTTTCGGGCTCACGGGACGCGCATCGACCCGGCGCGATCTCGATGCGCTGTCCTATCACCGTCATTGAAACGGCGCCGCGCCTCGCGGCCACGACACTTCGACATCCTGATTCTGTTCCGACGACGACCATGCCCTCACTCGCCACTCGCATTGCCTGTCTCGCCCTGCTTGCCGCCAGCGTCGGCGCCCATGCCGCACCGGTCGATCATGCGGGGCGCGGGATTTATCACTTCATGTCGCGAAGCGGCTGCCCGTTCGCGAATGCGGCCGCGTCGGACTGCAATCGCATCGCGCTCGATGCGCCCGACGGTCACGCGAGCATCGACACCGATGCGCATGCGATCGTCTTCTCGAGCGATGCGAACCGCCGCACGAAGGACGTGCTCGGCGACGTGCTGCTGCAAGGCACGGGCGTCGATGCCGACGGGCGGCGCGTGCCGTTGAGCGTGCACGTTCTGCTGCGTCGCGACGGCCGGAAATGGGACCGCGACGTGTACGTCCATGCGCCCGTGCACGGCTCGTTCACCGATGTGCGGATCGATCCGTATCGTGTGCGCGTGAAGGACGGCGATCGTGAGCGCGACGTGCTCACGCCGGACGAAACGCTTGCGCTGTTCGCGCATCCGTCGCTCGCCTCGCGGCTGGCGCGCCATCTCGTGAAGGTGAGTGCGACCGATCCGAAGCAGCCGCTGGCGGACGACATCACGATCGCGCTCGGTGTCGGCGGCCTGACGAAGGCGGTCGCGCGCGCGAGCTTCACGTCGAACGCGCCGCACGATGCCGACGTCGATCGCGCGCTCGCGTCCGGCACGTGGTCGATCCGCTTCGACGCGCTGAGCAATCGCATTCCGGTGTGGGTCGCACAGCGCGAGCTGTTCCTGTTCGGCCTCGATGGCAGCGCACTCGTGAAGGACGTGCGCGAGCGCGGCTTTCGGAAGAACGACCGGATCGAGTTCGGCGCGCGCGACGGCAGCGGCTATCTGCGCGTGAATGGCCGCGAGGAAGCGTTCGCGGGCGCGGTAGCCTCCGCGCATGCGTTCATGCAGGAAAGCTTCGTCGGCCTGATCCTCGGCTGGCGTCGCGATCCGGCGGCTGCCGCGACGCCATCTTCATCCGCGCGGGGCGAGCCGGCATGACCGCGGCAAGCGAATTGCCGGTGTCGTCGCAGGCCGGGCACGGCGAGCGCTTCGATTGTCTCGATGCGCCCGTGCCACGCGGTACGGCGCGGATGCGCGCGTATCTCGTCGATCGCATCAAGCGGGCGGCGATCCGGCAACTGCATCGCAGCATGCATGGCGAGCGCTGGATGCTGCGCATGTACCTGATCGGCGAAGAAGCGACCGAGTGCGCGCTGCACGAGGACTGGACCGGACAGCCGCCGGACTGGCTCGCGCCGCGCATCGACCAGCATCTCGCGGACGAGCGCCGCCACGCGGCCGCATTTGCCGATGCGTTGCGCCGGCGCGGCGTCGACGTGTCGACCGGCCCGCACGAACCCGACTGGCTGAGCCGGCGAAAGATCGTGCGATGGCGGCGTCTGGCGCAGCGCTACGCGCCGCATTTCGCGCAAGGCGTACTCGTGCCCGCGTATGCGACCGGCCTGTGCGCGGAACAGATGGCAATGCGCGTGCTCGCGCGCCACTGCGCGACGATCGGCGACACGCATCCGCTGTATCCGTTGCTGTCGCGCGTGCTCGCCGACGAGACGCGCCACGTCCGGCTTTGCGCCGATACGCTGCGCCGCCTCGTCGAGCCGTCCGAGGCCGCGTCGCTCGCCGCGTTGCTGGACGAGATCCGCGCGATCGAAGCCGGTTTCGGCGTGACGGGCGCGCTGGCGATGGTCGCGGCCGGCTGGCTCCAGTCGCTTCGTCCGCGCGCATGATGCCGCGCATCGTCTATCTCGCGACCGCCGACGCGCGCGGCCATCTGATGCGCGCGCAACTGCTCGTGCATGCGTTGCGCGCGGCCGGCGCGCAGGTCGACGTGCTGACGACGTCCGACGCCGGGCAGGCATTTCTCGCCGCGTTCGGCATCGACGCGGACGTGTTGTCGCGGCACTACGCGGTGCAGTTCGACGAGCGGCAGAACATGCTGCGCGACGCGACCGATCGCAATGTCGCGCACTACGTGTTCAGGCCGACCCGCATGCTGCGCGACATCGTGCGGCTGCGTGCGATCGTTCGCGATGCGGATCTCGTGGTCAACGACTCGTTTCATCCGGCGCTGCTGTTCATGGGGGCGGTGCCGGGCTGGCGGCGTCGCGTCGTCCACGTGTATGGCGGCAGCCTGCGCCGCGCGTTGACCGCGAATTTCGATGCACGACTGCCGCGCGTGCTGGCGCGCGCTTTCGCGCGGATCGTCGACTGGCAGATCGATGCGGCGCTGGGCCGTATCGAGCACGATTTCGCGTACGGCTTCGCCGACGATGCGCCGCGCTCGCACCGGCATCGCCGGCTGCCGACGCCGGTGCCGATCGTCGCCGAACGGCCGGCGCACGAACGCGTTGCGGCGGCCGTTTATCTGAATCCGCACTTTCGCGACGTCGCGCTCGCCGATGCGTTGTCGGCCGGCATGCGCGACGCGGGGCTCGCCGCCCACCGCGTGGGCGAGGGCTACGCCGGACACGACGGCTGGACCGGCGTCGACGCCGACTGGCCGACGCGCGCCGCGCATGCGCCGTTGATCGTGTCGGCGCCCGGCATGGCCGCGTTGTCGATTGCGCGCGTGTATCGCCGTCCGATCCTGCTCGTGCAGACCGATCAGCCCGAACAGGCGAGCAACGCCGCGCGCGCGGCACGGCTGCAACTCGTGCACCGCGTGGTCACATGGCGGGGCGATGCGGCGGCATTCCGGCGCGAGGTCGGGCAGGCGTCGATCGAACTGATGCGCGATCCCGGTACGCCGGCGGGGACGCGAGCGGGCCGCGAGCATGCGCGTGCGCGTGTCGACGCGTGGACATCGCACCTCCTCGCGCTGGGTCCGCATGCGCGAGCGGCCGACGCGGCAACCCGATGCGAGGCACCAGCGCCGCGATGAATACGCGCATGTTTCAGGACGATCGCCGGCCCGATGTCCGGCAGATGCTGGCCGCGACATTCGGCCTGGTCGCGGGCCTCGCGATCTTCTTTCTGCTGGAGCGCGGCGTCACGCCGCGCTACGTGCTGGCCACGGCGATCGATGCGCGGATTCCGTTCATCGCATGGTCGTGGTTCGTCTATGTCGCGTTCTTTCCGTTCGTGATTGCGCTCGCCGCGTACGCGCGACCGTCCGCGTTCGCCGCGTTCAGGGACGCCGTGCTGATCGCGTTCGTGCTCGGCGTGGCCTGCTTCCTGATGTTTCCGGAAGCCGTGCCGCGGCCCGACATCGCCGAGATCGGCAATGCATTCGTGCGTCGGCGTCTGGCGCGCATGTGGGCGCTCGATCTTGCGGCCAACGGCTTCCCGAGCCTGCATGTCGCGGTGACGTGTCTCGCGTGCCGGATGCTGGTGGACCGGCGCCGGATCGTCGCGGCGGCGATCGGGCTGCTGATCTGCGCGTCGACGCTGACGCTCAAGCAGCATACGGTCGCGGACGTGCTGGGTGGGTTCGTGCTCGCGGCGGTCAGTGCGCTGTGGGTCGAGCGGCGTTTGCCGCGCAGGAGGCTCGCATGACGGAGGCGCACGTTCACCGCGCCGGACCGAACGCCGGGCTCGCCCGGTTCGTGCCCGATCCGGGGCTGTTTCGCGTGAGCGCGGCGCGTGTCGGCATGGCGCTGGCGGGTGACTGGCTGATGATTGCCGCCGCGTTTGCCGCTGCGATCGCGTTTGCGCATCCGCTGGCCTACGCGTGCGCGGCGATCGTGATCGCGCGCAGCCAGCTCGCGCTCGCGGTCATGATGCACGAAGGGGCGCACGGGTTGCTTGCACGGAACCGGCGCGTCAACGACGTGCTCGGGCAACTGCTCGCGGCCGGCCCGCTATGGCTGTCGCTGCGCACGTATCGGGCGGGCCATCTGAAGCACCATCGCGCGCCGATGCAAGCGGACGACCCCGTCGCGCTGCTGTTCGGCGTGCACGACTATCCGGCGACGCGCGGGCGATTGATCGTCCGCCTGCTCGCGTATGCGTGCGGCGTCGGTTACGTGACGAGCGTCGTGAAGCTCGCGCGCGGCGCGTTCGCGCATGCGTTGCCGAAGGTCGAAAAATCGCGTGCGTATGCGGCGTGGGAGATCGCGTCGATGCTGGCCGGCAACGGCGCGCTGTTCGGCGCGCTCGCGCTGGCCGGACATCCGCTGCTGTACGTCGCGTTGTGGATCGTGCCGTCCGTCACCTTGTTGCCGTTCGCCGGGCAGGTGCGCGCGATCTTCGAGCACGCGGGGTTGCCGGCCGGCGCCGATCAAAGCCGCAACGCACGCACGATCGTCCGGCGTTCATGGCAGACGTTCCTGTTCGGCCCGCATGCGATTCATTTCCATATCGAACATCATCTGTTCACGCGGATGCCGTTCCATAACTTGCCGGTCGTGCATCGGCAACTCGCGCAATTGCGGTTGCTGCCCGACGGCAATCTGTATGCCGGATATGGTGCGGTACTGCGGGACGTGAGTGCGCGGTGATCGGTCGGGCTCAGGTTGCGCGCGGCCGAGTGTGTGACGAGCATCGTCGGGAATTCTGCTCGAACGGTGCGGCGACAGACGCAAAAAAGCCTCCGCAAGGGAGGCTTTTTTACACTATCGAAGATAGTTGGTAGGGTGGGAGGGACTCGAACCCTCGACTCTCTGATTAAAAGTCAGATACTCTAACCAACTGAGTTACCACCCCACGTTCTTGAAACCTGTCGGTTCGTTGCTTCAACAACCTGGGCAACGACCTAAAGAGCAAAAGATTATAGCGACGGGTTACAGGGCTGTCAACAACCCGTCACGATAATTATTTGATGGTTTCGAGCTTGCCCTGCGCCGTCTGCGCCGCGTTCGAGCCGGCGTACTGCGACACGACCTGCTCGAACGTCTTCTTCGCGGCCGCCTTCTGGCCTTGTTCGAGCTGGTTCGTGCCGATCGCCACGAGGGCGTCGGCCGCCCGCGGGTGTTGCGGGAACTTGCTGACGATCCCTTGCCACGTCGCGGTCGAACCACGGTAGTCGCGCAGCGCGTATTGCGCGTTGCCGTACCAGTACTGCGCGGTCGGCTGATAGGGGCTCTGCGGATACTTCGCGATGAACGCGCGGAACGAAGCCGCCGCCGCCTTGAAGTTGCCGTTGCGGAACTGCTGCTGCGCCGCGCTGAGCGCATCCGTTTCACCCGGCTGCACGGTGCCTTCGACACCATCGATCGTCGCCTGCTGCGGCTCGAACTTCTTGAGCCGCGTGTCGAGATCCTGGTAGTACTCCTTCTGCTGCCGCTCGAGCGTCGTCAGCCGGTTCGTCAGATCCTCGTTCTCGCCGCGCAGCGTCGCGACCTGCTGGTTCAGCTGGTCGATACGGCCGGATTGATCGAGGATCGTACGCTGGGCGGCCGACAACTGGCTCGACAGGTTGTCGCTCTTGCTGCGCAGATCGAGCACGGCACGGCGTGCTTCGTTGTCGTCGAACATGCCGGCGTGCGCCGGCGCGGCCGACCACGCCGCGCCCGCGACGCAGAATGCTGCGGCAACGCGCAGCCAGGTTGAACGGTGCGTCATACGGCGATTCTTCCGTTACTTACTGTTGGTAGACGAGGTCGGCGCGACGGTTCTGCGCCCACGATGCTTCGTCGTGACCCGTTGCCTGCGGCTTTTCCTTGCCGAGGCTCACGGCTTCCATTTGCGAGTCGTTCACGCCGAGCAGGGCCATCGCACGGCGGACGGCTTCCGCACGCTTCTGGCCCAGCGCGAGGTTGTACTCGCTCGTGCCGCGTTCGTCGGTGTTGCCCTGGATCAGCACGTGGCGCTGCGGGTGGCTCTTCAGGTACTGCGCGTGCTGCTGCATCAGCGGCTGGTACTCGTCCTTCACCGAATAGCTGTCGAAGTCGAAGTAGATGCTGCGCTTCGCGAGCGGGCTGTTCGGGTCGTTCAGCGGATCGACGTTCACTTGCGCGACGTTGTCGGCGCTCGGCTGCGTGCCGATTGCGCCCGCGTTGTTCGCCTTGTCGTCGAGCTTCACGCCCGACTTGCACGCTGCAAGCGCGCTGATCATCATCACGGCCAGGGCCAGACGAGCTTTATTCGACATCATGGTTACTCTCCTTGTGGTCATTGCATGAAGGGCCCCCACGACGGCTCGCGAACGGAGCCGCCCTGGACGGACAGGATCTGCGGCGGCGCGCTGCCGTCGGAGGGCACTGCAGCCAGCACGTTGCGGCCACCCGACTGGGTGGCGTACAGAAGGTACTGGCCGTTTGCCGCGAAGCTCGGCGATTCGTCGCGATTGGTATTCGTGATGGCGTTCGCCGCGCCACTCTGCAGATCCTGAACGTACAGCTTGAAGCCCCCACCCGTGCGGGAGATGTAAGCGAGCAGCTTGCCGTCCGGGCTCACGCGCGGGCTCGTGTTGTAGCTGCCGGTGAAGGTCACGCGCTGCGCGGCGCCGGCGCTCTCACCCTGTGCGGGCATCCGGTAGATTTGCGGCGCACCGCCGCGGTCGCTCGTGAAGTAGATCCAGCGGCCGTCCGGCGAGTAGAACGGCTCGGTGTCGATCGAGCTGCTCTGCGTGAGACGGCGCAGGCCGCCGCCGTTCGCGTTGACCGTATAGATTTGCGTATTGCCCGTCAGCGACAGCGCGACGGCGAGCGTGTTGCTGTCCGGCGACCACGCCGGTGCGCTGTTGTTGCCCTTCTGGTCGGAGACCATGTAGCGGCGGCCGGTCGGCAGGTCGTGGATGTAGACGATCGGCTTCTTGCGCTCGAACGACACGTACGCGACCTTCGTGCCGCTCGGCGACCACGCCGGCGAGATGATCGGTTCGGTGCTCGACAGCGCGATGCGCGCGTTCTGGCCGTCCGAATCCGAAATCTGCAACTGGTAGCGGTTGCCGGTCTTGATCACGTACGACAGGCGCGTGGCGAACACGCCGCGCACGCCGAGCAGCTTCTGGTAGATGTAGTCGGCGATCTTGTGGCCGGCCGTGCGCAGCGTGGTGTCGGTGGCCGTCAGCGACAGGCCGCCGAGGCTTTGCTGCTTCACGGTGTCGTACAGGATGAAGTTGACCTTGTACTGGCCGTTCGCGTCGCGGTTCACGCTGCCGGCGACGAACGCATTCGCGCCCTTGGCCTTCCATGCGCCGAGATCGACCGATGCGGTCTCGGGCACGGGCGTGCTGCCGGCGTCGATGTTGGTGAATTTGCCGCTGCGGGCGAGGTCGGCGCGCACGATCGACGTGACCTGCTGCGGCAGGTTCGCCTCGTTCGTGAAATTCGCGGTGGCAATGGGGAACTGGGTCGACCCGACGCCGGTGATCAGCACGTTGACCTGGGCGTTAGCGGCGCTGCCCGCCGTGATCAGACACGAGGCCACGAGTGCCCTGAAACCTAGCTTTGTCATCAAACTCATGCTTCTTGCTTCCCGTATGGCTTGGATCGCTGCGCAACCGCAGAGACAGTAAAAATACCCGATTCGTTCCCGTCCGACAGCGACGCCCGGAGTGTAAGCGCATTTCGTTTCACTCCGCTGCCTTGAAGGTAATCGTAATGTCGGACGGGGTCCGACCGTTAGAATCGGGCGGCAACGGGACCGATGCGTGGATCGCATTGACCACGGCTTGATCCCACCCCGAATTCCCGCTCGAGCGGGAGACCGATGCGCTCAATACGTCACCGGACGGCGTGCACCGAATCTTGACGACGGTGGTCAGGCCTGCCCGTTCGCCGCCCCAAACGATGTTCGGCTTGACGCGGCGGCGCACCTTGTCGGCATAGCCGGGCGTCGCGGCATTGCCGCCGGAGCCCGTGCCGGTGCCGCTTTTCGCGAGGCCGTCGCCACCGCCTTCGCCGGCGCCCGACAGCCCCTGCATCTGCGCGAGGCGCGCGCTGCGCTCGCGGTCCAGCTTCGCGTTCGCCGCCGCATTGGCCTTCGCGCGCGCCGCGGCTTCGGCCTTCGCCTTGGCCTGGGCTTCCGCCTTGGCCTTCGCGGCTGCGTCGGCTTTCGCCTTCGCCGCCTGCTGCGCTTCGAGCTGCGCCTGCTTTTGCTGCTCGAGTTTCTGCTGTTCGAGCTTCTGCTGCTCGGCGAGCTGCTGTTGCTTGAGCTTGTCGGCCTGCTTCTGTTTGTCGCGTTCCGCGGCTTTCTGGGCGGCGAGCGCGGCGGCCTGTTGCGCGGCGAGCTGCGCGCGCCGGGCTTCCTCTTCCTGCTGGGCCTTCAGTTGCTGCGCGCGGCGCTGCTGCTCGAGCTGCGCCGCGCGCGCGGCCGCTTCCTGCTGACGCTTCTTCTGCTGCAGCGCGATGTCGGCCTGCTCGTCGCGCACCGGCGGAGGGGGCGGAGCGACCTTCGCGGGCGGCGTGGGCGTGACGACGGGCCGCGGCGCGGGGACGTCGGGCACTTCGGTCCACAGCTCGGCCTCGGCGCCGGCCGGCGTACTGTTCTGCCACTGCACGCCGTGATAGAGGAACAGCGCGAGCAGCACGTGCATCAGCGCGGCGAGCGCGAACGCGCGCCACGTCCCGCGCTCCCGGGGAGGCTGGAGCGGGTAGGCGGACCTGCGCGTGGATTGCTGCCGGTTCATTGCGATTTGACGAGGAGGCCGACGCGCTTGACGCCGCGCGCCTTCAGATCGGACATCACGGTCATGACGGCATCGTACTGCACGGTCTTGTCGGCTGCGATCACGACCGGCTGGTCGGGGTGATCGGCCTGCCGGGCCGTGATGAAGCTGTCGAGCTCGGCCTTCGTCATCGTGTCTTCCTGCGTCGCGCCCGAGTCGCCCTTGTACTTGACGCTCATCGTGCGGTCGGCCTTGATGTTGACGACGACGGGCGGCGTCTGCTCCTGCGGCGCGGCATTGCCGACGGTCGGCAGGTTGATGATCGACGGCGCGACGAGCGGTGCGGTGACCATGAAGATCACGAGCAGCACCAGCATCACGTCGATGTACGGCACGACGTTGATGTCGGCCATCGCGCGGCGCGAGCGGCCGCCGCGCATGCTGGATCGAATGGGACTTCCTGCCATGGCGCGCTCCTTACTGGGCCTGACGCTGCAGGATGTTCGAGAACTCTTCGATGAAGGTCTCGAAGCGGATCGCGAGGCGGTCGATGTCGTGCGCGTAGCGGTTGTACGCGACCACCGCCGGAATCGCGGCGAACAGGCCGATCGCGGTGGCGACGAGCGCCTCGGCGATGCCCGGCGCGACATTCGCGAGCGTGGCCTGCTGCACGTTCGCGAGGCCGCGGAACGAATTCATGATCCCCCAGACCGTGCCGAACAGACCGATGTACGGGCTGACCGAGCCGACCGACGCGAGGAACGCGAGATTGGCTTCGAGCACGTCCATTTCACGCTGGAACGACGCGCGCATCGCGCGGCGCGCACCGTCGAGCACGAGGCCCGGATCGCTGAGGCGCTTTTCCTTCGCCTTCAGGAATTCGCGCATCCCGGATTCGAAGATCCGCTCGAGCGCACCGATCGTGTGGCGGTTGTTGGCCGCGCTTTGATACAGCGCCTGCAGGTCGCCGCCCGACCAGAAATCCTTCTCGAAGCGTTCGGTCTGCGCGCGCGCGCGGCGGATCGCGAACCACTTGCGGAAGATGAAGGTCCACGACATCAGCGACAGCAGCAGCAGCAGCCCCATCACGGCCTGGGCCAGCACGCTCGCGTTGAGGACGAGGGAAATGATCGACAGGTCTTGAACAGTATTCATAGAGGTTTGAGTAACGTCCCTTCGGGAGTGCCCGGCAAGGGCGTCCGGTGTGCGTGCGGCGCGGCGCGCCGGCGAGGCCTGACGCCGAACCTTGCTTAGTATCGAATCAGAACGGCAAGTTCATAGGCTGTGTCTAAACGGCGCTCATGCGAGCTTCGTTGACAAACCAGTCTGCCCCGCGTCGATGACGGGCCCGCGTTGCAGCGCGTCGAGCACGGCCGGCGGGATGGCCGCGGGCCGGATGCCGTGACGGTCGACGCAGCCGAGGCGGATCTGCCCGGCCACGAGCAGCGTGTCGCCGCACCAGGCTTCCTGCGTGAATTCCACCGATGCGCGACCGATGCGTCCGGGGCGGCTCGTGATCGTCAGCGTGTCGTCGAGTCGCGCCGGCGCGCGGTAGTCGAGCGACGTGCTGCGCACGATGAAGATCGCATCGGTCTCGTCGGAGAGCCGACGCTGGTCGACGCCGCATGCGCGAAGCCACTCGGTGCGGGCGCGCTCGAAGAACTTCAGGTAGTTGGCATAGAAGACGATGCCGCCTGCATCGGTATCCTCGTAGTACACGCGCACCGGCCAGGTAAAGCCGGACGGCGCTTCCGGGGAGCGGGTAGGCTGAGTCATGGCGCGCATTCTACCGGAAGGCAAAGACGGGATTCGTAACCGATTCGTAACGGAATGTAGTGCGTCGTGGCACACCGCGGGCCGGCCGGAGCCGGGCCCGCGGCTGCGGGCGACGTGTCAGCCGCGATGGACCGTGAGGCCGGCCGGGGCTTGCGCGACCGGCATCATCTCGATCGTATTGATGTTGACGTGCGCGGGGCGCGTGGCGATCCAGTAGATCGTGTCGGCGATGTCTTCGGCCGTGAGCGGCTGGACGTTCTGATAGACGTTCGCCGCTTTTGCATCGTCGCCGCGGAAGCGGACGTTCGAGAATTCCGTGCCGCCGCACAGCCCCGGCTCGATGTCGGTTACGCGCAACGGCGTGCCGATCAGGTCGGTGCGCAGGTTCAGGCTGAATTGTCTGACGAAAGCCTTGGTCGCGCCGTATACATTCCCGCCCGGATACGGATAGGTGCCGGCCACCGAGCCCAGATTGAAGATATGGCCGCGACCGCGCGCGATCATGCCGGGCAGCAACGCGTGCGTGACGGTCACGAGGCCGGAGCAGTTCGTGTCGATCATGGTCTGCCACTCGTCGAGGCTCGCCTTCTGGGCCGGCTCGACGCCGAGCGCGAGGCCGGCGTTGTTGACGAGCACGTCGAGCGCGGCGAATTCGGCGGGGAGGGCGGCCGGCACGGCTTCGACGGCCGCGCGGTCGCGCACGTCGAGTTCGAACGGCAGCAGCGCGTCGCCGAGTTCGGCCGCGAGCGCGTCGAGACGATCCTTGCGGCGTGCGGTGGCGACGACGCGATGGCCGCCCTTGACGAAGGCGCGGGAGATGGCGGCGCCGAAGCCGGCGGACGCCCCTGTGACGAACACGATCATTGCTGCTCCTGGTCGGTAACGGAATAGCGGGTGGAATCCCGCAAGCCTACTGAGAATGCCGCACCGCGGCAAGACGGCGAAGCGTTCCGGCACGGGCGCGTAGAGTCCGGCCCTCATTGTTTGGAGGCCACTGCCGTGCGGTTGCCTATTCATGACGCATCCAATACACTAATGCGCTCATCACCCCTGCGTGACTGGCGATAGAACCCTTCGGGTTCAAGGTGGAGCATCCCACCGTGAAGCGCGGGGCGCCGTTTTTGCCGTTCGCCTGGGCAGCCGTTGTGCGCCGTCGCGTGCATCGCCGGTGGCTGTCTTGCCTCGCGTCATACGGATTCTTCCGCCACGTCGAGCTGGTCTCGCCAGCAGCGCACCGTACTCGGCCGCTCCGGTCAACCTGTACACACTTAACGGAAACCGTATGTTTGACAGAGCCCAAAGCACCATTGCGAACGTCGATCCCGAAATCTTTGCGGCGATCGAGCAGGAAAACCGCCGCCAGGAAGATCACATCGAACTGATCGCGTCGGAAAACTACACGAGCCCGGCCGTGATGGCCGCACAAGGCTCGCAGCTCACGAACAAGTACGCGGAAGGGTATCCGGGCAAGCGCTACTACGGCGGCTGCGAGTACGTCGACGTGGTCGAGCAGCTGGCGATCGACCGTGTGAAGCAACTGTTCGGCGCGGAAGCCGCGAACGTGCAGCCGAACTCGGGTTCGCAGGCGAACCAGGGCGTGTTCTTCGCGATGCTCAAGCCGGGCGACACGATCATGGGCATGAGCCTCGCGCATGGCGGCCACCTGACGCACGGCTCGCCGGTGAACATGTCGGGCAAGTGGTTCAACGTGGTGAGCTACGGCCTGAACGAAAACGAAGACATCGACTACGAAGCGGCCGAGCAACTCGCGCAGGAACACAAGCCGAAGCTGATCGTCGCGGGTGCGTCGGCGTTTGCGCTGAAGATCGACTTCGAGCGTCTGGCGAAGATCGCGAAGTCGGTGGGCGCGTACCTGATGGTCGACATGGCACACTACGCCGGTCTGATCGCGGCGGGCGTGTATCCGAACCCGGTGCCGCACGCGGATTTCGTGACGACGACGACGCACAAGAGCCTGCGCGGCCCGCGCGGCGGCGTGATCCTGATGAAGGCCGAGTACGAGAAGCCGATCAACTCGGCGATCTTCCCGGGGATCCAGGGCGGCCCGCTGATGCACGTGATCGCGGCGAAGGCCGTGGCGTTCAAGGAAGCGCTGTCGCCCGAGTTCAAGGAATATCAGCAGAAGGTCGTCGAGAATGCACGCGTGCTGGCCGAAACGCTGGTCAAGCGCGGGCTGCGGATCGTGTCGGGCCGCACGGAAAGCCACGTGATGCTGGTCGACCTGCGCGCGAAGCACATCACGGGCAAGGCAGCGGAAGCGGCGCTCGGCGCGGCGCACATCACGGTGAACAAGAACGCGATCCCGAACGACCCGGAAAAGCCGTTCGTGACGAGCGGCGTGCGCCTGGGTTCGCCGGCGATGACGACGCGCGGTTTCGGGCCGGCGGAAGCCGAGCAGGTGGGTAACCTGATTGCCGACGTGCTCGAGAATCCGGAAGACGCAGCGACGATCGAACGCGTGCGCGCGCAGGTCGCCGAGCTGACCAAGCGTTTCCCGGTCTATCGCTGATCGCCGATGCGCTGCCCGTTCTGCCGGCATGACGACACGCAGGTCGTGGACTCGCGCGTGTCCGAAGATGGCGCCGCGATTCGGCGGCGCCGGCGCTGCTCGGCTTGCGACAAGCGTTTCACGACGTACGAGCGGGTCGAGTTGTCCCTGCCGTTCGTCGTGAAGAAGGACGGCAGCCGCACGGAATTCGACCGTCGCAAGATCGTCGCCAGCATGCAACTCGCGCTGCGCAAGCGGCCGGTTGCCGCCGACGCGATCGACGCGGCGGTCGCCCGCATCGAGTATCAACTGCTCGCGACTGGCGAGCGCGAAGTGCGTAGCGAGAAGCTGGGCGAACTCGTGATGAACGAGTTGCGCGGCCTCGATACGATCGCCTATGTGCGCTTCGCATCGGTGTATCGCCAGTTCGAGGACGTTTCCGAATTTGCCGACGTGATCGAAGAGTTCCGTCGCGCCTCTCCCGCCAAGACCCCACGTAAGCGCTGACGCGCTGCGTTCGTTCATCGTCTGCTCCATTGGTTCGATTCGCGCCGATTGTGTCGGTTGCGATCGCATGTCGCCAGTCGGCCGTTCGGCCAATGGCGCACATCCGCACGCGCCGCTACAGTCGTCGCATCACCGTGGCGGAGGACGATTGCGATGGAACCGGGCGCTCAACCCTTTAAGAATGTGGTGCAACGGTCGGGCGGATTCACGCTCGTCGAGCTGATGGTCGCCATGTCGCTGGCAGCGGGGCTCGCGCTCTATGCGGTGCCCACGTTCGACCAGTGGCGCATGCGCGAACGCGTGGATGCCCGTTCGCGCGCGCTGCTCGGTGCGCTGTCGTTTGCGCGTGCCGAGGCAACGCGTCTCGGCGCGCGCGTCACGCTGTGCCGCGCCGGGCGCGACGGCGCCTGTCTGCGTGCCGGTGAGCAATGCGATCCGGCCGAATGGTCGTGCGACTGGATCGTCAGCGGGCAAGTCGACGGGCAGTCGCGTGTGCTGCGACGCTACCCGCGCGATGCCGAAGTGGCCGTCGCGGGCGCCGCGCATGAGCTCGCATTTGCGCCGCCGGTCGGTCAGTCGATCGGCGGCATCCGGCGTTTCGAGGTGCGTCCACGGCGCAGCGTGTCCGGCGCCGACGACGCGCGCGCGTCGCGTTGCGTGCGGATTGCGGCAGGCGGTCGCGCGCGGCTGGTCGCCGGCCGCTGCGACGCGGCGTGATCGCGATGCGCAATGCCATGCGCGGGACGTCGTTGATCGAGGCGACGCTGGCCATCGCGCTGCTCGCCACCGTGATGCTCGCAGTGGCCGGCAGCCAGCTCGCGATGGCGCGTGCGCAGCGCGCGACGATCTGGCGCGAACGCGCGCTGTGGCTGGCCGATGCGCGTATCGAGCGTCTGCATGCTCCCGCGGCGGCCGGCGACGGTCTCGCGGCGCTCGCGGCCGCCTCGTTGCCGGGCGGTGCGATGATGCTCGACGGCGGGCCGGGCGGTGTGCGCTACGCGATTGTCCGCTGGCTGGGCGGCGATGGACGCGCGTCGGCGCGCTGCGATGGCGCGGGAATGTCGACGCGGCCGCCGTCGTGTGTCCGCATTCCATTTCGCGAGCGGGCGGGCGATGAACGCTGATCGCCGTACGCGTGGCCATACGCTGCTCGAAGTGCTGATCGCGATGACCGTCGGGCTCCTCGTGCTCGCGGCGGCCGGTGCGCTGTACCACGCGCAGCGCATTGCGCAGCGGCGCGCGGAAGACGGGTTCAGGATGCGCGACGCGGCAGCGACCGCGCTGATGCTGATCGGTCAACAGATCCAGATGGCAGGATTCCTGCCGCTCGATGCACAAGCGCCATCGTCGTTGCCGCCGATGTTCGGGTGTTCGGCGGCGCGCGTGCGGGGTAGCGGCGCACAGGTGCGCTGCGAGCCCGTGCGCCTGTCGTCGGACGCGTTGCTGGTCCGGTATGTCGGCGATGCGGTATCGACGTGGACGACGGTGAACGGCCAGACGTCGGATTGCCTCGGGCAGGGTGTCGGCGAGCCGGGCGAAGCTGCGCCGGTGGAGAATCGCTTCGATGCGCATGTCAGCCCGTCGACGGGCGAGCCCGAACTGTATTGCGAAGGAAGCGGCCGTCCGGGCACGCCGCAGCCTGTCGCGGCGGGAATCGATCAGTTGCGCCTGCGCTATTTGCGTCGCGGCGCCACGCAGTTCGTCGACGCCGATGCGATGCGTGCGGACGACTGGCGCGAGGTCGTGGCCGTGCATGTCTGCGTGCGGGCGCGCGGCGAGCCGATGCGCGAACCGACGCCGCATATCGACTGCGACGGCCGCGCCGCCGTTGCATCGGACGGCCGCGCACGTTTGACGCTCGATCGCATCGTCGCGTTGCGGAACGTCGCGCTCGCACCCGACGCTGCGTTACATGATGCAACCCGAGCAAGCGAGGTGGCGCGATGAGCGGCGCAGCACAGTGCGTGCGGGACGACATCTCGCGATGCATCGAGAGAGGCCACGCGCCCGAGCGCACCGTCGCGAGCGGAGGCGACCCGCAGCAGGCCGCATGCGTCGGCGTTCAGGCGATGACCCCGCGCGAGCCCCATATGCGTTTCCGGCCCGCTCGCCGCGCGTGGCGTCGCGATGCAGGCCTTGCATTGCCCGCGGTGATCGCGGTCGGCGCAGCAGTCGCGGCACTGACCGGCACATGGTTCGACGCCGCATTGACGGAGTCGCGCCGCACCCGTGCGTTGTCGGATCGGCTGATCGCATTCCACGCGGCCGATGCCGCGCTGGCCGCGTGCACCGCGCGACTGTTGCGCGGCTCGGCACCGTACGTGAACGAAAGCGACTCGCATGCGGAGCCCGACGCCTGGCGGCGCATGCCGCCGCTGGCGGCTGCCGAAGCGTTCGCGCCTTTCGCCGAATGGCCGATGGCCGCACGACCGCCGCGATGCCTGATCGAAGCGTGGCGGCGCCCGTCAGCGCAGGCCGGCGACCGCGCTTACCTTGTCACCGCGCGTGGCGTCGGCGCGCACGCGTCGAGCGCCGTGTGGCTGCAACACCAGGTCGCGATACGCGACGGCCACGTCGTCGTGCTGCGCTGGCGTCGTGTCGCGGCGGTGCTTCGATGAACGGCCGCCTGCCGCTGTGCCGAGCGGCCGGCTTCACGCTGATCGAGCTGATGATCGTGCTCGCGATCGTCGCGGTGCTGGCCGGGTGGGGTATCCCGTCGTATCGCGAGCATGTCGTGCGGGTTCACCGCGCGTCGGCGATGTCCGCGCTGTACCGTGCGGCCCAATATCTTGAAACGCTGGACGGCGCGCCGCCCGCGGCGTTGCCGGACGCGCTCGCGCAGGCGCCGCCGGACGGGCATGCCGTGTATCGATTGACGCTCGGGCGGCCGGATGGCGACGACTCGCCGGTGAGCTACGAACTGGCGGCGACGCCGCTCGACACCGGGCCGATGCGCGACGATGCATGCGGCACGTTCACGCTGCGCTCGGACGGGACGAAAGGCAATGCAGGAAGCGAAGGTGTCGACGAACCGGGCGCTGTCTGCTGGGGCCTGCGCTGAGTTCGCCAGGAGGGTGCGCAGCGGCGCATGGCCGCGCGCGCGGGATGCCGACGGTCAGTCGTCGCGTGGGTCGAGCCCGCGCTCGTCGCGGGACTGCTTCCAGATCCGGTAGACCTCCCATGCGGCGAAGCCGAGCGTGCCCCACTTCAACGCGGGGCCCGTGCTCGCGCGCAGCAGCGAGCGA
The DNA here is from genome assembly GCF_017815045.1 of Burkholderia sp. CpTa8-5. NCBI lineage: Bacteria > Pseudomonadati > Pseudomonadota > Betaproteobacteria > Burkholderiales > Burkholderiaceae > Burkholderia > Burkholderia sp. CpTa8-5. Next base: position 267,200 of record NZ_JAGIQD010000007.1, read on the forward strand.
ACGGGTTTCGCCAGCACGAGCGATGCGAGCGAACTCAGCATCGGATACTGGTTGACGAGCTGGCCGAGGCTTGCGTTCAGGTTCTTGGCCGACTGGCCGAACCTGCTGGTCGACAACCCGGGGATGAACACCTTGAGCCAGCTGAAGCGCGTGACGGCGTGGCGCATTTCGGCGGCGGCCTCCGCAAATTCGAGCCGCTCCACTTCGGATCGCAGGATCAGCAATTCCTTGCGAAGCGCGCGGTGCTGCGACGCGCTCCAGTTCGATCGCGACGAATGGGAGCGGGAGGGATTGCCCGTGATGTTCTGGCTCATGGCGCGTCGGCGAAGTAGGTGGGAGGGACGAGCGCGAGGGCGCTCACGACTTGCCGCGGAACAGGTCGCGGTCTTTCTCGAGCTCGGCGAGCGTCGCCTCGAATACGGTCGGCGCGTCGCGCAGGCCCGAGCGCGCCTTCAGCGCGCATGCGATGCCGCCAATGGCATACAGCGCGGTGATCGCGGCGAGCGCCTGCCAGCGGTAGGTATCCCAGAACGCGATCGCGATCAACACGGTCAGGCTGATAAGCGCCATCGTCGCGAGCATCATCGCGGCGAGGCCGAGGAACAGCACGCCCATCAGGCGCTCCTTCTCCTCGGCAAGCTCGATGCCCACCAGTTCGAGGCGCGTCTGCAGAAGGCCGATCGCGGAGCCGACGAGGCGGCGCAGCGGTCCTTGACCGGACGGCTGCGAGGAGGTGTCTGTCGTCATGGATGAGAGGCTTGCGCGTGCACTAAGCAGCTAGGACCAAGCCGGCCGGCGCAGGCCGGCTGGCTTCGACGCCCGCGGGCCGCGCGACGCCGCCCGCGGGACGAAACGGCGCAGAGCGCGTTACTTGCGGTTGATCAGCAAGCCGATCAGCACGCCGACGCCGGCGGCCACGCCGATCGACGTCCACGGATGCTCGTGCACGTAGTCGTCGGTCGCGCGCGCGGCCTTCTTGCCTTTCTCGACCACCACGACCTGGACGTCGGCAGCCTTTTCCTTGGCCTGCTTCAGGCGAGACATGGCCTTCTCGCGCAGCTCGGCCGCACGGTCGCCCGTGCTGCTCGCTGCTTGCTTGAGCAGGTCTTCGGCGTCCGAGAGAACGGTTTTGATATCCGACATCAGTTTCTCCTTGTTGATTTCCGACATTGCAACTCCCTTCGTGCTGTCATGCTGCAGGTTCACATCGTAGCGAAACCCCTGCCTGCTGGCGAGCCGGGAAGACACACGGCGGCAGCGCAAGACTGCATGGTAAACGACTTGTAATCATGAACAGAGCGACAAAGGATTGAAAAGTTTCCCTTGCCGCCCACCGTCCTGCCACGACGCCGGGTAAAAATGACAAAAAAGTATGAATATCAAACGGAATATTCGTTCGCACGACCCATGGCTTCCCGTAAGCTGATGGACTGCCCCGCGCTGTCCGGCGCGCGGTTTCAACCAGCATCGTTCGAGGAGGGAACATCATGAGTCTGCGTCTTGGTGACATCGCACCGGATTTCGAGCAGGAATCGAGCCTGGGCACCATCAAGTTTCACGAGTGGCTCGGCAACAGCTGGGGCGTGCTGTTCTCCCATCCGGCCGACTACACGCCGGTGTGCACGACCGAACTCGGGCTGACCTCGAAGCTGAAGGGCGAATTCGAGAAACGCAACGTGAAGGTGATCGCGCTGTCGGTCGACGGCGTCGAATCGCACAAGGGCTGGATCAACGACATCAACGAAACGCAGTCGACGGTCGTGGGCTTCCCGATCATCGCCGACGCGGACCGCAAGGTGTCGCAGCTGTACGACATGATTCACCCGAACGCGAACGAAACGCTGACGGTGCGTTCGCTGTTCGTGATCGACCCGAACAAGAAGGTGCGGCTCACGATCACCTATCCGGCCAGCACGGGGCGCAACTTCGACGAAGTGCTGCGCGTGATCGATTCGCTGCAACTGACCGACAATTACAAGGTCGCGACGCCCGGCAACTGGAAGGATGGCGATGACGTCGTGATCGTGCCGTCGCTGCAGGATCCTGAAGAGCTGAAGAAACGCTTCCCGAAGGGCTTCAACGCGGTGCGTCCGTATCTGCGCCTGACGCCGCAGCCGAACAAGTAAGCATCGGCGGCCCGGAGCCGCGGCTCCGATGACATAAGGCCCGCCCGGCAGCGATGCCGGGCGGGCCTTTTACCTGGCGGCGCGTGCGCGGCATCGCCGCCGTCCGCGTGATGGCCGGATCGTCAGAAGAATGCCTGGATGCCCGTCTGCGCGCGGCCGAGGATCAGCGCGTGGATATCGTGCGTGCCTTCGTACGTGTTGACCACTTCGAGGTTCACGAGATGGCGCGCGACGCCGAATTCGTCGGAGATGCCGTTGCCGCCGAGCATGTCGCGCGCGAGCCGCGCGATGTCGAGCGCCTTGCCGCATGAATTGCGCTTCATGATCGACGTGATCTCGACGGCCGCCGTGCCTTCGTCCTTCATCCGGCCGAGGCGCAGCACGCCTTGCAGGCCGAGCGTGATTTCGGTCTGCATGTCGGCGAGCTTCTTCTGGATCAACTGGTTCGCGGCGAGCGGCCGGCCGAACTGCTGGCGGTCGAGCACGTACTGGCGCGCGGTGTGCCAGCAGGACTCGGCCGCGCCGAGCGCACCCCATGCGATCCCGTAGCGCGCCGAGTTCAGGCAGGTGAACGGGCCGCGCAGGCCGCTCACGTTCGGCATCAGGTTCTCTTCGGGCACGAACACCTCGTCGAGGACGATCTCGCCGGTGATCGACGCGCGCAGCCCGACCTTGCCGTGGATCGCCGGCGCCGACAGGCCCTTCCAGCCCTTCTCCAGGATGAAGCCGCGGATCGCGTCCTTGCCGTGCTCTTCCAGCTTCGCCCACACGACGAGCACGTCGGCGATCGGCGAGTTGGTGATCCACATCTTCGCGCCGGACAGCGAGTAGCCGCCCGGCACCTTCTTCGCGCGCGTGACCATGCTGCCCGGATCGGAGCCATGGTTCGGCTCCGTCAGGCCGAAGCAGCCGATCCATTCGCCGGTCGCGAGCTTCGGCAGGTATTTCTGCTTCTGCGCGTCGGAGCCGAATTCGAAGATCGGCACCATCACGAGCGACGACTGCACCGACATCATCGACCGGTAGCCCGAATCGACGCGCTCGACTTCGCGCGCGATCAGCCCGTAGCTCACGTAGTTGAGGCCGGGGCCGCCGTATTCCTCGGGAATCGTCGGGCCGAGCAGGCCGACCTCGCCCATTTCGCGAAAGATGGCCGCGTCGGTGCGTTCGTGGCGGAACGCTTCGGTGACGCGCGGCGCGAGCTTGTCCTGTGCGTACGCTTGCGCGGCATCGCGGACCATCCGCTCTTCTTCGGTCAGTTGCTGGTCGAGCAGCAGCGGATCGTCCCAATGAAAAGTTGCAGCACTCATCGTCTCATCTCCTGTCGGCCCGAGTTAGCGCTTCAGCGCTTACTCGGGCCCCATGCTTTGCGGTCGGCCCGAGTTGGCGCTTCGGCGCTTGCTCCGGGCTGATACCTGAAGTTCGCTTGACTTGCGTTCCGCTGTGCGGAACAATGTTTTGCAAATCGACCTCAGTGTAGCACCGGATGACACTTTCAACCATCGACGAGACCCCCATCGACGAGCGCAAGTTCGTCGTCGCGCTCGCGCGCGGGCTCGACCTGCTGCGCGCCTTCCGGCCCGGCGAGACGATGCTGGGCAACCGCGATTTCGCGGAACGCACGGGCCTGCCGAAGGCGACGGTGAACCGGCTCGCCTATACGCTGACCGTGCTCGGCTATCTGCGCTACGACGAGACGCTCGGAAAGTATGCGCTGGACGCCGGCGTGTTGTCGCTCGGCTACGCGCTGCTGTCGGGCTCGGGGACGATCGATCTCGCGCGGCCGCACATGCAGGCGCTCGCGCGCGAAATCGGCGCGGCCGTGTCGCTCGGCTGCCGCGACGGGCTCGACATGATCTATCTGGAGACGATCCGCAGCGAGACCGCGCTGACGCTCGGGCTCGCGCCCGGCTCGCGGCTGTCGATGCTGACGAGCTCGATGGGGCGCGCATACCTGGCCGTGCAGCCGGAGGACGTGCGCCGCGCGCTCTATGCCGAACTGCATCGCGCGGCCGGCGGCACGGCCGACGCCGATGCACTCGTCGCGGCCGCGCAGCACGCGGTGGCCGAGTTCTCCGAAGGCGGATGCTGCTATTCGTTCCGCGCGTGGCATACGGACGTGAACGCGGCGGCCGTCCCATTTCGCGAGCCGCGCGAGGGGCGCTGGCTGATCCTGAGCTGCAGCGGCCCCGCATCGTCGATGGACGAGGACGTGTTTCGCATGCAGGTCGGGCCGCGACTGAAGGCGCTCGCGCAGCGGCTCGGGCAGACGGTCTGAGCAACCATCGCGCGGGTGTTGCCGTCGCGCGCCAACCGGTTTGTTCGCGGCGAGTGCGGGGAGCGGACGCGTTGCCGTCGCGTATTGCGCGACGGGCGAACCGCGCTCATCATCGTTCGCCTGCTTCCCGACGACGAGGCCTGCCATGGCGCACCCCGAACCGATGGAAGGCGGATGCGCGTGCGGCGCGATCCGCTACCGTATCGCCGACGTTCCGACCGATGCCGGCTTTTGCCACTGCCGGCTCTGCCAGCGCACGACCGGCGCGGCGGTCGTCGCATCGGCATCGGTGCCGATCGACGCATTCGAATACCTGCAGGGCGAACCGGCCGTCTACGCGTCGAGCGCATGGGGCGAGCGGCGCTTCTGCGGCCGTTGCGGCGCGCAGCTCGAATACCGGCGCGCCGACGCGCCGCGGACGGTCGAGATCAATTACGCGACGCTCGACGAGCCGTCGCGGCTGCGTCCGGCGTGGCACGTCTGGTACGGCGACCGTTTCCCGGGCATCGAGATCGACGACGATCTACCGAAGTACGACGACGGTGGTAGAGAATAGGCCGCACATCGGTGTCGAGCGCGCGCACAAGCGCGTTCGACCTTTCTGCGTGAACGAACGAACAAACAAGGAACCGGCCGCCGCGCCACGTTACGTGCTGAAACCCGATTCCCTGAGCAACACGACACCGGAGTCCGCCATCCGGCGTGCCGCTCCCGGGCGCCTTCCCCGCCGATCCCTCAGACCGTCACGACCTTCGCGAACACCGGCCCCTGCATGAACCGCACGTCGTGCTGGCGCAGCAGCTCGCACTGCGTCTCGTCGACGACGCCGTCGAAGATCAGCGGAATCCGCACGCGCTGCGCATAGGCGACGAGCGCCTTGACCATCCCGTCGCGCAATGCGATGCCCGCATCCATCTTGATGTAGTCGGGGCGCGCCATATCCGATTCGACCGCGAGGATGCGGCCGGGGTCGGGCAGCTTGTCCGCGACCTTGAAACCGTGATGCTGATAGCTGCGCGTCAGGTAGCCGAGGAACGTCTTGTGGGCGACCGCGACCGCCGGCAGCTCGATCACGATCCGCTCGGTCGGCAGCCCGAAGCGCTGCAGCACCGACGAGAAATGCTTGCCGTGGTCGTACTTCACGCTCTTGAGCAGCCGCTCGTGCACGCGCAGGAACAGCAGCCCGTGGCGCTGCGCGCCGAAGAAATTGATCGCGTGCAGCGCGCGCGACAGGCGGTCGATCGCGACCAGCGTCTGGTCGTCGACGGCCGCGTCGACCGGATCGTGCTGCGCGCCGGTGACGAGCGTGACGGCCTGAAAGCCGAGCTCGTCGCCGTAGCGCTCGATCGCGTCGGCGAACGACGTCGATTGCGGCGAGCCGGGCATCGTCACGTCGTAGATCGGCTCGTACGCGCTGGCGAGCGTGCGCTCGGGCAGGTTCGCGCACGCGGTTCCGCCTTCTGCAAGCGCGAGGTGCTCCCGCAGATACGGCAGTTGCCCGGCACGGGTGACCAGCTCGGGGATGGTAGGCGGAATCATCGGCGTGAAAAGGAAAAATGGCGGCCGAAAGGGCCGCCTCGTTGACTTGATATTAGCAGTGCGCGCCGCGCTCGGCTTGCCGTTTCACTCATATGGTTATCCCGTTCCCGAGCGCGCGATCAGGGTTTACGTTGATTTCACTATTCGTAATTGGTTTTACTATTCGTAAATCCAGGATTTGTCGCCGATCAAGAAACGCGGCAGGCAGGCGCCGAGAAACGGCGCCGTTCAAGAATCAACAGGAGCAAGGAGCGAGACGTGGCGGTTGACAGGACAGGCGGGCGCACGCGCCGGCGGCAGACGGACGGGACGACGGGCGCGGCGGTGCGCGCACGGCGCGGTTGACGCGCGGATGGCGACCATGAGCATCGATTACCAGACGCTGAAATTCGAGTACCGTGCCCGCGTGCACGACGCGGCCGTCCACCCGGTGATCGTCGTCGGCGCGGGCCCGGTGGGCCTCGCGGCCGCGATCGATCTCGCTCAGCACGGCGTGCCGGTCGTGCTGCTCGACGACGACGACACGCTGTCGACCGGCTCGCGCGCGATCTGCTTCGCGAAGCGCACGCTCGAGATCTTCGACCGGCTCGGCTGCGGCGAGCGCTTCGTCGACAAGGGCGTGAGCTGGCACGTCGGCAAGGTGTTCCTGCAGGACGAGCAGCTTTACGCGTTCGACCTGCTGCCCGAGGAAGGGCATGCGCGCCCGGCGTTCATCAACCTGCAGCAGTACTACGTCGAAGGCTATCTGGCCGATCGCGCGTTCGAACTGCCGAACATCGACATCCGCTGGAAGCACAAGGTGACGGGCGTCGACCAGTCGGCCGAACACGCGGTGCTGACGATCGAGACGCCGGACGGCGTCGCGACGCTGCGCGCGCAGTACGTGATCGCGGCCGACGGCTCGCGCAGCCCGATGCGCACGATGATGGGCCTGGAAAGTCGCGGCCGCACGTTCAAGGACCGCTTCCTGATCGCCGACGTGAAGATGAGGGCGGAGTTTCCGACCGAGCGATGGTTCTGGTTCGATCCGCCGTTTCACCGCAACCAGTCGGTGCTGCTGCATCGCCAGCCGGACAACGTGTGGCGCATCGACTTCCAGCTCGGCTGGGATGCCGATCCGGTCGCCGAGAAGCAGCCGGAGCGCGTGATTCCGCGCGTGCGGGCGCTGCTCGGGCCGGATGTCGAGTTCGAGCTCGAGTGGGTGAGCGTCTACACGTTCCGCTGCCAGCGGATGGACACGTTCCGCCACGGCCGCGTGCTGTTCGCGGGCGATTCCGCGCACGGCGTGTCGCCGTTCGGCGCGCGCGGCGCGAACAGCGGCGTGCAGGATGCGGACAACCTCGCGTGGAAGCTGAAGCTGGTGCTCGACGGCCGTGCACACGATCGCCTGCTCGACACCTATGCAAGCGAGCGCGAGTTCGCGGCCGACGAGAACATCCGCAACTCGACGCGCTCGACCGACTTCATCACGCCGAAGAGCGCGGTGTCGCGCGTGTTCCGCGATGCGACGCTGAAGCTTGCGCGCGACTGCGAGTTCGCGCGCAAGCTGGTGAACAGCGGGCGCCTGTCGGTGCCGGCCGTGCTGGCCGATTCGCCGCTCAACACGCCGGACCGCAACGGCGACACGTTTGCAGGCGCGATGCGGCCGGGCGCGGCGGCGGCCGATGCGCCGGTGCGCGTGCAGGGTGCGCCGGGCTGGCTGCTGCAGCATCTGTGCGGTGGCTTTACCGGCGTGCTGTTCGGCTTGCCGGGCGACGCGGCCGCGCTCGCGCAGGCCGTCGACGGCCTCGCGCTGCCGGTGCGGCCGGTCCTCGTCGTGCCGGCCGGGCACGCGCAGCCGGTGGCCGGCGTCGACGTCGTGGAGGACGTCGACGGCCTCGCCGCGCGGCGCTACGACGCGCAGCCCGGCACGTTCTACCTGCTGCGTCCCGACCAGCACGTGTGCGCACGCATGCGCACGCTCGACCGTCAGGCGATCGCCGACGCACTGGCGCGCGCGACCTGCGCACGCTGAATACGATAAAGACACCGGAGACACCGTCATGCCCCCACTCGACACCCGCCCGCGCCTGGCCGACCCCGACGCGTTCTACGAAGCGCTGATCGACATGCATCGCGACCTGTCGGATGCCGACAGCCAGCTCGTCAACGCGAAGCTGATCCTGCTGCTCGCGAACCAGGTCGGCGACGCCGACGTGCTGCGCGAAGCGATGGCGCTCGCGCGCCAGGGCGTGACGCCGCCCGTGCATCCGGCCGCCGAGGTCGCGCAATGAGCGCGGCGGCCGATACGCGCGTGCTCGAAGTCGAGCGCGTGATCGACGAGACCCATCGCCCGGGCTTTCACGCGATGCTGCTCGCGCTGTGCGGGCTGTGCCTCGTGATCGACGGTTTCGATGCGCAGGCGATGGGCTACGTCGCGCCGAGCGTGATCGCCGAATGGGGCGTGCCGAAGCAGGCGCTCGGCCCCGTGTTCAGCGCGAGCCTGTTCGGGATGCTGCTCGGCGCGCTCGGGCTGTCGGTGCTGGCCGACCGGATCGGGCGGCGCCCGGTGCTGATCGGCTCGACGCTGTTCTTCGCGGTGACGATGCTCGCGACGCCGTTCGCGAGCTCGATCCCCGTGCTGATGGCGCTGCGCTTCGTCACGGGCCTCGGCCTCGGCTGCATCATGCCGAACGCGATGGCGCTGGTCGGCGAGTTCAGCCCCGCCACGCATCGCGTGAAGCGGATGATGATCGTGTCGTGCGGCTTCACGCTCGGCGCGGCGATCGGCGGCTTCATCAGCGCGGCGCTGATTCCGGCGCTCGGCTGGCGTTCGGTGTTTTTCGTCGGCGGCGCGGTGCCGCTCGTGCTGACGATCGCGATGGTCGCGCGGCTGCCCGAATCGCTGCAGTTCCTGGTGCTGAAAGGGCGCGTCGCGCAGGCGCGCGACTGGCTCGCACGGTTCGCGCCGCAAGCCGGCATCGATGCGAATACGCGGCTCGTCGTGCGTGAACGTGCGGCGAGCGGTGCGCCGGTGGCCGAGCTGTTCCGCCATGGCCGCCTGCCGGTCACGCTGCTGCTGTGGTCGATCAGCTTCATGAACCTGATCGACCTGTACTTCCTGTCGAACTGGCTGCCGACCGTGATGCGCGAAGCCGGCTATTCGCCGGGCACGGCGGTGATCGTCGGCACGGTGCTGCAGACGGGCGGCGTGATCGGCACGCTGTCGCTCGGCTGGTTCATCGAACGTTACGGCTTCGTGCGCGTGCTGTTCGCCTGCTTCGCGTGCGCGGCCGTGTCGGTGGGACTGATCGGCTCGGTCGCGCATGCGTTGCCGTGGCTGCTGGTGGTCGTGTTCGCGGGCGGCTTCTGCGTGGTCGGCGGACAGCCGGCCGTGAACGCGCTCGCGGGCCAGTATTACCCGACGTCGCTGCGCTCGACGGGCATCGGCTGGAGCCTCGGCATCGGCCGGATCGGCTCGGTGCTCGGGCCGCTCGTCGGCGGGCAACTGATTGCGCTCAACTGGTCCAACGGCGCGCTGTTCCACGCGGCCGCGGTGCCGGTGCTGTGCTCGGCGCTGTTCGTGCTGGGCCTGGCCGGTGTGACGCGGCGCAACGGCGCGCTGGCGCCGAACGCCGCGATGAATTGATGGAGAAAGGAAAACGATGACGCTTGACCTGTCGAAACCGGCGACCGCCGGCTACCTGAGCGGTTTCGCGAACGAATTCGCGACCGAGGCGTTGCCCGGCGCGCTGCCGCACGGCCGCAACTCGCCGCAGCGCGCGCCGTACGGGCTGTACGCGGAGCAACTGTCGGGCACCGCGTTCACCGCGCCGCGCGGCCACAACCGCCGTTCGTGGCTGTACCGGATCCGTCCGGCCGCCGTGCACCGACCGTTCGAGCCGTACGCGGGCACGCAGCGGCTCGTGTCGGAATTCGGCGATTCGACCGACGTGCCGCCGACGCCGCCAAACCAGCTGCGCTGGGATCCGCTGCCGATGCCGGTCGAGCCGACCGATTTCGTCGATGGCCTCGTGACGATGGCCGGCAACGGGTCGGCCGCGGCGATGAACGGCTGCGCGATCCACCTGTATGCGGCCAACCGGTCGATGCAGGACCGCTTCTTCTACAGCGCGGACGGCGAGCTGCTGATCGTGCCGCAGCAGGGGCGGCTCTTCATCGCGACCGAGTTCGGCCGGCTCGACGTCGAGCCGTTCGAGATCGCGGTGATTCCGCGCGGCGTGCGTTTTGCCGTCGCGCTGCCGGATGGCGACGCGCGCGGCTACATCTGCGAAAACTTCGGCGCGCTGCTGCGCCTCCCGGATCTCGGCCCGATCGGCTCGAACGGGCTCGCGAACCCGCGCGACTTCCTGACGCCGCAGGCCGCGTACGAGGATCGCGAAGGCGCGTTCGAGTTGATCGCGAAGCTGAACGGCCGGTTGTGGCGCGCGGACATCGGCCATTCGCCGCTCGACGTCGTCGCGTGGCACGGCAACTACGCGCCGTATAAATACGACCTGCGCCTGTTCAACACGATCGGCTCGATCAGCTTCGACCATCCCGATCCGTCGATCTTCCTCGTGCTGCAGTCACAGAGCGACACGCCGGGCGTCGACACGATCGATTTCGTGATCTTCCCGCCGCGCTGGCTCGCGGCCGAGGATACGTTCCGCCCGCCCTGGTTCCACCGCAACGTCGCGAGCGAGTTCATGGGGCTCGTGCACGGCGCGTACGACGCGAAGGCAGAGGGCTTCGTGCCGGGCGGCGCGAGCCTGCACAACTGCATGTCGGGCCACGGGCCCGATGCGGACACGTTCGAGAAGGCGTCGGCGAGCGACACGACGAAGCCGCACAAGGTCGACGCGACGATGGCGTTCATGTTCGAAACCCGCACGCTGATCCGGCCGACGCGCTACGCGCTCGACACCGCGCAGCTGCAGGCCGACTACTTCGAATGCTGGCAAGGCATCAAGAAACACTTCAATCCGGAGCAAAAGTGAGCGATACCCAAGACTGGCGCGCGACGCTCGACCCGGCTCGCAAGAGCTGGATCGATACCGCGAACGATCCCGCCTGCGATTTCCCGATCCAGAACCTGCCGTTCGGGATCTTCAGCGATGCGAAGCAGGGCGCGCGCCGTGCGGGCGTCGCGCTCGGCGACCAGATCGTCGATCTCGCGGCGCTCGCGCGTGCGGGCCTCGTGACGCTGCCGGACGGCGTCGATGTATTTGCCGCGCCGACGCTCAACGCGTTCATCGCGCTCGGCCGCGACGCGTGGCGCAGCGTGCGCGTGCAGCTGTCGGCGCTGTTCTCGCGCGACAACGCGACGCTGCGTGACGATGCGGCGCTGCGCGCGCAAGTGCTCGTCGCGCAGCGCGACGCGACGCTGCATCTGCCGGTCGACATCCCCGGCTACACCGATTTCTATTCGTCGAAGGAGCATGCGACCAACGTCGGCTCGATGTTCCGCGATCCGAAGAACGCGCTGCTGCCGAACTGGTCGGAGATGCCGATCGGCTACAACGGCCGCGCGTCGTCGGTGGTCGTGAGCGGCACGCCGGTGCGGCGCCCGAACGGGCAACTGAAGCTGCCCGACCAGGAGCGTCCGGTGTTCGGCGCGTGCCGCAAGCTCGACATCGAACTGGAAACGGGCTTCATCGTCGGCAAGGGCAATGCGCTCGGCGAGCCGATCGCGTGCGAGGACGCGGAAGCGCATATCTTCGGGATGGTGCTGCTGAACGACTGGAGCGCGCGCGACATTCAGCAGTGGGAATACGTGCCGCTCGGCCCGTTCAACTCGAAGGGGTTCGCGACGACGATCTCGCCATGGATCGTCACGCTCGACGCGCTCGAACCGTTCCGCGTCGCGCAGCCGGAGCAGTCGCCGCAGCCGCTCGCGTATTTGCGGCATGCGGGCAAGCATGCGTTCGATATCGCGCTGGAAGTGACGCTGCGGGCGGAGGGCGCGACCGACGCGACGTCGATCTGCCGCACGAACTTCAGGCACATGTACTGGACGATGGCGCAGCAGCTTGCGCATCACACGGTCGCCGGCTGCAACACGCGCGTGGGTGACCTGATGGGTTCGGGCACGATCAGCGGGCCGACCAAGGATTCGTTCGGCAGCCTGCTCGAACTGACGTGGAACGGCAAGGAGCCGGTCGCGCTGAACGGCGGCGGCAGCCGCACGTTCATCGAGGACGGCGATGAGCTTACGCTCGCCGGCTGGTGCCAGGGCGACGGCTATCGCGTCGGCTTCGGCGCGTGTGTAGGCAAGATTTTGCCGGCGCGCGGCGCGTGACGGATCGCAGCGCCGGACGTTACGTGTAGGCTACGCGTCGTCCGGAAGGACAGGGCGGCCCGCGTTGCGCGGGCCGTTTTTCGTTGACCGCGGGACGGGCACGAGCGGGCCGATGCGTATCGGTGCATGGTGCTGCGCGCCAACGCCAACGCCAACGCCAACGCCAATTTGCATCAGACCGCGCGCTGCACCGCTGCGCGTCCCTCCCACAACGCTGCCGCGACGAACGCGGCCACGCACGCGACCAGCACGCCGACCAGCGCGTTGCTGCCCAGTTGCTCCATCAACGCGCCGGCCACCAGCGGGCCGCCGAAGCTCGCGGCGCTCCACGACGCCGACACGAGCGAGCTCGCGGTGACGAGCGCCGCCCCGCGGAAACGCTCGCCGCACGCGACGAGCGACAGCGTGTAGATGCTGCCGGCCGCCGCGCCGAGCACGAACAGCAGCGGCCAGCACAGCCACGGATTCGCGATCACGAACGGCAGTAGCGGCAGGCCGGCCAGCACGATCCAGCCCGCGCCGAGGTGCACGCGTTCGCGGCCGAGCTTGTCCGCGAGCCAGCCGATCGGGAACTGCATCGCGGTATCGCCGAACAGCATGATCGACGCGAGCAGCACGGCGGTCGCGCTCGCGACGCCGTGATCCATCGCATAGAGCGGCAGCAGCGACAGCGCGAGCGTGTCGAACAGCGCGAAGAAGCCGGTGCCGATGATCAGCGCGGGCATGCGCGGCAGCACGTCGAGCCAGCGGCCGTGCGCTTCGTGATGCGCGTCGTCGCCGGCGAGCGGCGCACGGCGGATCGTCGCGAGCGTCGGCAGCGCAAGCAGGAACAGCGCGCCGCACAGCGCGAAGCGGAGGCTCGTCGCGCCGGCGATCTGGCTGACGAGCACGGGGCCGGCCATCTGGAACAGCGTGAAATTGGTCGCGTAGACCGCGACCACGCGGCCGCGCGTCGAATCGTCGGCGAGCTGGTTGACCCACGCTTCGCCGATCGTGAACAGCAGCATCAGCGCGGCGCCGCACAGCACGCGCAGCACGCCCCACAGGATCAGGTTCGACGTGAACTGCATCAGCGCGGTGGCGGCCGCGAGCAGCACGACCGACACGACGATCGCGCGGCGCGCACCGATGTGCCGCGCGAGCGCGGTGACGAACGGGACGACCGCGAGGCCGCCGAGGGCCTGCGCGGCGGTCAGCATGCCGACGACGTGGGTGCCGTGCCCGGCTTCGGTCAGTGCAAGTGCGGTGAGCGGCAGCGTGGCGCCGGTGCCGAGGCCGACGACCGCGACGCTCAGGATCAGCGCGAGGAAATCGCGATTGAGAATGGCTTTCATCGGCCGCGATGCTACACCGCGACCGGTGAAAGGTCCATGAAGGCCGTCAGGTTCGGATGGCGTTGTGTCCGCAACGATCTCGGCAGGGTTGCGTCACACGTATTCGGTCGGCACGACCACCGGCCGGCGTTCGAGCGACGCCGACCACAGCGTGAGCGCGAGCGCCGCGACGGCCATCGCGACGCCGACCCACGGCAGGCTCACGAGCGACACGCCGGAGCCGATCGCCATCCCGCCGAGCCATGCGCCGGTCGCGTTGCCGAGGTTGAACGCGCCCTGGTTCAGCGTCGACGCGAGGTTCGGCGCGTCGCTCGCGCGATCGACGATCATGATCTGCAGCGGCGGCACGATCGCGAACGCGAGGATGCCCCACACGAAAACCGTCGCGAGCGCGGCGAACGGCAGATGCATCGTGCCGGCGAACAGCGCGAGGACGATGCCGATCAGCGCGAGCGTCGCGATCAGCGACGGCATCCGGCGCCAGTCGGCGAGCTTGCCGCCGAGCGTGCCGCCGACCGTCAGGCCGAGTCCGAACAGCAGCAGCACGTAGGTGACCTGATGCGGCGAGAAGCCGGTCACGTCCTCGAGGATCGGCGTGATGTACGTGAACACGCTGAACAGGCTCGCGGACGCGAGCACGCTGATGCCGAGCACCATCAGCACCTGCGGGTGCTTCAGCACGCTGAATTCGCGCGTGATGCTGGTGTCGGGCATCGCGAGGTTTTTCGGCAGGCACACCGCGAGCGCGGCGGCCGCGGCGATGCCGATGCCGGTGACGGCCCAGAACGTCGCGCGCCAGCCGAACGCCTGGCCGAGCGCGGTGCCGAGCGGCACGCCGAGCACGTTCGCGAGCGTGAGGCCGGTGAACATCAGCGCGATCGCCTGCGCGCGGCGGTTCGGCGCGACGAGGTTGCTCGCGACCACCGAACCGATGCCGAAGAACGCCCCGTGGCAAAACGCGGTGACGACGCGCGCAGCCATCAGCACCGCGTAGCCGGGCGCGATCGCGCAGAACAGGTTGCCGGCGATGAACAGCCCGATCAGCCCCATCAGCGCACGCTTGCGCGGCATCTTCGCGGTGACGATCGCGAGGATCGGCGCGCCGATCGTCACGCCGAGCGCGTAGCCCGACACGAGCATCCCGGCGGCCGGGATCGACACGCCGAGGTCGCGCGCGACATTGGGCAGCAGCCCCATGATCACGAATTCGGTGGTACCGATTCCAAATGCGGCGACGGCAAGGGCGAAAAGAGGCAGGGGCATCGCGGTAGGCTCGGGAAAGGATGCCGCTCGAGCCGGGCGCGGGATGCGCGGGACGGGCGGTCGATGAGGCGAGAGTCAGCCGCGATTCTACTTCAGTGAAAACCCTGAGGCTTGGGGCCAAAATGGGTGTTGCCGGCGTGCGACGGGGCGGCGCGCAGGGTGCTCACAGTGTGGGATCGACGGCGATTCAGCAGCGAGGCGACGGCTGCGGCCGAATGTGGATCAGGCGATGCGTTCGGGCGACCCGTCGGCCATCGCATCCGATGGTTTTTTCTTTTCAGTCTCGACTGGCGCCGCCGCCGATCCGGCCCCGTCGATCGCCGCCGGCTCGTCCCAGCCGTTCTCGAACAGGCATGCTTCGATCGGCATCCGCGCGGCCCAGCGTTCTTCTTCGAGCATCGGCTTCGCGTAGAATGCGTCGACGTGCCCGACGCAGAGCACAGCGATCGGCTTCGCGCCGTCGGGCATCCGCAGCAGCGTGCGCAGCGCATCGACGTCGAACAACGACACCCAGCCCATCCCGAGCCCTTCGGCGCGCGCCGCGAGCCACATGTTCTGGATCGCGCACGCGGCGGAGGCCAGATCCATCTCCGGCAGCGTGCGGCGGCCGAACACGTGGCGTTCGCGGCCGTCGGCGAGCGCGACGACCAGCAACTCGCCGCATTCGCGCACACCTTCGACCTTCAGCCGCATGAATTCGTCCTGGCGCTCGCCGAGTGCGTCGGCGGTCGCGCGGCGCTCGGCGTCGACCAGCGCATGAATGGCGGTGCGCAAGGCGGGATCGGTGATGCGGATGAAGCGCCACGGCTGCATGAAGCCCACGCTCGGCGCGTGGTGCGCCGCGCGCAGCAGCCGCGCGAGCACGGCCGGATCGACGGGCGCCGGCGTGAAGTGACGCATGTCGCGCCGTTCGAAGATGGCGCGGTAGACAGCGGCGAGGTCGGAGTCGTCGAAACGCATGAGCGGACAAGGCAGGGAAGGACGTCGGCGCAACGATAGCAGACCGCGCGCTCGAAACGTTACTTCAACCGAAACAATGCGCTGAATTGTGGACGAAGGTGAGTGCGCTTCGCGGCGCGAGGCGTAAGCAAACGATTGCGAATGCGCCGCAAGCCCTCAAATGGGCGGTTTTTCAGCGATTTGCAATTACGACGTTCTGCGGCGTCCGCGCATGCCACGCCTCGATGTTCAGCAGCGTCGTGTGCGCGATCTCGGCCAGCGCCTCGCGCGTGAAGAACGCCTGGTGCGACGTGACGATCACGTTCGGGAACGTCAGCAGGCGCGCGAGCACGTCGTCCTGCAGCGGCAGGTCCGAGTGATCCTCGAAGAACAGCCCGCTTTCCTCCTCGTACACGTCCAGCCCGAGATGGCCGAGCTGGCCGCTCTTGAGCGCGTCGATCAGCGCCTGCGCATCGACGAGGCCGCCGCGCCCCGTGTTGATCAGCATCGCGCCGTGCTTCATCCGCGCGAGCGTGCGTTCGTTGACCAGGTGGTGCGTCGACGGCAGCAGCGGGCAATGCAGGCTGACGATGTCGGCGTGATGCAGCAGCTCGTCGAGTTCGACGTAGCGCGCGCCGAACGCGATCAGCTCGTCGTCGTACGGCGGCACCGAGTGCGCGAGCACGTGCATCCCGAAGCCCATCATGATCTTCGCGAACACGCTGCCGATGATGCCGGTGCCGATCACGCCGACGGTCTTGCCGTGGAGGTCGAAGCCGAGCAGGCCGTTCAGCGAGAAATCGCCTTCGCGCGTGCGCGCGACCGCGCGCGGCAGGCGGCGGTTGAGCGCGAGGATCAGCGCGACCGCGTGCTCGGCCACCGCGTGCGGCGAATACGCGGGCACGCGCACGACCGTGATGCCGAGCCGTTCGGCGGCGGCGAGGTCGACGTGGTTGAAGCCCGCCGAGCGCAGCGCGATCAGCCGCGTGCCGCCGTCGGCGAGCCGTTCGAGCACGGCCGCGTCGACGGTGTCGTTGACGAACGGGCAGACGACGTCATAGCCGTGCGCGAGGATCGCCGTTTCCGCGTCGAGGTGCGACGGCTGGAAGTGCAGCCGATAGCCGAACTGCCGGTTGGCGGCGGTGAACGAATCGTCGTCGTACTGCCGGCTGCTGAACAGGATCACGCGCACGCTGCACCTCCGATGGCTGACGCGCGCAGTTTACTGCAGGCCCGTGACGATGTCGGAGCGTTCGGGGCCGCGCACCGGCCGCAGGAAGTCGTAGTCCGTCTGCCCGCGGGCGGCCGGCGCGCCGAAGTGCTCGAGCGCGTGCTCGACGAAGCTGCGCGTCCGGGCCGGCACGTACTGGCGGTTCGGATAGACGAGCGACAACTGCGCGTCGGGATCGTCGATCCGGTAGCCGGCCATCAGCCGCACGAGCGTGCCGTGGTTGAGCGCGTCGGCCACGCACGGCTCGGGCAGCACCGCGATGCCGGCGCCGGCCACGGCCGCCGCCTGCACGAGCGCGAGCTGATTGACCGTGCAGGCCGGGCGCACCGTGACCGTATGGGCGACGCCGTCGTGACCGACGAGTTGCCACGTCGGCGCGTGCTGGTGCGCCGCGAGCGTGACCCAGTCGTGGCCCGGCAGGTCGTCGGGCACGCGCGGCTCGCCGCGGCGGTCGAGATACGCGGGCGCCGCGCACGCGACGAACGGGTTCGGCGCGAGCGCATGGCCGATCAGCGACGGGTTGCCGTCGAGCCGGGTGCCCGTGACGATGCCGACGTCGTAGCCGGAATCGAGCACGTCGAGCGGCCCTTCGGCGACGGTCAGCTGCACGCGCAGCTCCGGGTAGCGGTGCCGGAAGCTGCTGACGAGCGGCGTCAGCGCGAGCGGCGACAGCAGCCCCGACGCGACGACGCGCAGCGTGCCGGCCGGTTCGCGCACGGCATGCGCGACGGACGATTCGAGGTGGTCGAATTCCTCGAGCAACGCACGGCAACCGTCGAGGTAGCGCACGCCGGCCTCGGTAAGCGACAGGTTGCGCGTGGTGCGATGGATCAGCCGTGTGTTCAGGTGGCCCTCGAGCATCGCGATCGAACGCGTGACGAGCGCATTGGACACGCCGAGATGGTGCGCCGCGCGCCGGAAGCTTTGCTGCTCGGCGACGCAGACGAATACACGCATGGTCTGAATCTGGTTCATGGCTTGCGTATTTCTGGCCCGGTTGATTGATTTTGGTTGTGATTTATCGCCGCGCAACGTCGAAAGCGCATCGCGCGGCCCCAGCTCTCCCTCGTCTCGAAAATAGAATTTTCGATTCCGCAGATGATTGTTCAATAAAGAACAGATATCCGTCAACCTGAGAAAACGGGCGGCTTGCGTAAAATCGAAATCGCGAGTACCTGTTTAACGCTGCAATGCAGCAAGCGCGGGGCGGCAAAACCGGCATGGTATTGGAGTATGCGCGGTTTCTTGAAAAATATCGTTTTTAATCAGCGTGTTGGGAGAAATTTTGGCGGCCCGTTGCGCAGCGCTTTCGGCGTCGTTCCCCAATACATGCTGCAATAGTGGATGTTTTTTCCACGTTCGGATTTTGTGTATCGCATTCGTTCCGCGATTTGTATCAGGTGGTCGGTCCATTTCGTTCCACCCGCGAATGAGGCTGAACTGCCGTTTTCGACGAATCATCTCGATATTGGCGGAGAAAATCGTGCGTTCGGAACCCCGAGTGGAACCGTTTCGCGGCCGGCGGGCAATCCCTTTTCAATCCGGCCAGCCATCGCGGGCGCGGTATGCGGCCGGCTGGCCCGGTCCGGCGACCGGGCCACCGTCGCGCTGTCCGGACGTGCGCGCCTCTTGCGCGAGGCGGCGGAACACGGAATGATCGATGAGTTGGCCGCGCCGTGCTACGGGCGCCGTGCTACGGGCGTCCGGGCACTTCCTTTCCTCATCCTTTTCCAGCCATGTCCATCGATTATTCGCCGATTCCCTGTCCCGTCGTCGTGCCGCTCGACGCGATCCTGCCCGAAGAACCGCTGCTGATGATGGGAGCCGGCCCGGTGCCGATCCCGGCCGCGGTGGCCAAGGCGAACACGATCGTGATCAACCACCTCGGCGCGACGATGGCGAAGATCATCGAGCAGGTGAAGGAGATGGCGCGCTACGTGTTCCAGACCCGCACGAAGTGGGTGCTCGGCGTCGCGGGCCCGGGCTCGGCCGCGATGGAAATGGCGATCTCGAACCTCGCCTGGCGCGGCACGCGCGTGCTGTCGATCCGCAACGGCTTCTTCAGCGCGCGGATGGCCGAGATGGCCACGCGCGTCGGCGCCGACGTCGCGACGCTCGAAGTGGCCGACCGCGCAGTCGCGAGCCTCGACGAGATCGCCGACGCGATCGCCCGCGAGCAGCCCGAAATCGTCACGATCGTGCAGGGCGAGACGTCGAACACCGTCTGGAACCGAGACCTGCGCGACATCGCCGCGCTCGCGAAGGCGGCCGGCGCGCTGGTGGTCGTCGACGCGGTGTGCACGCTGTCGACGATGCCGCTCGAGATGGATGCGTGGGGCATCGACGCGGTGATCACCGGCGGCCAGAAGGGGCTGTCGTCGATCCCCGGCGTGTCGCTGATCGCGTTCTCCGATGCCGCGTGGGACCGCATGAAGCATCGCCCCGAGCCGAACGCGCACTGGTGCCTCGACATGGCGCTCGCGGAGAACTTCTGGCACAACGCCGGCTATCACTACACGGCGCCCGTGTCCGGCGTGCTCGCGCTGCACGAAGCGCTGCGGCTCGTCTGCGCGGAGACGCTCGAAAGCCGCTTCGCGCGCCACCTGCGCTGCTCGCTGGCGCTGCAGGCGGGCGTCGAATCGATGGGGCTCAAGCTCTATGCGCCGAAGGACTGCCGGCTCAATTCGGTGGTCGGGATCGAGACGCCCGAAGGGCTCACGCCAGGGATGGTCTGCGGCCATATCTCGAAGCAGTACCAGGTCGAGATCTCCGGCTCGTTCGGCTTGCCGATCGTGCGGATCGGGCAGATGGGCGAGCAGTGCCGCGAACACAACCTGTTCCGCACGCTGCATGCGTTCGGCCGCACGATGGTCGACCTGAAGGTGCCGGTCGACCTGCCGGCCGGCGTCGCGGCGCTCGAACAGGAACTGTCGCGGCGCGGCGCGTAAGCGGGAGCAGCGAGGAAACGAGGAAACGAGGAAGCGGGCCGCGCTCAGCGGCCCTGCATCGCGCGCCGGTACGTATTCGGCGTCGTGCCGTGCGCGTCGCGAAAGCGATGGCTGAAGTGGCCGGCGTTCGCGTAGCCGCAGTCGGCCGCGATCTGCGCGAGCGGCAGCGCCGTCGTGCGCAGCAGCTCGCGGGCGCGGGCGAGCCGTTGCTCGGCCACCCATGCGTGCGGCGCGCGGCCGAACGACAGCCGGAACATCCGCGAGAAATGGTATTCGGACAGCGCGGCAACCTCGGCGAGTTCGCCGAGCGTCAGCGGCTGCGTGAGATACGTGTCGATGTAGTCGCGCACGCGGCGGCGCACGGCCGGCGCGAGCCCGCCGCGGAACGACGTGTCGGTGCGCGTCGTGCTCTGCCCGCGCAGCAGCAGGCTCAGCACGTCGTGCGCGGTCTCGTTCACGCGCAGCCGGTCGTCCGCATCGTCCCAGCCGTCGAGCGCGAGCGAGCGCAGCAGCGCCGCGACGCGCGCATCCTCGAAATAGGTGCGATCGGCGAGCTTCAGCTCGCGCGGTTCGCGATCGAGCTCGCGGATCGCGCGCTGCGTGAAGTGCTCGGGCAGGAAATACAGGTGGATGAAATGCATTTCGCCGCGCACCCACCAGCGCGATTCGTGGTCGCCCGGCAACGCGCACAGCAGGCTCGGCGCGCCGTAGCGCGGCACGCGCTGGCGCTCGGTCCGGTAGCCGCCGTCGAGGTAGCACGACAGCGTATGGTGGCCGGGCTGCTCGTAGACCGTCTCGCTTTCGTCGGTGATCCGCGTCCATTCGGCGATCGCGAGGTGGTCGCCGAGCCACGCGAAGCGCTCGAGCGTCGCGTTCGCGTCGGCGAGCGTGCGGCACACCGACTGCAGGCCGAACGGCAGATCGCCGCCAGCCAGGGCGGTGGTGCGGTCGACGGGCGGGGCGCAGAGGGAGAGACTCATGATGGGCCGAGTATAAGCGGGCGCGCGGCGCCGCGTGCGGCGTCCCGAAAAAGACCGCAATTCCGGACAATCGGCGCGCGCGGGGCGACGGCATAGTCGGGATCCCGATTCACCCGATTTTCGGAACGCCGCCATGAACCTGTCGCTTTATTTCGTCACCGTGCTGATCTGGGGCACCACCTGGATCGCGATCAAGTGGCAGCTCGGCTCGGTGCCGCCGCCCGTGTCGATCGCGTGGCGCTTCTGGCTCGCGGCCGCCGTGCTGTTCGCGCTGCTGCGCGTGATGCGCCGCCCGGTGCGCCCCCCGCGCGAAGCGTGGCGCTTTCTCGTCGCGCAGGGCTTCGCGCTGTTCTGCCTGAATTTCCTGTGTTTCTACTATGCGGAGCAGGTCGTGCCGAGCGGGCTCGTCGCGGTGATCTTCTCGACCGCGCCGCTGCTGAACTCGATCAACGGCCGGCTGTTCATGGGCCGCCCGCTGCGGCCGTCGGCGATCGCCGGCGCGCTGCTCGGCCTGACCGGCATCGCGTGTCTGTTCTGGCAGCAGATGGCCGGCCATCTCGACGACCACGCGACGTGGACGGGGCTCGCGATCGCGTTCGCCGGCACGATGTGCTTCTCGGCGGGCAACCTGCTGTCGAGCCGGATGCAGTCGATGGGGCTGCACCCGCTCGCGACCAACGGCTGGGCGATGCTGATCGGCGCGGCGATCCTGACCGTCGGCGCCGCGGTGGCCGGGATGCCGTTCACGCTCGACACGAGCCCGCGCTATCTCGGCGCGCTCGCGTACCTCGCCGTGCCGGGCTCGGTGATCGGTTTCACCGCGTACCTGACGCTCGTCGGCCGGATCGGGCCGGAGCGCGCCGCGTACTGCACGGTGCTGTTCCCGATCGTCGCGCTGGCCGTGTCGACGGTGTTCGAGGGCTACCAGTGGTCGCCGCTGGCGGTGGTGGGGCTGCTGCTCGTCGTGGCCGGCAATCTCGTCGCGTTCGACCTCACGCGGAGGGTGTTTCTGCGGACGGCGTGAGCCGGAGGGATGGGTGCTGCGCATCCGCGAGCGCAGCTATCCGGCGCTCTATCCGGAGGGCGACGCCCGGGTGGGGACGGTGTTCCATCACGTATTCAATACCGCACCGATCCACCGCCGTAATTTTGAGCTCAGTTGATTCCATCAGTAAAACAGAACAATTCATATTTTTATAGCCAACAAATCGTATTCGTCCGATTGATCCACGTTTCGTATCTGGAATAGCGTCTCTAGGCAGCCATTCCATTTACTGAGACAGGGAAGCCGGATGAAAAACGAACACAAAGCACCGACCCATCTTTTCGCCACCGTTGGCGCACTCACGGAACGCGGTGGACGCGTCACCACCGCAACCAGCGGCCTCAACCTGGCAGGATTAGAAGTCGCCTGCGTCGGCGACGTAGTGACCTATGACGACAGCAGCGAGGCCGCGATTATCGACGGCGCGGGAAACAACCATAGCGGAGGCAAGCCGTTCGCGCTGGTCGGCAGCCGGTTGAGCAACGGTGACCGCATTACCGAAACGCTGCGCAGTTCGTGGGTCATTCACGTACGCGATGGGCAGAGCATTGCGGGTCTGTTCGATCCGACCTATGTGCCGCCACCCGCGGCGCCTACCTACAGACTGGCGGTACGTGGCGCGACAACAGCGCGCGGCGGGGCATTGCGCGAGCCGTCCGGCACATGGGAAGTAGCGCCGCACTTGGGCAAAGCTGCCACGGTGGGCGACCTGATCCATTATCCGGACGGTTCAACCGCGCGCGTGACGACCGGTCTGGGTTTGGCCGACGGGCCCGACTTCGCGCCGCTCGCATTCGTTGGCAGCGAACTCGATAACGGCGACACGATCACCGATAGTCCCGAGCGACAAGGCGTAGCGTCGTCCGTTGTATTTAGCGTCGTCACCCGCTCGTCCATGCCCCGCTGAGGTAGCGTCCATGATTCGCTACTTTCTTGCCAAAGGCGACCGCGCTGGGGAAGCGGTCATTGTCGAAGGCCTCGACAGCGTGACCTGTTCCAATCCGCCGCCGAAGGTTCATATCGCCACGCTGGATATGAAGACCTACTGTTCGGCCTGCAAGCGTGAAGGGTACATCGCCCCGCAAGGGCCGCGCTGGCCAGGCACCGGCCCGAACGGCAAACAGTGGGCATTGAGCGGGGATATCAATGTCTGCGGATGCAACCCACCGCCGATCTTCTACGCTGAGCGCGGCATGCGGATGACTTTTACTGCGGGAGAGGCTGCAGCGCTGAATGGGCGTAAAAAATCTGACGCAGCCGAGCGGTCATTTGCTAGAGCGGCTGCCGTACACGACGAGCAATTCGCGTTGCTGGATGGCTCCCGCCGTCCGCTCGCGAACATCCGCTACCGAATCGTTACCGACACCGGCCAGATTTTCACGGGCACCACCGATACAGCCGGGCAAACACATCGGATCGCCACCGACGCCGCAGCATCCTTGAAAATCTTTACTGAGGCTTATTGAACCAATGAGTGATTTTTTCGGGAAAAGCAAAGGCGAATTTAAAGTTGACCAAAACGAAGAGTGGATTCTTGTTCATTCGGGTGCGGTCACCAACACCAATCCTGGGTCAATGGTTTATGTATCGATCAATACAACGCCAATTTGTCCGAACATGACCAACAAGGAGTTTCGTGAATTAATGATGCGTCTTCGAGACGCCGCGGTGATCTTGATTGAGGAACGTATATCGGATCTAGCGCGCTGGGATAAATCTGCGAGAGATAGGGTGCAATTCTGGTTCGGTAGAAGCGACGAGGCGATACGCGAAATACTTAGTTGCGGTCTTCCGAGGCTGGCGATGGCCATGCGCGAGCTGCAACCCGAAAAGATCATCAGATGGGATGAGCAGCGTGGACAGCAACTCACATGCTCGGTCGCCCCTGATACCGGTACAAATGACGCGGCAGTGTGCAAGCCCGATTCGGCACGTCGCATCATTGCGATCTACCCCCACTTCTGCACTGTCGAGGACGTGTATGTCGCAGGGAACTGCAAGTTAAAAATTCTCATCCATGAATGCGCGCACTACATTGACACGTTCGATGCGGATGACGTCAACTATGGTTTTGCCCGCGGCATCGGCTATTGGGCGCAAACCGATCCGGTCGGTGCAAGCAGAAATGCAGACAGCATCGCATGCTATGTTGCGCACTTTGATGACATGGACGAGTTCCTCAGAAAGAGGATCTGGTAATCACATGATGAAGATACTGTTTGCCGGTGCCGTGCTCATGGGCTCATCTTTAATTAGTCATGTAAATGCCTGCACCATATCGGAAAATCTTCTTGAGAGTGTGCCGCTCGATTACCCTGGAATTCCGAATGCATATCGCATAAAGATGGTTGATATGGTGCTGGCTGCACGACAATGGCCTGATGTTGACGTGCAGGCGCAAATCGTAGCCAGCGCATATATCTCCGAAAAAGATGCTTCGTCGCTGGCGAAATCGCGGGGTGAACAGTTAAAGAGATTCTTGATGCAACTTGGTCTCAAGTCGCAATATATCTATGTTGATACGCACGTCAATCGAACTGTGTACCCGGTTGATAGTACGGGCCATGGAGGATATCTACAACTCGGTGTGAGTCTTTTGCCTCTCTGTAAGAGTGGATGCGATAGTTTGTGCAATGACGCTCGATTCGTTCCATCGACAAAGCTCGGTCAATAACAAAATGGGATTTTTTCGATGGTCGGCGATCGTCGGCGCGCTGCACGAGCCCGCGCTATCTCGGCGCGCTCGTGTATCTGGCCGTGCCGGGCTCGGTGATCGGCTTCACCGCGTACCTGACCCTCGTCGGCCGGATCGGGCCGGAGCGCGCCGCGTACTGCACGGTGCTGTTCCCGATCGTCGCGCTGGCCGTGTCGACGGTGTTCGAGGGCTACCAGTGGTCGCCGCTCGCGGTGATCGGGCTGCTGCTCGTCGTGGCCGGCAATCTCGTCGCGTTCGACCTCACGCGGCGGTTGTTTCTGCGTACGGCGTGACGGCGTTCGCGGCTGCGCGAACCCGCGATCGAGGAAACCGGCGAACGGTTGATTTGGTTGACACGGTTGACTTGGTTTCGATTCGGGGCTGCGCTCAATCATTCCGGTCGTGACGGGAGGTGATGATGATTGCGCGGGCGCATACGCTGGAAGGGACGGCCGTCGTGCTTGATGTCGAGACGGAGGAAGCGCTGCGCAGCGCCGTCGGCGCGGCGACCATGCTTGGCCCCGATCGCGCGCGGGCGCTGCTCAGCCTGTCCGACGAGCAATTGGGGCACCTGTTCAAGGTCGGCATCGCGCAGGTCATCGATCTGGCCGGCACGATCACGTTCGGCATCGCCGCGGCCGCGACGCGCGACAGGAAGCCGGCCGGCGCGAAGAAGCGGGCGGCGGGGGTCGTCGCCGATCCGGAGCGGCAGGTGCAGGCGGAACGGCGGATGCTGGTCGCCGACGGCAAGCTGCTGCCTGCCGCGCAGACATGGGCCGGCCTCGGCATGACGCGGCAGGCGCTCAGCAAGGCGGTGGCGTCCGGCCGGATCTTCACGGTCGACGTCGGCGCCGCCCAGTACTATCCGGCCTTCTACCTGGCGGGGGACATCGATCGCAAGACGTTGGGCAGGGTGACCCAATGTCTGGGCGACTTGCCGGGATGGAGCAAATGGCAGTTCTTCACGACGCCGAAGGCGTCCCTGGGCAACGTGACGCCGCTCGTCGCGCTGTCGCGCGGGAAGGTGGATGAAGTCGAGCGCGCCGCCACGGCGTTCGCCGAGCGCTAGGCGGCCCGTTTGCTGACGGCGCCGGGGCAACATTTCGCGAGCGCGACGCTGGTGACGCGCGAAGTTGCGCCGACGGCGCTGGTGCGTATCTCGCGATATGCGACCGGCGAGCCTTACTTCGGGAAATCGGGCGGCAATCGCTTCGACGATCCGCGCAAGCGGCGGCGGTACGGTACCCGCTATTTCGGTTTCGATCTGCATTGCGCGTTCGCCGAAACGGTGCTGCACGACGAAGTCGCCGATCTGGTGCTGGGCGGTTTTCCGCTCGTGACGACCGAACTCGACCGCTATGTCCTTTCGTTTGACGGCGCGCCGCTGACCGTCGCCGTCCTGCACGGCTTGCCGCTGAAAAATCTCGGCGGCGACGGTGCGTTGTCGACCATCGCACCGTACGACGTTCCGCAACAGTGATCGCTTGCCGTCCACCGGCATCCCCGCCGCGTCGACGGATTTTTATACATGTCGCGCCATCTCAATACGTCGGAAGCGCTCGTGCTGTTCGATCGTGCGGAGCCGAAGCGCTCGCTCGGGCGCGCCGTTCCGTTCAGGCGTCATCCCGATGCGGCCCGCGTATTGCGGGACTTCAACGTACTGCTGCGTTGACGCGTGTGGCGCGTGACCCACACGCCAACGCGCGCATCCCTCTCACGCCGCCGCGCCGCTCCCCGCCACGCGCGCCTGCCGCTGGTACAGCACCATCGACAGCGCGACGCCCGCGGCCGCAGCCACCGCCGCGAACAGGAACACCTGCGGATAGCCGAACGCACCGGCCACATAGCCGGCGAGCGGGCCGGTGATGCCGAGCGACAGGTCGAGGAACACCGAATACGCGGACAACGCCGCGCCGCGGCTCGCGGGCGGCACCAGCGCGACGGCCTCGACGCCGAGCGCCGGGAAGATCAGCGCGAAGCCGAAGCCCGTCAGCGCGGCGCCGACGAGCGCGACGTGCGGCACCGGCGCGAGCCACAGCAGCAAAAGGCCCGCGGATTCGAACGCGAACGACACGATCGCGACGCGGAAGCCGCCGTAGGTCTTGATCGTGTTCGCGAACAGCAGGCGCGCGCCGATGAACAGCGTGCCGAACACGGTCAGCGACAGCGCGGCGTTCGGCCAGTGGCGCGCCGCGTAGTACAGCGTGACGAACGTCGCGATCGAGCCGAAGCCGGCCGAACCGAGCGCGAGGCCGAGGCCGTGCGGCAGCACGCGCGTGAACACGCTCGCATACGACATCCGTTCGCCGTGCACGAGCGGCACCGGCGCGATCGGGCGAGCGAGGGTGAAGCCGAGCGCGGCCAGCGCGATCACGATCACGCCGATCAGCGCCGGATTCAGCGTATGCGCGATCGCGACGCCGACCGGCGCGCCGAGCGCGAGCGCGCCGTAGGTCGCGATGCCGTTCCACGAGATCACCTTCGCGTTGTGCGCGACGCCGACCCGGCCGATGCCCCACAGGATCGCGCCGGTGCCGCACAGGCTTTCGCCGACGCCGAGCACGAGCCGGCTCGCGACCAGCAGCACGAGGCTCGCGACCGGCCAGTGCGCGAGCAGCAGCGCGACGAGCAGCAGCACGCCCGACACGCCGCAGCCGACCAGCCCGCGCAGCACCGTCTGCTTCGGCCCGAGCGTATCGGCGAGGCGCCCGGCGAGCGGCCGCGACGCGAGCGTCGCGAAATACTGGACGCTGATCGCCCCGCCCGCGACGATCGCGGAAAAGCCGAGGTCGTCGTGGACGAAGCCCGGCAGCACCGCGAGCGGCAGGCCGATGGTCAGGTAGCAGATGAACGTGAAGCAGACGACGGACACGATTTGCAGCGTGACCGCAAACCCGCTGCGCGGCGGTGTGGCGGAATCGGATGACATGGGGTCGGAACGAATGGCGGAGCGGACGGAAAACGGCGGAAAAGGGAATCGGGATTTTCCCATGGAACCGGTTTTCCCGCAGGTACCGTTTAGTTAACTGCGCCCCGTTCGTAGAGAGGACCGCCGGTCACGGGGGCAGGGACGGACGGAGCGCCCCGTCCGGCAAGGGCGTCAGCCGGCCGGGCGCGCATATCGCAGCAGTTATATGAGCCGCATGCGTGATGGGCTATGGGTTGCGGAATTTGACGGTGATAGCGTGCAAACTGTCGGAAAAACGTCGGTCGAGCGCTCCGCGCAGGCCGCCTTGCCCCCCATTTGAAGAAACACCGAGACATGAGTGAGCCGATCCGCTTCTACCATCGTCACGCGATCCGCGAAGTCAGCGGCGCGGACGTGACCCGCACCGTGCTGCAATACCTGCGCGAGGACGCGCATTGCACCGGCACCAAGGAAGGCTGCGCGGAAGGCGACTGCGGCGCGTGCACGGTCGTCGTCGGCGAGCTGACCGACGCCGGCGCGGTCGAGTTCAAGGCCGTCAACGCATGCATCCAGTTCCTGCCGACGCTCGACGGCAAGGCGCTGCTCACGGTCGAGGACCTGCGCCGGCCGGACGGTTCGCTGCACCCGGTGCAGCAGGCGATGGTCGATTGCCACGGGTCGCAGTGCGGCTTCTGCACGCCCGGCTTCGTGATGTCGATGTGGGCGCTGTACGAGAAGCACGGCCACGAAGGCTGCGGCAGTGCGTGCGCGAAGGCGAAGGACGTGCCGACGCGCACCGAGATCGCCGATGCGCTGACGGGCAACCTGTGCCGCTGTACCGGCTATCGCCCGATCGTCGATGCGGCGGTGCGGATGTTCGATGCGACCGGCGAAGCCGCGCCGCAGCCGGCCGCGCCGGTCGACACGGCCGCGCTCGCCCGCACGCTCGCATCGCTCAAGCGCGACGACACGTTCGACTACGCGACGGTCAACGGCGCGCGCTTCGCGGCGCCGCGCACGCTCGACGCGCTGGCCGCGCTGAAGGCCGAGCGTCCCGACGCGCGCATTCTCGCGGGCAGCACCGACATCGGCCTGTGGGTCACCAAGCAGATGCGCCGCCTCGACGACCTGATCTACGTCGGCCAGATCGCCGAACTGCAGCAGGTCGTGCACGGCGACGACTGGATCGGGATCGGCGCGGGCGTGACGGTCGAAAAGGCCTATGCGGCGCTGGCGGGCACGTATCCGGAACTGACCGAGATGTGGAAGCGCTTCGCGTCGCTGCCGATCCGCAACGCGGGCACGCTCGGCGGCAACGTCGCGAACGGCTCGCCGATCGGCGATTCGATGCCGGGCCTGATCGCGCTCGGCGCACGCGTCGTGCTGCGCGGCGGCGACACGGTGCGCGAGCTGCCGCTCGAGGCGCTGTACACCGGTTATCAACAAAAGGACATGGCGCCGCACGAATTCGTCGTCGGCGTGAAGGTGCCGACCCGCACCGGCGCCCGTGCAAAGCTGCAGTTCCGCACGTACAAGCTGTCGAAGCGGTTCGATTCGGACATCTCGGCCGTGTGCGCGGCGTTCGCGTTCATCGCGGACGGCGACAGGATCCGCGAGCCGCGCATCGCGTTCGGCGGGATGGCCGCGACGCCGAAGCGCGCTGCCCATACGGAAGCCGTGCTCGACGGCGCGCAGTGGCACGAAGCCACCGCGCAGGCCGCGATGCAGGCGCTCGAGCGCGACTACCAGCCGCTGTCCGACATGCGCGCAACCAGCACGTATCGCCTCGATACCGCGAAGAACCTGATGTTCCGATTCTGGCTGGAGACGCGCCCGCACGACCCGCTGCCGCCGCAGGCGCTGAACGTGCGCGAAGTGGCCGCCGAAGCAGGCGCTGAAGTTGCCGACGACGCGGCACGCGTCTGACGACGGAGAACACCGAACATGAACCAGCAAGCAGAACCGTTCCTGAGCACCCTCGACCCGCAGGCCGACGCCGCGCAGGTGCACGTGTCGCGTGCGCACGAATCCGCCCACCTGCACGTGAGCGGCCGCGCGACCTATACCGACGACATCCCGCTCGTCGCCGGCACGCTGCACGCGGCGCTCGGGTTGTCCGCGAAGCCGCACGCGAAGATCGTGTCGATGAACTTCGACGCGGTGCGCGCGACGCCGGGCGTGGTCGCCGTGTTCACGGCCGACGACATCCCGGGCGTCAACGATTGCGGCCCGATCATCCACGACGATCCGGTGCTCGCGAACGGCATCGTGCAGTTCGTCGGCCAGCCGATGTTCATCGTCGTCGCGACGTCGCATGAAACCGCGCGGCTCGCCGCGCGGCGCGCGCAGGTCGACTACGAGGAACTGCCCGCGATCCTGACCGCGCAGGAAGCGCGCAAGGCCGAAACCTACGTGATCCCGCCGCTGAAGCTCGCGCGCGGCGACGCGGCCGCGCGGCTCGCCGCCGCGCCGCACCGCGAGTCGGGCGAGATGCTGCTTGGCGGCCAGGAGCAGTTCTACCTGGAAGGGCAGATCGCGTACGCGGTGCCGAAGGACGACGACGGGATGCACGTGTACTGCTCGACGCAGCACCCGAGCGAGATGCAGCACCTGGTCGCGCACGTGCTCGGCGTCGCGTCGCACAACGTGCTGGTCGAATGCCGCCGGATGGGCGGCGGCTTCGGCGGCAAGGAATCGCAGTCGGGCCTGTTCGCGTGCTGCGCGGCGCTCGCCGCATGGAAGCTGCTGTGCCCGGTGAAGCTGCGTCCGGACCGCGACGACGACATGATGATCACCGGCAAGCGGCACGACTTCCATTACCGCTTCGACGTCGGCTACGACGACGACGGCCGCATCGACGGCGTCGCGCTCGACATGACGTCGCGCTGCGGCTTCTCGGCCGACCTGTCGGGCCCGGTGATGACGCGCGCGGTGTGCCACTTCGACAACGCGTACTGGCTCGGCGACGTCGACATCGCCGGCTACTGCGGCAAGACCAACACGCAGTCGAACACCGCGTTCCGCGGCTTCGGCGGCCCGCAGGGCGCGTTCGCGATCGAAACCATCCTCGACGACATCGCACGTTCGCTCGGCCGCGATCCGCTCGACGTCCGCTACGCGAACCTGTACGGCAAGACCGAACGGAACGTGACGCCGTACGGGCAGACCGTCGAGGACAACGTGCTGCACGAATTGCTCGGCGAACTCGAGACGACGAGCGACTACCGCGCGCGGCGCGCGGGCGTGCGCGCCTTCAACGCCCGCAACACGGTGCTGAAGAAAGGCATCGCGCTCACGCCGGTGAAATTCGGCATCGCGTTCAACGTCACGCACTTCAACCAGGCCGGCGCGCTCGTGCACATCTACACCGACGGCTCGGTGCTCGTGAACCACGGCGGCACGGAGATGGGGCAGGGGCTCAACACGAAGGTCGCGCAGGTCGTCGCGCACGAACTCGGCGTCCGCTTCGGCCGGATCCGCGTGACCGCGACCGACACGAGCAAGGTCGCGAACACGTCCGCGACCGCCGCGTCGACGGGCTCCGACCTGAACGGCAAGGCCGCGCAGGACGCGGCGCGCCAGTTGCGCGAGCGGCTCGCGGCGTTCGCGGCGAAGCAGTTCGGCGACGGCAACGTCGAGGCGGCCGACGTGAAGTTCGGCAACGACGTCGTGTGGGTCGGCGGCCATGGCGTGCCGTTCGGCGAGGTGGTCGCGAAGGCGTATCTCGCGCGCGTGCAGCTGTGGTCCGACGGGTTTTATGCGACGCCGAAGTTGCACTGGGATCAATCGAAGCTGCAGGGCCGGCCGTTCTACTACTACTCGTACGGCGCGGCCGTGTCGGAAGTCGTGATCGATACGCTGACGGGCGAGATGCGCACGCTGCGCGTCGACGCACTCCACGACGTCGGCGCGTCGCTGAACCCGGCGCTCGACATCGGCCAGGTCGAAGGCGCGTTCATCCAGGGAATGGGCTGGCTGACGACCGAGGAGCTGTGGTGGAACGCGGGCGGCAAGCTGATGACGCATGCGCCGTCCACGTACAAGATCCCGACGGTGAACGACACGCCGCCCGAGTTCAACGTGCGGCTGTTCCAGAACCGCAACGTCGAGGACAGCATCCACCGCTCGAAGGCCGTCGGCGAGCCGCCGCTGCTGCTGCCGTTCTCGGTGTTCTTCGCGGTGCGCGATGCGGTGGCCGCGGTCGGCGACTACCAGGTGAACCCGCCGCTCGACGCGCCGGCCACCGGCGAGTCGATCCTGCGCGCGATCGGCGCGGTGCGTGCGGCGAGCGCGAGCCGGGCAGGTTGAGATGAAACGCTCTTTGCGCTTGCTTCGTTCGTTGCTCGCTCACGGCGGCACGGCCCGACGGAGGCCGGCATGAACGGCCCCGCTCGTTCGCCGCGTGCCGCGTCTCAGGCGTTCGCCGCCGGATGCGACGGCGCGTGCGGCAGCGCGTCGTCGCAACGACAGCCGTTCGCGCCCGGCTCCGGCCAGCGCAACCGCGTGACCGCAGCACCGCCGCCGATGCACATCGTGCTGTTCGGCGCGGGGCACGTCGGCCACGCGCTCGTCACGCTGCTCGGCGCGCTGCCGTGCGTCGTGCAGTGGGTCGACACGCGCGACGAGCTGTTCCCGGACGAATGTCCGCCGAACGTGCAGCCGGAGCCGACCGACACGCCGGAGGCCGTCGTCGACGCGGCGCCGCCCGGCGCGTACTTCCTCGTGATGACGCACAACCACGCGCTCGACTTCGCGCTCGCCGAGCAGATCATGCGGCGGCGCGACTACGCGTACTTCGGGATGATCGGCTCGCGCACCAAGCGCGTGAAGTTCGAGCGCCGGCTCGCCGCGCGCGGCGTCGATCCGGCGCGGCTCGTCGAGATGGTGTGCCCGATCGGCGTCGCGGGCATCGTCGACAAGGCACCGGGCGCGATCGCGGTGGCCGTCTGCGCGGAGCTGCTGCAGGCCCGCTCGGGCATGCCGGTGGCCAATGCGAAGGCGGCCGCGGCCGGGCGCGCACGCGACGACCTGTCCTGCGCGCGCTAAAACGCGCGGTAAAACGGTCATGCCGCGCGGCTGGCGCACGACCGCGCGTTTTTGCCTACACTGCACGACAACGCGCGGCAGCGGGCCGCGCTTCACGTCACCGTGCACGCCCCATGTCCGATCACTCCGTCTATCTCGACGCGCTCGATGCGAGCCTCGTCGCCATCGAGCGCTGGCTGTCCGGCGTCGATACCGCGCCGGCGGCGCTCGATGCGCTGCTCGCCGCGTTTTCCGTCGACTTCACGATGATCCTGACCGACGGCCGCGTGGTCGACCATGACGGCATGCGCGCGCTGTTCGCGACGCTGGCCGGCGCGAAGCCGGGGCTGCACATCGTGCTGTCGGAGATCCGCGTGCTCGCGGCCGATGCAGCGCATGCGGTGATCACCTATCTCGAAACGCAGCATGCGGCAGCGGGCGAACTGCCGGCGCGCCGCGCGACCGCCGTGTTCGCGCGCGACGCGGCGGGCGTCGTGCGCTGGACTCATCTGCAGGAAACCTTCTGCACGGCCTGAGCGGCCGCGCTGCCTGACCACTTCGCGCCGCGCTTTGGCCGCGCGTCAGCGCTTGCGCGTGCGGGCGACCGTCAGTTCGTCGGACACGCTCTGCATCAGCGCGCACAGCCACGCGATGTCGGTCGGCCGATCGGGTTGCGGGTGCGTGAGCAGGTAGCTCTTGATGCGCGGGAACGGCACGGGCGGCGTGACGACGACGAGCGGCAGCAGTTGCGCATAGTGCGTCGCGAAGCGGCGCGTCGTCGTGAAGATCAGGTCCGACTGCAGCAGCACCTGCGGCACGATCCCGAAATACGGCAGCGTCGTCACGATGCGCCGCGTGAGGCGTGCGCGCGCGAGGCCGATCTCGATCGCGTTGCGCTTGTCGCCGGTGTACGGCGTCGGCGCGACGTGCGCGGCCGACGCATACGCGTCGCGCGTGAGCGGTTCGCGGGCGAGCGGATGCGCGTCGCGCATCAGGCACACGATCGTGTCGGAGAACAGGTCCTGGCGCGCGAACTGCGGGTCGGGCTTCGGCCAGTTGCCGATCACGAGATCGAGCGCACCCGATTGGAGCGCGCCCGCGTGGTCGAGCGCGGGATTCAGCGAATCGATTTCCAGATGCGCATGCGGCGCCGCGTCGCGAAAGCGCTCGATCAGCGTCGGCATGAAGAAATCGTTCAGGTAGTCGGGTGCGGCGACGCGGAACGTGCGCCGCGCGGACGACGGATCGAAGTCGCCGTGCGGCGTCGCGATGAAATCGACCTCGCGCAGCGCGCGCGACGCGGCTTCGAGCAGCGACGCGCCGTATTCGGTCGGCACCATGCCGGATTTGCCGCGCACGAGGATCGGGTCGTTCAGCGTCTCGCGCAGCTTGCGCAGCGCAGTGCTGATTGCGGGCTGAGTCTGGTTCAGCCGCAGCGCGGCCTGCGTGACGCTGCGCTCGAGCAGCAGCGTGCGCAATACGCGCACGAGCCAGATGTCGAGCGAGGCGGTACGGTCGTCGTCGTCCATTGGTGGGGGGGATTCGGGGGACGCGTAACCTTACCGCAGCCGCGCGTTGCCGTGCGTGATACCGGCCATCACGCACCCCATCACGCACCCCATCACGCGCGGCCCTTCGGCAGCGTGCTGATCCGCTTGACCTCGCGCGATTCGAGCCAGTTCGGCGTGCGCGCGCAGTACAGCACCATCGGCAGCGCGTCCTCGCCCCAGAACAGCTGCTTGTTCATCCAGAAGGTGGGCACGCCGAACACGCCGAGCGCGATCGCATCGGCCGTGTTGCGGGCCAATTGCGCGGCGGTTTCCTCGAATTCGATCAGCTCGTCGCCGTGGCTCACGCCGACGCGTTCGCACAGCGCCGCGAAGCCGTCCGGCGTCGACGGATCGTTGCCTTCTCGCCAGATGAAGCGGAACATTTCCAGCACCGTCACGATATCGGCGCGCAGCGCGATCGCGAGGCGCAGCACCTTGTCGGAATCGAATGGATGCGCGGGCGGCATCTTGAAGCGGATGCCGAGCTGTTCCGCGCGAAACAGCGCGTGACGGTACGTGAACACGCGCTTGGCCGGCACGTCGGCGCTCGGGCGCTGGCCCCAGTGGCGCTGCAGGTCGGGCAGCGATACGGCGACGGGGTTGAACGGCACGTCCGGCCATTTGTCGTGCTGTTCGAGCAGCAGATACGAGAACGGCGACACGAAGTCGAAGAACCAGGCGGGTTGGGCGGTATCGAGGCCGGTTGTCATGTCGTTCTCCAGAAGGTGGGGCGTGCGGCGCCTGGCGGCGGCCTCCATGTTACGCGGCAGCGCGCGCATGCAGCAATGATCGCGGATCGTTCGCTCACGCGGAACCGGGAGTCGCCCGGGGGCCATCGCCGGCCGGCGGCGGGCCGGTTTCCGCGCGCGCCGGCGAATTGCCGGCGCCGGGCGGGCCCGCCGGCGCATCCTGGTCGTGCGCGGTGAGCCGTTCGCGCACGAAGCCGATGTGCTCGCGCAGCACGTAGAACTGCCCGGCGTACGCGAGCGGCATCTTCATCCGGTTCACGGCTTCCTCGATGTCGTCGAGTTCGTCGAGCAACTGCACGCGCTCCTCGGCCGTATGTTCGCCGAGCGCGCGGCGCTCGAGCGCGATCAGCGCGCCGTACCAGCGGTAGATGCGCGAGCGCACGCGC
Organism: Burkholderia sp. CpTa8-5; assembly: GCF_017815045.1. Taxonomy (NCBI): domain Bacteria; kingdom Pseudomonadati; phylum Pseudomonadota; class Betaproteobacteria; order Burkholderiales; family Burkholderiaceae; genus Burkholderia; species Burkholderia sp. CpTa8-5. Next base: position 302,476 of record NZ_JAGIQD010000007.1, read on the forward strand.
CAGCCGTACAGCGACGGCACGAGCCGCAGCCCGGGGATCAGCACGACGATCAGCGGCACGACCACGACCAGCAGCCGGTCGACGAGGCTCGCGACCCAGAACGGCAGCCGCCGGTACAGGAAGCTCTTGCCCGACTTGTAGTAGCGGGCGGCGTCGTCGGACAGCGGAAAGCCGCGCGTGACGGACGACGGGAATTCGCCCGCGTGCTGCAGGATCGTCGCGTGGCCGTGCACTTCGCGCGCGGCCTCGATCAGCAGGTCGGACAGCGCCGGGTGCAGCGAGTCGCGCGCGACGAGTTCGATCGTCGGCGCGACCGTGTGGATGTCGGCCGGCGGCAGGTTGCGGCCGAGATCGTAGACGCCCATCGGCAGCGTGATCGCGGTCAGATACGGAAAGCGCCGCGCGTACGCCTCGGCCTGCGTGAACGAATATACGTGCACGCCGGGCGCGCGGAACAGCTTTGCCATCACCGGGATCTGCGTCGAGTCGCCGGACAGGAACGCGGCGTCGATCTTGCCGTCGAGCAGCGCGGTCGCGGCGTCCTCGCCGGCGGTCGGCAGCAACTCGGTCGGGCCGCCCGGCACGATGCCGTTCATCTTCAGCAGCGCGAGGCTCAGTTCGCGCGCGCCGCTGCCTTCGGCGCCGAGCGCGAGCCGCTTGCCCTTGAAATCGGACAGGCGCGCGACGACCGGGCCGCGGTACATGATCGCGAGCGGCACGTAGCCGATGCTGCCGAGCGACACCAGATGCTCGTCGCGCTCCTTCGGGCCGATGCCGCTCTGCACGAAGCCGACGTCGACCGGCGCGTTCGGGTTCGACAGCCGCGCGAGGTTCTGCGCGGAACCTTCGGACGATTGAACGTCGAGCGTGACGCCGTTTTTCGCGAGGATCGTCTTGTATTTCTGCGCGGCGTTCCAGTACGTGCTGCCGGGTGGCCCGGCCGAGATCACGAGCGTGGACGGCGGCGCCGGCTGGATCAGCTTGACCGCGAGCCAGACGGCCGCGCCGGCGAGCAGCACGGTCGGGCCGATCGACAGCGCGAGGTCGCGCCACGACACGGCGACGAAGCGGGCGAGGATGCGGCGCGGCGGGCGGGGACGGGCAGGCTTCATGGGATCGGCGGATGACGCTGGCGTGACGCATCGGTGACGGTCGTCGCGGGACGATGCGGATTCTCGCGGCGATGGTACCCGGTTTCCCTGCGCCTGCGCGAGTCGGGGCGGTATTGCACCGCGGCACCGCGACGGCGGCGGGCATCCCGGCGTCAAAAGCTTTGCGCTTCGGCGGGCGCTGGATTACATTGTGCGACGCAGCCGCGCCCGATTCGCGCGCGACCCGGCACGTCATGAGGCCGGGCGCGTCCGGCCGGCGGCTGCCCGGCCCGACCGGCCCGCTTTTGCGTGCGCCGGCCGCCGGCCCGTGACGCCTCTCTCGTATCGCCGTGGAAAACACCGGCTGTCCCGCCCGTTCGCGCGCGGGCCGGCTGTTTTTGGGGGTATCCGGCCGTACTGTGCACGGCCGTTCCGGAGTGATAAGGAGATAGCATGAAGTCGATCGTGTTGAGAGCGTTGGGCGTCGCCGCCGTGGCGGCCTGTCTGTCGGGCAGCGTATATGCGCAGTCGAGCGACGCAGCGGCAACGGAAGCGCCGGCGGCCGCGACGAGCGCGCCGAAAGCCGCCGCGAAAACCGCGAAGAAGGCGAACCGCAAGCTCGGCTATGCGGTGCGCAAGGCCATTACGAAGGCAGGCGGCATCGACGTGGCGAACCTCGTCGTGCGCTCGAAGGGCGGCGCGATCACGCTGGAGGGCACGGTGCCCGACCAGGCTCAGATCGACAAGGCGGAAGAGGCGGCGAAGGGCGTGAGCGGTGTGACGTCGGTCACGAACAAGCTGACGGTTCAGCAGCAGTAACGCCGGGCGGCGGCGCGCGAGCGCCGCGCGCGCCCGTTTCAGGCGGGCCCCGGCATGCCGGGGCCCGTTTGCGCTTCAGGGGGCCGACAGCCGCGCGCGGCGCGGCGACGGACCGATAACGATATCGAGGGGGCGGCGATGACGAAGTTCGGGTGGGGCAAGCGGGTGGTGTGGGGGGCGGCGCTGGCCGCAGTCGCGATGCTCGGCGCCTGCAACGGCGACGAGTCGGCCGAGCGCAACCGGTTGCCCGGCTTCGTGTCCGGCAGCGTGCGCACGACGGCCTACGACGGCGCGAGCGACGACCTGCTGACGGCCGGCCTCGGCAAGACGGGCCTCGCGGCGGCGACCGCGCCGGGCTTCGCGAACCCGTCGCGGCCGACGAGCGCCGAATTGCGCCGCCTCGCGATCTGGTCGAACTACCGCGCGCTCGTCGACATGAGCGCGAACGGCGGCTACGGCCGCTTCTGGGGGCCGAACGTCGACCTCGACGGCAACGACACGCTCGGTGAAGGCAAGATCCCCGGCACCGAATATCTCGCGTATGCCGACGACGGCAGCGGCGCCAAGAACGTGACGCTGCTCGTGCAGGTGCCTGCCAGCTTCAATCCCGCACAGCCCTGCATCGTCACCGCGACGTCGTCCGGCTCGCGGGGCGTGTACGGCGCGATTTCCGCGGCCGGCGAATGGGCGCTCAAGCGCGGCTGCGCGGTCGCCTACAACGACAAGGGCGGCGGCAACGGCGCGCACGAGCTCGGCTCCGACACCGTCACGCTGATCGACGGCACGCTCGCCGACGCGGTGCTGGCCGGCACCGCGAGCCTGTTCACCGCGAACGTGACGAGCGGCGATCTCGCCGCGTTCAACGGCCGCTTCCCGAACCGCTATGCGTTCAAGCACGCGCATTCGCAACAGAATCCGGAACAGGACTGGGGGCGCGTGACGCTGCAGGCGGTCGAATTCGCATACTGGGCGCTCAACGAGCAGTTCGGCCCGCTGATCGACGGCACGCATCACGCCGTGCGCTATCGCGCGGGCGACATCACGACGATCGCCGCGTCGGTCAGCAACGGCGGCGGCGCGTCGCTCGCGGCGGCCGAGCAGGACAGCCGCGGCTGGATTACCGCGGTCGTGGTCGGCGAGCCGCAAATCAACGTGCGGATGGCGCCGAATGCGGTCGTCCGGACGGGCGGCCAGCCGGCGCCGTCGTTCGGCCGGCCGCTGGCCGATTACGCGACGCTCGCGAACCTGCTGGAACCGTGCGCGGCCGCGTCGGCGTCGCTCGCCGGCGCGCCGTACCTGAGCGCGCTGCCGTCCGCGACCACGCAGTCGATCCGCACGCAGCGCTGCGCAACGCTCGCCGCGGCCGGGCTGGTGGCGGGCGCCGACACGCAGAGCCAGGCGGCCGACGCGCTCGCGCAGCTCCATGCGGCCGGCTATCTGGCCGATTCCGACCTGTTGCAGGCGGCGATGTGGGATTCGCAGGCGATTCCCGCGATCGCGGTCACCTATGCGAACGCGTACACGCGCTCGCGCGTCACCGACAACCTGTGCAACTTCAGCTTCGCGACGACGAACGCGGCGACGGGCGCGGTCGCGGCGCCCGCCGCGTCGCCGATGCCGGCCGTGTTCGGCGTCGGCAACGGCGTGCCGCCGACGGCCGGCATCAATCTCGTGTTCAACAACGGCGCGGGCGTCGACCACCGGCTCGCGACGCCCGATGCGAGCTTCGCGGGCGCGCTGTGCCTGCGCCAGCTGTGGACGAACGGGATGCTCGGGATGCCCGCGAACGTCGACGCGGTGCGCGTGAACGCGAACCTGCACGGCAAGCCGGCGATCATCGTGCAAGGCCGCAGCGACGCGCTCGTGCCCGTGAACCACGCGTCGCGCGCGTACGTCGCGCAGAACGGCATCAGCGAAGCCGGGCGCAGCCAGCTGGTGTTCTACGAAGTGACGAACGGCCAGCACTTCGACGCGTTCCTGTCGGTGCCGGGCTTCGACACGCGCTTCGTGCCGGTTCACTACTACAACGTGCAGGCGCTGAACCTGATGTGGAAGCGCCTGAAGAACGGCGCGCCGCTGCCGCCGTCGCAGGTGATCCGCACGGTGCCGCGCGGCGGCACGCCGGGCGCCGCGCCCGCGCTGACGAGCGCGAACCTGCCGCCGATCTCGGCCGCGCCGGGCGCGAACGCGATTTCCGTCGGCGTCGGCACGATCGACGTGCCGCTCTGACGGCGCTCAACCCGCCGCCTTCAACAAGCCGGACAGCCGTCCGGCTTTTTCATTTGCGTCGTCTGGAATCGGTCCCGGACTGCCTTTTATCCGAATGGCGAGCGCTGTAACAAATTCTTACTTTACGGCGATAAATCCGGAACCTATTATGCGCCGGTATTTTCACTTAATTTAATAAATTCCAGATACGACAATATTCCTTTCCTTTCAATTAACTGATCCTTTCGATTTTATTCAATCGGCTCGAGTCGAGATTGATCGCCGTTTCGCGATTAATTGGTATCTCGCCGAACGGGATCGTTCGCCTGTTCGAAGTAAAGGCGCCTTGCCGGGCGGGCCTTGCGGGGCATTATTTGGTCCGGCGCTTTGTTGTGCCTGCGAATCCGCGGAATGAATCCGTATTGCGTCGAATCATTGAATTGTCATTGGCAATGGAATGGATGCCATTGTGCGGTTGCAAAAAACATGGGTGGGGTAAATCGTGCCGATCGGTATTTGCCGATCCGGTAAAAAACTCGGAATGCGTCGCATAACGAATGCATTCCCGGTGCGGAGCGCCGGCGCAAATGATCCTTTGCGACCGGCGGTATTTATCGTTCTGTTCGAGAGGCAATAATGACGACACGGAAGTCCTTGAAAGACGGTTTCGCGCTATTCGGAACGACCTTGAGCGTACCGCTCGCCGCCGCCGCGGCCGCGGCGCTGCTCGTCACGGGATGCGGCGGCGACGACGGGCCGAGCCCGAGCGCGTCGGCCGCCACCGCGGCCGCGACGACGAGCGGCAGCACGTCGGCCACCACCAACGCAACGGTCGCCACGCCGGCCGACCAGCCGTACGTCGACACCGACGTATACGGCACCGGGCCGAACGACGCGGTCACGGATTCGACCGAAGGCGCGGCGGTCGTGCACCGCCAGGTCGCGATCGGCGGCAAGACGATCCAGTACACGGCCACCACGGGCCACCTGACGACGATCGATCCGATCACGTCGGCGCCGAACGCGAAGATGTTCTACGTCGCGTACACGCAGGACAATCCCGACCCGTCGAAGCCGCGCCCGGTCACGTTCTTCTACAACGGCGGCCCCGGCTCGTCGTCGGTCTACCTGCTGCTCGGCTCGTACGGGCCGAAGCGCCTGCAGTCGTCGTTCCCGAACTTCACGCCGCCCGCGCCGTACAAGCTGCTCGACAACCCGGACAGCCTGCTCGACCGCACCGACCTCGTGTTCATCAACCCGGTCGGCACCGGCTACTCGACCGCGATCGCGCCGGCGAAGAACAAGGACTTCTGGGGCACCGACCAGGATGCGCGCTCGATCGACCGCTTCATCCAGCGCTACCTGACCAAGTACTCGCGCTGGAATTCGCCGAAGTTCCTGTACGGCGAGTCGTACGGCACCGCGCGCAGCGCGGTCGTGTCGTGGGTGCTGCACGAGGACGGCATCGACCTGAACGGGATCACGCTGCAGTCGTCGATCCTCGACTACGCGAACGCGCTGTCCGCGCCGGGCACGTTCCCGACGCTCGCGGCCGATGCGTTCTACTGGAAGAAGACGACGCTCAACCCGACGCCGACCGATCTCGACGCGTACATGGTCCAGGCCCGCCACTACGCGGACAACACGCTCGCGCCGCTTGCGCAGAAGCCGAATCCGCAGGACGGCGGCTTCGTGAACGTGCGGCTGAACCTGAAGCTCTCGACCGCGCAGCAGATGGGCGCGTACATCGGCACGGACCCGACGTCGCTGATCCAGACCTTCGGCAACCCGGCTGCGCTCGGCAACGTGCCGTCGTCGAACGACAACCCGCCGTACACGTTCTTCCTGACGCTCGTGCCGGGCACGCAGATCGGCCAGTACGACGGTCGCGCGAACTTCACGGGCAAGGGCATCGCGCCGTACATCCTGCCGAACTCGGGCAGCAACGATCCGTCGATCACGAACGTCGGCGGCGCGTACACGGTGCTGTGGAACAGCTACATCAACACCGATCTCAAGTACACGTCGACGTCGTCGTTCGTGGACCTGAACGACCAGGTCTTCAACAACTGGGACTTCAGCCACACGGACCCGACCGGCGCGAACAAGGGCGGCGGCAATACGCTGTACACGGCCGGCGACCTGGCGTCGACGATGAGCGTGAACCCGGACCTGAAGGTGCTGTCGGCGAACGGTTATTTCGACGCCGTCACGCCGTTCCACCAGACGGAGCTGACGCTCGCGCAGATGCCGCTCGATCCGACGCTGAAGGCGCAGAACCTGACGATCAAGAACTACCCGTCGGGCCACATGATCTACCTGAACGACGCGTCGCGGACCGCGCTGAAGGGCGATCTCGCCAACTTCTACGACGGCATTCTCGCGAACCGTACTGCGCTGCAACGCGTGCTGAAGCTGCAGGCGCGCACGCAGCAGATGAAGCAGCAGAAACTGCAGCAGCAGGGGCAGTAAGCGGCGAGGGCGGCGGACGCCGCCCCGGATGGACGACAGCCCGATCGGCGCAGGCCGGTCGGGCTGTTTTGCTTTTGTCACGGATGACGGCGCGGCGTGTGATTGCGCCGGCCGGGAAAAGACGTGGCCGTGGGAAGGGCGGAGCGGCGCCCGCTTACGCCAGCACGAGCCGCACGCCCACCGCCACCAGGGTCGACGCGAGCAGGTTGCGCAGCAGCCGCTCGGGTGCGCGCGCCGACAGCAGGCTGCCGATCACGATGCCGGGCAGCGAACCGAGCAGCAGCGACAGCAGCATCGACCAGTCGACCGAGCCCAGCAGCCAGTGGCCCATGCCCGCGACCAGCGTGAGCGGCACCGCATGCGCGATGTCGGAACCGACGATGCGGGTCGTCGCCAGCAGCGGGTACAGCAGCAGGAGCACGGTCACGCCGATCGCGCCGGCGCCGACCGACGTCATCGACACGAGCACGCCCAGCACGGCGCCCGTCAGCACGGTCGACCACAGCGTGCGCGCGGGGTTCGGCGTGAGCGGGTTGCGCGCGGCGAATGCCGTGAGCTGCGGGCGAAAGATCAGCGCGAGCGACGTGAGCAGCAGCGCGACCCCGAGCACGAGCTGGATCATCCGCGCGGTGCCCGGCGTGTTCATCCCGTGCGTGTGCAGCCACCACAGCGTGAGCGCCGCGGCCGGTACGCTGCCCACCGCGAGTCGGCCCGTGATGCGCCAGTCGACCGAGCCTTTCAGGCCGTGGACGAGCGTGCCGGTGGCCTTGGTCGCGGCCGCGTACAGCAGGTCGGTGCCGACCGCCGTCGCCGGGTGGACGCCGAACAGCAGCACGAGGATCGGCGTCATCAACGAACCGCCGCCGACGCCCGTCAGGCCGACGAGAATGCCGACGAACAGGCCGGACAGCGAGTACAGCAGATCGATATGGGGAAGCGACATCGGAGGCAGGCGGTTAGGTGGCGTTCGGCGGCGGCGCGCGGCCGCGGCGCTGCGCGCGCGTCAAAGTCCGCCATTGTCGCAAAAGTGGCGCGTCAATGTACGACTGCGTTAAAAATCGGCCGGGAAGGTCTGCACCGCAGGCGGCCGGCGGGACGTAAAACGGGCGTTTGAATGGGGCGCGGCCGACGATGACGACCGGTCTGAAAGCGATGACGAACCGGGGCCGACGCCGTGTATCCGGGCGCGCATAAAAAGGGCGCGACAGTGCGCGCCCTGACTCGATGCCGGTTCCGGCCCGCCCATCGACGGTCAGTGCATCGCGGGCCCGGCACCTTCGACCGCGCGTGGCGGCCGGATGCGCAGCGCGAAACCGGTCAGCGCGGCCACGGCCGCAAACGCCGCGCCGAACGCGAAGGCCGCGTGGTAGCCGCCGTTCAGTGCGTCGAGCGGCGCCGCTTGCGCTGCCGCGAGCGCATCGGTGCGTGCGCCGGCGAGACTCGCGAGGACCGCGAGCCCGAGCGCGCCGCCCATCATGAACGCGGTGTTGACGATCCCCGACGCGAGCCCGGAATCGGCCGGATCGACGTCGTTCATCGCGGCGAGCAGCACCGGATTGAACGCGACGCCTGCACCAATGCCCAGCAGCGTCATGCCGGGCAGCACGTGCCACACGAAACCGCCGTCGACCGGCGCGCGCGAGAACAGCGCAAGGCCGCACGCCGCGATCAGCAGGCCGGCGGCGATCGGGCCGCGGATCCCGAAGCGCATCACGATCCGCGCCGACAGCCCGAGCGAGAACGCCGCCATGATCAGGTTCGCCGGCAGGAACGCGAGGCCGACCTGCAGCGGCCCGTAGCCGAGCACGCGCTGCATGTACAGCGCGGACAGGAAGAACCACGCGAACATCGCGGCCGCCCACAGCACGGCGATCGCGTTTGCGAGCGCGACGTTGCGCGCGGCGAACAGCGTAAGCGGCATCAGCGGGTGCGCGGCGCGCGACTCGATCGCGATGAACAGCGCGAGCAGCACGACGGCCGCGCCGATCAACGCGACGGTCTGCGTCGACAGCCAGCCGGCCTCGTTGCCGCCGACGATTCCGTAGACGGCCAGCATCAGCGATGCCGTCACCGTGATCGCGCCCGCCACGTCGAGCCGCGCGGTGCCGGCCGCCGCACGCGTGCGCGGCAGCAGCGCGGCGCACATCGCGTAGACCGCGACGCCGATCGGCAGGTTGACGAGGAAGATCCAGTGCCACGACAGCGAGCTCGTCAGCAGCCCGCCGAGCAGCACGCCGATGCTGCCGCCGCCCGCGCACACGAAGCCGTAGACGCCCATCGCGCGAGCGCGTTCGCCGGGCTCGGTGAACAGGTTCATGATCAGCGACAGCGAGACGGCCGACACGACCGCGCCGCCGAGCCCCTGCACCGCGCGCGCGGCGATCAGCATCGCCTGCGATTGCGCGAGCCCGCATGCGAGCGACGCGAGCGTGAACACGACGAGGCCCGCGAGAAACATGCGTCGCTGGCCGTACAGGTCGCCGAGCCGGCCGCCGAGCAGCAGGCAGCCGCCGAATGTCAGGAGGTATGCATTGACGACCCACACGAGGGCCGTTTCGGTGAAGTGGAGATCGGTGCTGATCGACGGCAGCGCAACGTTCACGATCGTGCTGTCGAGCACGATCATCAGCACGCCGAGGCAGAGCACGATCAGCGCGTACCAGCGCTTCTCGCCGTGAATCCCGTGGGTCATGGGCTCGCAGCCTTCTCGTTATATGGAAGGATGCATTGTAGATGCCACCGGCGCGGGCTTCCTGTCGGTTTGTGGCAGGAGCGTCGCGTAGTGGCGTGTGCGGCCCGGCGCGCGTGAAGCGGGATGCGCGTTACGCGCGCCCCGGCAATTCGCAGCCGTCGGGGCCGCAGGCGGCCGCGTCGCTGCCGTCGAGTTCGACGACGCCGTCGCGCCACGCGTGGTCGAGCGCTTGCGCGAACGCGTCGGCCGGCTGCGCGCCCGATACGGCGTAGCGGCCGCCGAATACGAACAGCGGCACGCCGCGCCCGCCGATCTGCGCGGCGCGCGCGATGTCGGCCTCGACTTCGTCGCGGTACGCGTCGCTGTGCAGCACCGCTTCGACGGCCGAGCGCTCGAGCCCGGCTTCGACCGCGAATTCGGTCAGCGCGGCATGATCGAACAGCGAGCCGTGCTCGCAGAAATACGCGCGATACAGGCGCTCGGTCAGCGCATGCGCGCGGCCCGACGCGTGCGCGAGCTTCACGAGCCGATGGCCGTCGAGCGTGTCGCCGACGAGCGTGCCGGGCAGGTCGTAGCGCAGCCCGACGCTCGCGGCCGCCTCGGTCACCTGGCGCAGCATCTGGTCGACCTGTGCGGGCGCCATCCGGTATTTGCCTGCGAGCATCGCCTCGACCGGCTCGACGGGCTGGCCGGGCATCAGCCGGTACGCGCGCAGCGCGACGTCGACGCGGTCGGCGTGCGCGAACGCGGCCAGCGCCTCGTCGAAACGGCGCTTGCCGATCCAGCACCATGGGCAGATCAGGTCGGACCAGATTTCGACGGTCAGGGTCGGGGGGGCGGTCGGGGCGGGAGCGGTCGTCATGGGTGGTCTGGGGCGGCAAAAAATGTAACTGCGACTATATCACTTTATGCTTCCGGGCTCCGTCGTCCGCAGGCCCGTGCGGAATCCGGGCCGCGCCCGCGCATCGCGAAGCCTGGACGCGGCATCGGCAGCCCGGTACCGGTGAACGGAGCGTGCCGTCATCACGCCCGCCGCATCGCGCTCAGGCGTCGCCCTGCGTTTCCTTCAGATGCTTCAGATGCTTGTAGACCGTCGCGCGCCCCATTCCGAGCACGTTCGCGACGTAGTTCGCCGCGCTCTTGCCGCGAAACGCGCCTTCCGCGTACAGCGCCTCGACGAGTTCGCGCCGATGCTCGCGCGTGAGCCCGTTCAGCCCGACCTGCCGCTCGCGCAGCCAGCCGTGCAGGAACGTATTGATGCGCTCCTGCCAGTCGTCGCGGAACAGCTCGTCGGGCTGCGCGACGACGCCCGCGCCCTTGATGAACAGGTCGAGCGTCGCGCGCACCTCGTCGAACACCGCGATGTTGAAGTTGATGCACATCATCCCGGCCGGGCGGGCTTCGTCGTCGAACAGCACGTTGCTCACGCAGCGCATCCGCCGGCCGTCCCAGTTCAGCTTCTCGTACGGGCCGATCACGCGCTCGCGCGCCGAATGATCGATTTCCTCGAGCGCGGAATCGTCGCCGACCTCGCGCTTCGACAGGTTGTTCGCCAGATACAGCACCGTCTGGTCGTGCAGGTCGTGGATCACGACTTCCGCGTACGGGAAGAACAGCGCGGCGATACCGTCGGCGATCGGCGCATAGCGGGTGAGCAGCAGGTCTTTGACGGGAGATTTCTTCTTGCGCATCGGTATCGCGATCTCGGGTGGGCGGGAGCCGGGCAGCGTGTCGGGCCGGCGGGCCGGCGCACCGTCGGCCGGCATGCCCGTGCGCCCGCGCGCGGCCGCCGCGGCGGTTGCGCCATTGTATCGGCCCCGCGCGCGCGGGGCGCTCATCCGCGCGTCAGATGCGTGTACAGCGCGTGCGCGATCGCGATGTCCTCGAGCCCGAGGCCGATCGAGCGGAAGAATGCGTGACGCGTGCGCGACGGCGCCGCGCAGGTGCCGGCGACGAGCGCGGGCAGGTCGCCGGCGATCCGGCCGGCATCCCAGCCGTGCTCGGCCGCCGCGATCTGCATCTCGCCGGCGCTCGCGGGCGTCGTGTGCCGGTAGTCGCAGTAGACGTCCATGTCCGGCAGCCACGCGGGCGGGATTTCGTGTGCGCGCGCGACGTTCGTGCTGATCGACGTGACGAGCGCGGCGCGCGTGAGCATCCCGTCGCCGAGCACGGGCGTGCCCGACGACGTGCACAGCATCGCCACGTCCGCGTCGCGTACGCACGCCTCGACGCTCGCCGCCGCGCGTGCGCGCGGGTCGAGCGCGGCGAGGCTCGCCTGCAGTGCCGTATCGCCGGCCAGCGCGGGCGAGTACACGCGGATCGTGTCCCAGTCGCGCAGCGCCGCCGTGTGCCGCAGGTGCGCGAGGCCGACCGCGCCCGCGCCGACGATCGCCAGATGACGCGCGTTGCGCGGCGCGAGGCAGTCGATCGCGAGCGCCGTCGTGCCGGCCGTGCGTTCGACGGTCAGCAGCCCGGCGTCGCACCACATCAGCGGCCGGCCGGTTTGCATCGACATCAATGCGGTCCATGCGGTGACGATGGGTTTGCCGCCTGTCACGACATACGGCGACAGCTTCGCGCCGAATACCTGCTGGTCGGCGAGCGCGCCGAGATACGTGATGAAGTCGCCGGCCTGGTCGGGAAACGGCGTGAGCGTCTGCGGCGGTTGCACCGCGCGCGCCGCGGCGAGCGACGCGAACATGCGGCGCAGCGTGCCGAGCACGTCGAGCGACGGCAGCGCCGCGCGCACCGCGGCTTCGTCGACGGTCAGCGGCAGGCTGGGGCGGGGTTGCGTCATCGGGACATCTCCGGTGCGGGCTGGACAGAAAGTCTCGAAAGACGGTGTCCGGCGGGGTTCGTTGTGGACTAAAAGTCTAATATAGACAAACGAAATCGGGATAATTTTTCTTTTCGAGACGTCGTGGCGGTGCTGGGATCATGAAAAACGCCACAGAATCAACGATGTTTTGGCTCGGGCGACGAAATTTCGGCGTCGAGCAACACGGCGATCTCCTCGTATCCCCTATAGTCTATAGTAGACTTTGAGTCTATATTTCACGTGCAGAGCCCGACACGTCGCCATGCGGCGGCCGCCTGCGCCGAATCCCGACCCGGCGTCCGACCGAGGGCGTCGTGCGACCGATCTTCATCGCCTCACTCCAGAACAGAAGGACCGTCATGAACTGGAAACTTTCCCTCTGCGCCGCTGCGGCGCTCGCGTGCGCGGCCGTCACGGCCCATGCGGAACAGACCACGTTGCGCTTCGGGATCGAAGCCGCCTATCCGCCGTTCGAGAGCAAGACGCCGGCCGGTCAGCTGCAGGGTTTCGACGTCGACGTCGGCAATGCGGTGTGCGCGAAGCTGAACATGAAGTGCGTGTGGGTCGAGAACGCGTTCGACGGGCTGATCCCGGCGCTGCAGGCGCGCAAGTTCGACGCGATCAACTCGGCGATGAACATCACCGCGAAGCGCAAGCAAAGCATCGACTTCACGCCGGCGATCTACGTGGTGCCGATCGTGATGGTCGCGAAGCACGGCTCGCCGCTGAAGCCCGACGTCGCGAGCCTGCGCGGCAAGCACGTCGGCGTGCTGCAGGGCTCGTCGCAGGAGGATTTCCTGAAGGCGCACTGGGCCAATGCGGGCGTGGACGTCGTGTCGTACCCGGATCAGGACCAGATCTACGCCGATCTCGTCGCGGGTCGTCTCGACGCGGCCGTGCAGGAAGCGCAGACTGCGCAGGACGGCTTCCTCGACAAGCCGGCCGGCCGCGACTACCGGATCGTCGGCGAGCCGCTGAAGGATCCGGCGACGCTCGGCGAAGGCACCGGCTTCGGGATGCGCAAGAACGACAAGGCGCTGCAGGCGAAGATCGTCGGTGCGCTCGATGCGCTGAAGAAGGACGGCACGCTGAGCGCGCTGTCGCAGAAGTACTTCAAGCGCGACATCATCGCGAAGTAAGCGCCGCCGCGTGCCGCCCGCCGGGCCGGCGCGCGGCGCATCCCATCTCGACGCAGTGCGGGGGACCATGGATTTCGACGTCATCGTTCTGGGGGCCGGCATCGTCGGCGTGTCGTCGGCGCTGCATCTGCAGGATCGCGGGCTGCGCGTCGCGCTCGTCGACCGGCGCGCGCCCGGCGAGGAAACCAGCCACGGCAATGCGGGGCTGATCGAGCGCTCGTCGGTCGTGCCGTATGCGTTTCCGCGCCGGCTCGGCACGCTGCTGCGCTACGCGCGCAACCGTTCGGTCGATCTCTATTGGGATTACCGCGCGCTACCTGCGTATGCGGGCTGGCTCGCGCGCTTCTGGCGCGAATCGTCGCCGCAGCGGCTCGCGGCCGCCGCGCGCGACCTGCTGCCGCTCGTCGCGGCGAGCGTCGTCGAGCACGATGCGCTGCTCGCACGCACCGACGCGCAGCCGCTCGTGCACGACGGCGGATGGATCGAGGCGTTCCGTTCACCGGGGCTGTTCGACGCGGAAGCGCGCGCGCAGCAGCAGGTCGCCGCCGCGCACGGGTTGCGGATGACCGTGCTCGACGCGCATGCGCTGTGCGCGCGAGAGCCCGGTATCGGCGACGCCTTCTGCGGCGCCTTCCACTGGCAGGATCCGAAGACCGTGTCGAGCCCGGGCGGGCTGACCAAGGCCTATGCGCGGCTGTTCGAGCGCGACGGCGGCACGTTCGTGCACGGCGACGCGACGACGCTCGTGCAGGTCGATGACGGCTGGCAGGTCCGATCCGAACACGGGCCGATCTCGGCGCGCTCGGCCGTGGTCGCGCTCGGGCCGTGGTCCGATCAGGTGTTCGCGCCGCTCGGCTACCGGATTCCGCTGCGCGCGAAGCGCGGCTATCACATGCATTACCGGCCGACGCGCACGCCGCTGAACGTGCCCGTGTGCGATACCGAGGCCGGTTTCGTCGTCGCGCCGATGGAAGGCGGCCGCCTGCGGCTGACGACGGGCGTCGAGATCGCGCCGCGTGATGCGCCGCCGACCGGCGTGCAACTCGCGCGCGCCGAACCGCTGGCGCGCGACGCGTTCGGCATCGGCGAGCGGCTCGATCCGGAACCGTGGCTCGGGATGCGGCCGTGCACGCCCGACATGCGTCCGGTGATCGGGCCCGCGCCGCGCCATCGCCATTTGTGGTTCGCGTTCGGCCACTGCCATCACGGGCTCACGCTTGGGCCCGCGACCGGCCGCCTGCTCGCCGAAATGATGACGGGCGCGCCGACCTATATCGATCCCCATCCGTACCGGCCCGCCCGTTTCAGTTGAACCGGCCGCGCGCAGTTGCGGCGTCGGTCGCCGGCACGCGCCGATGGCAATGCGCGTATTTCACGGTTTTTCGTTCTGCTGCCCGGGTGGTCGAAATCCGCGCCGTCGAAAATGATCTGCCAATCGACAAGAAAGACATTCAGGCTTCCCGCGTGCTTTCGTCGCATGAATGATCGCCGCCACTCGTCGCGCCGCCGCATGGAATAACCGGCCGCCGCCGTCCGTTTACATACCGAGTTCCGGCACAGCCGGCCGGCGGGATAATGATCGCGACGCAGCCGATCGTCCCGTTCGGCGGCACCGTGTCGCGACACGACGCCAAGGAGAACGGGAATGAAACGGATGCTCTTCGCTGCCGCGCTGACGGTGGCGATCGTGCGGCCGGCGGCCGCGGAACCGCCCCAGGTCGGCGACGGGAAACTGGTCGACGAAGCGCACATGACGCTGTACGTGTTCGATCGCGATGCGCCGGGCAAGAGCATGTGCGACGGCACATGCGCAGCGAACTGGCCGCCCGCGCTCGCCGACGCGTACGACAGGGCGTCGGGCGCGCTGAGCCTCGTCGCCCGCGACGACGGCAAAAAGCAATGGGCATACCGCGGCCGCCCGCTGTATCGCTGGAAGATGGACCGCAAGGCCGGCGACGCGAGCGGCGATGGAATCGGCGGCATGTGGCACGTCGCGCGGCCGTGACCGTGACCGCGCGGCGACGCGCGAGGCGCCCCGATGAGCTATGAATCGGACCTGCTGGTATGGCTTCCGCATCTCACGCGCTATGCGCGTGCGCTGACGGGCGAGCGCGCGTGGGCCGACGATCTCGTGCAGGACACGCTCGAGCGTGCGCTGAACCGGCCGCCGCGCGACGGCGGCAACCTGCGCGCATGGTTACTGACGCTGCTGCGGCACCGCTTCATCGACCAGTTGCGCGCGCGGCACGAGATCGCGGTCGACGACGCGACGGCACCGTGGCAGACGATGGCCGCGCCGGCCGGCGAGGTCGGCGGGCTGGAGTTGCGCGACGTGCAGCGTGCGCTGTACCGGCTGCCGGTCGAACAGCGCGAGGTGCTGCTGCTGGTCGCGCTGGAGGAGTTGAGCTATCGCGATGCCGCGCAGGTGCTCGGCGTGCCGGTGGGCACGGTGATGTCGCGGCTCGCGCGGGCGCGCGCGCAGATGCGCGCGTTGCTGTCGGACGCGCCGTCGACGCACGGCACGGCCACGTTACGGGTGATCGGGAAGCCATGATGGACGATCCGCGCAAGCCTTCGAACGAGCAGGGAGACGATGCGTCGGCGCAACTGCTGTCCGCGCTGCTGGACGGCGAACTGTCCGGGCACGAGCGGCGCGAGGTGCTCGCGCGCCTGCAGGCCGATCCGCAGGAAGCCGAACGATTCGCGCATTACCGCGCGCAGCGCGATGCGCTGAAGGCGCTGTTCCCGCTGCCGGGCGCGGCGCCCGCGTTGTTCGTGCAGCGCCGCGCGCCGCGCTGGCGCGCGGTCGCGCATGCGTTCGCGGGGCTGGCGGCCGGGCTGCTGATCGGTGTCGCGCTGCATGCGGGCTGGGCGGCATTCGGCCGCGAACCGGCGTTCGCCGCGCGCGCCGATGTCGCCTACGCGGTGTACGCGGCCGACCGCGAGCATCCGGTGGAAGTCGGCGCGAACGATCCCGAGCGTCTCGCCGCGTGGTTGTCGGCGCGCGTCGGCCGGCCGGTGCGCGCGCCGTCGCTCGACGAATACGGTTACGCGCTGCTGGGCGGCCGGTTGCTGCCCGGCGACGCGGGGCCGGCCGCGCAGCTCATGTACCAGCGCGCGGACGGTGCGCGCGTGACGCTGTACATGACCGCATACGATGCGCGGCGTCTCGCGCCGCACGCGCTGTCGGCGAACGGCCGCTACACGTATTTCTGGTCGGATCGCGGCATGGGTTATGCGCTGTCCGGCCGTGGCGACGAACGGCGTCTGCGCGAGCTCGCGATCGACGCATGCGGTGCGCTGGGCGGGCCGACCGACGCGTGGAAGGGCTGACGCGCGGCGCCCGCAGGGAGCAGGCGATGAAGACGGCGATGATGAAGGGGTTGGTGCTGACGGCGGTCGTCGCGGGCACGATGCTTGCGCGAGCGCAGGGCGACGCGCCCGTGCGCGTGCCGGTCGATGCCGATGGCGTGCAGCGCGTGACGATCGTCGGCGGCAGCTATTTCTTCCGGCCGAACCACGTGATCGTCCGCGCGCACGTGCCGGTCGAGCTGACCGTATCGGCCGAGCCCGGCGTGGTGCCGCACAGCTTCGAGATCGACGCGCCGCCGCAGGCGGGCGTCGCGGTGCATACCGAGCTCGGCACCACGCCGAGAACGTTTCGTATCACGCCGCAGCAGCCGGGGCGATTCGCCTACTATTGCACGCACCGGCTGCTGTTTTTCAGCAGCCATCGCGAGCGCGGGATGGAAGGCGTGCTCGAAGTCGAGGCGGCGCCGTGATCGCCGCGTTGCTGGCCGCGAGCCTGATAGGAGCGAGCATGACCGCCGATCCCGTGACCGTCGCGCAGGCGCATTTCGACCACGTCCGCTCGTACCGCGCGACGATCCGCTCGTCGGCGCGCGACGGCGAGCGCACCGAAATCCGCTACGCGTACCTGAAACCGGGCTTCGTCCGGATGGATTTCGTGTCGCCGCATCGCGGCGCGGTGCTCGCGTACGATCCCGGCGACGGCAAGGTCAGGCTGCGCCCGTTCGGCACGCATGCGCCGCCCGCGCTGACGCTGTCGCCGTCCAATCCGCTCGTGCGCGACCGCACCGGCCACCGGGTCGACCGCTCGGACGTCGGCGAACTGTTGCGCAACGTGCATGCGCTGCAGCAGGGCGGTGCGACGGTGACCGAAGGCGAGGAGGCCGTCGGCGGCCGGACCGCGCAGCGCGTGCTGGTCACCGGCGCACCCGCGCACGCGATCGACGGCGTGCATCGCTACCGGTTGTGGCTCGACGCCGCGGACGGCTTTCCGCTAAAGGTCGTCAGCTATGCGGGCGACGACGAGGTGCCGCTCGAAACCGTGACGCTCGACGACGTGGAGATCGACGTCGCGTTTCCCGAGCGTTTCTTCGCGCCCTGACGGCGCGCCGATCCGCGTTCCTGAACGCGCATGCCGGAGGCTGCATGGCGGAGTACCGGTTTTCGACGACCTGGCGGGTGGATGCGCCGCTCGCGGCGGTCTGGGACGCGATCTACCAGGTCGATCGCTGGCCCGACTGGTGGAAGGGCGCCGTGCGCACCGTCGAGCTCGAGCCGGGCGACGCGCGCGGCGTCGGCGCGTTACACCGGTATACGTGGAAGGGGGCGCTGCCGTACCGGCTGACCTTCGATATGCGCGTGCGGCGCGTCGAGCGGCCGCATGCGCTCGAAGGCCATGCGAGCGGTGCGATCGAGGGCGACGGCTGCTGGTCGTTCGCCGCCGACGGCGCGCGCACCGTCGTGCGCTACGACTGGCACATCCGCACGCACGGCTGGATGAACTGGCTGGAGCCGCTCGCGCGGTCGCTGTTCCGGTGGAACCACGACGTCGTGATGCGCGAAGGCGCGAAGGGGCTCGCGCGGCGGCTGGGCGCGACCGTCGAGACGGACGGCCGGACCTTCCGGCCGTTGTCCGGCGCGGACTGCGCCGACGCGTGAAATCGGCCCGGCGACGCCGGCGAGCGAGCACGGCGCGGCAGACGAAATCGGCGTCCGCGCGGTTTTTTCGATGCGATGTCACCGGTCCCGGCAACTCCGGGCTTACCCGGTGTCCAAACGGGGCTGGATGGGATCAGCGGGCCGCATGGGCCCGTCTGTCGGGGCGGTTTCATTCGACATGGCTTTGTTTTAAAAGGGGTTTTTGTTGTTTTCGTGGGTTTTTCCCGCCGCGTCGCCGCCCCGAAAATTCCTCCGGTTTCCCTTCTTGAATTTGTCAAAACCCGTCCATATAATTAGCACTCGCTGCACGAGAGTGCTAACAATTCTCTGCCGGGCGCCAAGCCGGGCAGTTTCCCTAAGCGTTCTTCAATCTCAGTCAAGAGAGGAGTGAATATGAACCTTCGTCCTTTGCACGATCGCGTGATCGTCAAGCGCCTGGATCAGGAAACCAAGACCGCCTCGGGCATCGTGATCCCCGACGCCGCTGCTGAAAAGCCGGATCAGGGCGAAGTCCTGGCCATCGGCCCGGGCAAGCGCGACGACAAGGGCGCCCCGATCGCGCTCGACGTGAAGGTCGGCGATCGTGTCCTGTTCGGCAAGTACGCAGGTCAGACCGTGAAGGTCGACGGCCAGGAACTGCTGGTCATGCGCGAAGAAGACATCATGGCCGTGGTCAACGCCAAGTAAGCGTCCTCCGACGGTACATATTCCCAAGAATTCAAGGAGTTAGAAGATGGCAGCTAAAGACGTCGTATTCGGCGATTCCGCCCGTTCGAAGATGGTCGAAGGCGTGAACATTCTCGCCAACGCAGTCAAGGTCACGCTGGGTCCGAAGGGCCGCAACGTCGTGCTCGAGCGCAGCTTCGGCGGCCCGACGGTCACCAAGGACGGTGTGTCGGTCGCGAAGGAAATCGAGCTGAAGGACAAGCTCCAGAACATGGGCGCGCAAATGGTCAAGGAAGTCGCTTCCAAGACCAGCGACAACGCAGGCGACGGCACGACGACGGCAACCGTCCTCGCGCAATCGATCGTTCGCGAAGGCATGAAGTACGTCGCATCGGGCATGAACCCGATGGACCTGAAGCGCGGCATCGACAAGGCAGTCGCAGCGGCTGTCGAAGAGCTGAAGAAGATCAGCAAGCCGTGCACGACCAACAAGGAAATCGCACAGGTCGGCTCGATCTCGGCGAACAGCGACTCGTCGATCGGCGATCGCATCGCTGAAGCGATGGACAAGGTCGGCAAGGAAGGCGTGATCACCGTCGAAGACGGCAAGTCGCTGGCCGACGAGCTCGACGTCGTCGAAGGCATGCAATTCGACCGCGGCTACCTGTCGCCGTACTTCATCAACAACCCGGACAAGCAAGTCGCCGTCCTCGACAACCCGTTCGTGCTGCTGCACGACAAGAAGGTGTCGAACATCCGTGATCTGCTGCCGGTGCTCGAGCAAGTCGCGAAGGCTGGCCGTCCGCTGCTGATCATCGCTGAAGACGTCGAAGGCGAGGCACTGGCCACGCTGGTCGTCAACAACATCCGCGGCATCCTGAAGACCGTTGCGGTCAAGGCGCCGGGCTTCGGCGATCGTCGCAAGGCAATGCTGGAAGACATCGCGATCCTGACCGGCGGTCAAGTCGTCGCGGAAGAAACCGGCCTGACGCTCGAGAAGGCAACGCTGGCAGAACTGGGCCAGGCGAAGCGCATCGAAGTGGGCAAGGAAAACACGACGATCATCGACGGCGCAGGCGAAGCCGTGAACATCGAAGCACGCGTGAAGCAAGTGCGCGCGCAAATCGAAGAAGCGACGTCGGACTACGACCGTGAAAAGCTGCAAGAGCGCGTGGCCAAGCTGGCAGGCGGCGTTGCAGTGATCAAGGTCGGTGCTGCGACCGAAGTCGAAATGAAGGAAAAGAAGGCACGTGTCGAAGACGCACTGCACGCGACGCGCGCAGCTGTGGAAGAAGGCATCGTTGCAGGTGGCGGCGTTGCGCTGATCCGCGCACGCACCGCGATCGCAGGCCTGACCGGCGCGAACGCCGACCAGAACGCCGGCATCAAGATCGTGCTGCGCGCAATGGAAGAGCCGCTGCGCCAGATCGTCACGAACGGCGGCGAAGAAGCCAGCGTCGTCGTGGCGGCGGTTGCTGCAGGCAAGGGCAACTACGGCTACAACGCAGCAACGGGCGAGTACGTCGACATGGTTGAAGCCGGCGTCGTCGACCCGACCAAGGTCACGCGCACCGCACTGCAGAACGCAGCTTCGGTTGCAGGCCTGCTGCTGACGACGGACGCAGCTGTCGCAGAACTGCCGAAGGAAGATGCACCGATGCCGGGCGGCATGCCGGGCGGCATGGGCGGCATGGGCATGGACATGTAATCGACTTCGGTCGATTGTCCGGAGCGCGCAGCGATGCGCGTTCCAGCCAAAAGAAAAGACCCGCAGCGATGCGGGTTTTTTTTATGGTGCGCCCAGCATGGGCGCACTCCTGCGGGTGCAAGTCCCGCCGTAAGCTGGTCACTGCGAACGAAGTGAAGCGC